>JAMWZG010000014.1:0-26030 GCA_024304855.1 Paracoccaceae bacterium
GGCGTGCTGATCAAGGACGCCGAGGCGCTGGAGCGGATGGCCTCGGTCGGCACGCTCATCGTAGACAAGACCGGCACCCTGACCGAGGGGCGGTTCTCCGTCACCGGGCTGCACGCTGCGCCCGTCTGGTCCGGGGGCGAGGTGCTGCGGCTTGCCGCCTCGGTCGAAGCGGGGTCGTCGCATCCGCTGGCCCGCGCCATTCTGGAGGAGGCCCGCGCACAGGGCGCGGAGCCGCGCCCTGTCGTGCAGGCCCGCGGTCTGCCCGGTGTCGGGGCCGAGGCCTTGTTGGAGGGAGTGCTTGTGCAGGCGGTCAGCCTGCGTCATGCGGGGCTGCCGAACCTGCCTGCGGCGCTTGTGCCTGTGGCCGAGGCAGCGGAGGCTGCGGGGGCGAGTGTCGTCGTTCTGCGTCACGCCGGTGTCGTGGCCGGTCTGATGACCCTGTCCGACACCCCCCGCGCCGAGGCTGTGGCGGCGATTGCCGCGCTGCGCGCGCAGGGGGTGGTGCCTGTGATCCTGACCGGGGACAATGCCGGTGCGGCGCGGCATCTGGGCGATCTGCTGGGGCTGCGCGCCGAGGCGAACCTTTTGCCGCAGGATAAGCTGGCGGCGCTGGGCGCCCTGGCAGAGCAGGGCGGCGTGATGATGGTGGGCGACGGGATCAACGACGCCCCCGGATTGAAGCGGGCCACGATCGGCGTCGCCATGGGCAGCGGCACGGATGTGGCGCTTGAGGCGGCGGATGCGGCGCTGATGCGCAACGACCTGCGCGGCATCCCTGCGATGATCCGTCTGGCCCGCAGCACGCGTCGCAATACCCTGCAAAACGTGGCGGTCGCGCTGGGCCTCAAGGCGGTGCTTCTGGTGTTGTCGGTGACGGGCGATGCGACGCTGTGGATGGCGGTGCTGGCCGATACCGGCACAACTGTTCTGGTCACGCTGAACGCGCTGCGCCTGCAACGCCTGCGCGTGATGTAGCGGCGGGGCGCGGGATCGGATCAGAGACAGGCAAGGCCGGGCACATGGGGTGCCCGGCCTTCCTGATGTCTTGATCAGTCCTGTTCTATATCAGGACTGTTTCAATATCATATCCGTATCAAATCAACGCCAGCAAGGCGCGCGCCGCGCCGGCCGAGGAGGCGGGGTTCTGCCCCGTCACCAGCCGGCCATCCACGACCAAGAAGGAGTCCCAATCCGCCCCTTTGTGATATTGCGCGCCGTTGGCTTTCAGCATGTCCTCGACCAGAAAGGGCAAGATCTGGGTCAGGCCCACGCCCTCTTCCTCGGAATTGGTGAAGCCGGTGACGGTCTTACCGGAGACAAGCGGTTTGCCATCGGCCGCCTTGGGATGCTTGAACACGGCCGGCGCATGGCACACAGCGCCGATCGGGCGGTCGTTGGCCGCGAATGCCTCGATCAGGGCGGTGCTCTGTGCATCCTCGGCCAGATCCCATAGCGGGCCATGGCCGCCGGGATAGAAGATCGCATCGAACCCTTCGGCTTCCACGTCGGACAGAACCGCCGTGTTGGCCAGCGACTTCTGCGCGGCATCGTCCTGCTTAAAACGATCCGTCGCCTCGGTCTGCGCGTCCTTGGTGTCGCTTGCCGGGTCCAGCGGCGGCTGCCCGCCCTTGGGCGAGGCCAGCGTGATTTCCGCCCCGGCATCCTTGAACACATAATAGGGGGCGGCGAATTCCTCGAGCCAGAAGCCGGTCTTCTTGCCCGTATCGCCAAGCTGGTCGTGGGAGGTCAGAACCATCAGGATTTTCATCGCATTCTCCTTTGCAAATCGCAGTCTGCGCCCGGCGGCAGGATCGCGGCACCGGACGGGCTTGGCAGGGAAACGAGCCCGCAGTGCCGCCGGTTCCCCCTTTTTCGCGAAGGCGGGCTGTTCCGTGGGGTCATTTGCCGCGCTGGTCCGGGCCATGGTGGCAATCGCGGCCTGCGATCAATCACATGGACCGCCGGAATCCGGGCTGCTAGGCTGGAACGGAGCAATCCAGAGGGTGCCCGATGACCGCCACGCTTGTGATTTTCAATGCCCGCGTTCTGACCATGGACCCCGACAGGCCCGAGGCAGGGGCGGTGGCGCTGTCCGGCGACAGGGTCGCCGCGCTGGGGGATGAGGCGCTGGCCATGGCGGGGCCGGAGTGCCGCCGGATCGACGCGCGGGGGGCTACGGTCCTGCCGGGGTTCATCGAAAGCCATCTGCACCTTTTCATGGGTGGCTCGGAACTGGTGCATCTGCACCTTCTGGGGGTGGAGGGGCCGGAGGCGCTGACAAAGGCGATCCGGGATTTTGCGGCGGCCCATCCGGAGCGCGGGGTGATCGTGGGGCAATCCTGCGACTATGGCATCTATGACGGGCGCGCACTGACGCGGCATGATCTGGATGCCATTCTGCCGGATCGTCCGGTCTGCCTGCTGGCGGCGGATCATCACACGGCCTGGGCCAATACGATGGCCCTCGAGATGTCGGGCATCCTTCATGGCGGCCCGGTCGGCCCCGGCAATGAGATCGTGATGCAGAATGGCATGGCCACCGGCGAGCTGCGCGAGTTCGAGGCCAAGGCGCCCGTTCTGCGTCTGGCAGGAGAGCATCGGATCATGTCGGGCATCGCCACGGGGCGCGACCCGGTGCCCGCGCCGACACAGGCCGAGATGATGGCCGATCTGCCCGCGATGGAGCGCGGGTTGCGCCATTGCGCGCGGCACGGGTTCACCAGCCTGGTGAACATGGATGGCAACCGTTACACGCTGGAGGTGCTGGACCATCTGCGCCGGGCCGGGCGGTTGACGGCGCGGGTGCGGGTGCCCATGCATTTCCGCAATGACCATGACCTGTCAGAGCTTGAGACGGCCAGCGCCCTGAGCGCGCAATACAATGACGACTGGCTGGCCTCGGGTTTCGTCAAGATGTTCATGGACGGTGTGGTGGACAGCGGCACGGCCGTGATGTTGCAGGACTATCCCGACCGCCCGGGCTGGCGCGGAGAGCCGCTGCATGACGCGGATCGCTTTGCCGACATCTGCATCGCGGCGGACAGGCGCGGTCTTCAGATCGCGGTCCATGCCATCGGGGACGGGGCGGTGCGCCGGGTGCTGGATGGCTATGAGGCGGCGCGACAGGCCAATGGCGCACGCGACGCGCGGCACCGGATCGAACATATCGAACTGATCGACCGCGCCGATATTCCGCGGATGGCGGCTTTGGGGGTTGTCGCCTCGGTCCAGCCCTCGCATCCGCCGGGGGCGCTGGATTTCCCGCTTTTCCCGACGCTGGACAAGATCGGGCGCGCCCGCTGGCGTGATGCCTATCTGACGCGCAGCCTCAGGGATGCGGGGGCGCGGATCGTCTTTGCCTCGGATTGGCCGGTGGCGGATGTGAACCCGCTGCGCTCGATTCAGGCGGCGGTGACGCGGGCGCCCTATGACGGTGCGCAGGATGAGACGGTCAGCCTGCGTGAGGCGCTGGCCGCCTATACGATCGGGGGGGCCTATGCGGAACATACCGATGATCGCAAGGGGATACTGCGGCCCGGCTATCTGGCCGATGTGGTGATCCTGTCGGGGGATATCGAGGCGGTCCCGCCGGACCGGATCAGCAGCTTGCAGGTTGTCACGACGATCTGCGGCGGGCGTGTCGTCTGGGATGCGCAGGGGATGGGCTGAGGCCGCGAAGGGCGAGGGGCGGGCGGGGCACTGTCCTCTTCGGCCTTCTGTTTTGCGCCAGACCTGTTAACGCTTGCGCAGGCGCAGCAGCAGGAGTGTGTGACATGAGCGACACCGCACAGGTTTTCGAGATCCCGAACCTGCGCCTGCAACGCGGCATGGTCCTGCCGCAGGCAAGGCTGGTCTACAAGACCTATGGGCGGCTGGCGCAGGATCGCTCGAATGTGATCCTCTACCCCACGTCCTATGGTGCGCAGCATCATGATACCGAATGGCTGATCGGTCCGGGGCGGGTGCTGGACCCGACCGACTGGTTCATCATCATCCCCAATATGTTCGGCAACGGGCTGTCATCCTCGCCGTCCAATGCACAGCCGCCTTTCGGACCGGATCGCTGGCCTGTCGTGACCCATTGGGACAATGTCCATGCGCAGCGCCGCCTGCTGGCCGAGGTGTTCGGGATCGAGCATCTGGCGCTGATCTATGGCTGGTCGATGGGCGCGCAACAGGCGCTGCATTGGGGTGCGATCTTTCCGGATCAGGTGGCGCGGATCTGCGCGGTCTGCGGATCTGCGCGCACCTCGATCCATAACCGGGTCTTTCTGGAAGGCGTGCGCGCGACGCTGACGGGCGATCCGGCCTGGACGGGGACGCATTTCGCCGCCCATCCCGTGCGCGGTCTGCGGGCCATGGGGCGGGTCTATGCCGGCTGGGCGATGTCGCAGGCCTTCTACCGGGAAAAGCTCTTTGAAACCGTGGGGTTCGCGTCGCTGGAGGATTTTCTGGTCCGCTCGTGGGAGGCGAATTTCCTGCGCCGGGATGCGCATGACCTGCTGGCCAGTCTGGAGACATGGCTCGCCTCGGACATTTCGGACAATGCGATTTACGACGGCGATCTGGAACGGGCGCTGGGGGCGATCACGGCGCGGTCGATCATCATGCCCGGGCGCACCGATCTTTATTTCACGCCCGAGGACAGCGCGCTGGAGACCGCGATGATGCCGGATGCCGTGTTTCGCCCGATCGAGTCGATCTGGGGGCACCGCGCGGGCAATCCCGCGTTGAACCCCGAGGACGAGGCGGTGCTGCGGCAAGCGGTGCAGGATCTGCTGTCACGCTGAGCCTGTCACAAGGGTCAGCCTGGGCGGCGGGTCAGTCCAACTCGGTCCAGGGCCAGGGTTTGACATTGCTGGCCGCTGTCTGGAACCGTGCGGCCTTGGCCATCCAGATGCCCAGATCGGTGCCGAAATCGGCCAGCCGCTTGTTCGGCTCGTTCGTGTTGACCAGCATGATGACGAATTGCACGACGGTCGCGACCGTCAGGATCGTTTGCGCCAGCGAGATCATGATGGCGATCATGATCATGTAGAGAAGACGCAGACCCATGTTGTCCGGTTTCTCCGGCTCGAACTGTTCGCCGTTCAGGCGCCCGGATACCTTGGCTTCGTCATCCCCCGTCATCGTCCCCGTCTCCTGTGCTGCTGTCATCCTAGGGTTGGCTCTGCCCTGCGCCTGTCTTGCCGCTGTCGCGACTGTCGCCCGAGGGCACCGATGCAAGAGTGCCCCAGAGCGGCGGTTCCGGCAACCCGGATCGCGGCGCGCGGCGCGCGGGTGCGGGTCGCAGGCGGCGTGGATCAGGCTGGAGCAGGGTGATCCGTGATGCCGCGGTGACGCAGCAGATAGATGTCCATGATCCAGCCATGCGCGGCCCTCGCCTTGGCCCGCTGCCGCAGGATCTGGGGGGCGACCTCGGCAAGCGGGCCCGCGATCAGGATTTCTTCGGGCATTCCGACATAGGCCCCCCACCAGATGTCAAAGGCTGAAGCCTCCAGCGTGTTGAACGCGCCGCCGCTGTCCAGCATGACGATGGCAGAGCCGATACCCGCAGGCCAGCCATGGTCGCGCAACTGCCGCGCCGTGGTCAGCAGCACCGGGGTACCAAGATCATTGAGGGGGATGGCATGGGCGGCGCAGAGCGCCTGAATGGCGGTGATCCCGGGAATGACCTTGACGGTCAAGGGCAGGTGCGCGTGCAGCCGCGCGGCAATCCTGAGGGTGCTGTCATAAAGCGACGGATCGCCCCAGACCAGCAAGGCCACCCGTGCCGTGGCGCCCTGCGGCAGATGGGCGGTGATCGTCGCGCGCCAGCGGGCGGCAATGGCATCATGCCAGGCCGTGACCCGCGACAGGTAGTCGGGAATGGACGGATCACGCACCGGCAGGTCAATCTCCACGATCCGTGTGGCGGGATTGGTCACGGCGGTGCGGCAGATCGCATGGCGCAACCCGGCCAGGTCGGCCTTGTCCTCGCCCTTGAGCGGGATGAGGATCAGATCGGCGTCGTTCATGGCGGCAACCGCCTCGGCGGTGACATGCCGGGGATTGCCCGTGCCGATGCCGATGATGGAGAGGTGCAGCACCCATGCCTCCCGTGAAGATGAAAGGCGCGGCCCCGATGGGACCGCGCCAGTGCGGATCGGGTTGGCCTCAGGCTGCGGCGTAGAGCCGCGATGTCACCAATGTGGCAGGCAGCCTGCCGCGCAGCCCCTTGGCGGCGGCCAGCACCGCCAGATCGACCAGCGGCTCGAGCAGGATCACCGCCATATAGGCCAGGGCAAAGGTGCCGACCGGCGCGAAAGCCGCGGCACCCATGCCATAGATCGCCCAGAAGGCCACCCATGCGACCACGCCGCCCTGATAGCAGGCGGACAGGGTCAGAACCTGCGCATAGCTGAGGTCCACATAGGCTGTGCCGGGGGCAATCGTCCGTCGTGCCAGCGCGGTCAGGGCAAAAAGCGGCACCAGCAGCGTGGTCATGTTCATCGCGAATTGCGGCAGATCGGCCGGGGCGAAGAACAGCCCCTGGATCAGCAGCCCAAGCACCAGTCCGATGGCCGATGGTCCCGCGCCAAGGATCAGGAAGAGCGTCGAGCCGAGGATGAAATGAACCTCGGACACGCCCACGGGAAAGGTCGGCAGCACCTCGAAAAAGAGGAAGGTGAGCACGCCCGCCAAGGCGCTGCGCAGGATCAGCGAAGCGGCACCCCGGTCCGTGACGGCCCGCGCCGCATACCACAGACCTGTGGCACCTGCGCCCGCCGCCGTCGCATAGCTCAATGTGATTTTTGCCCCATCCACGAGGCCCGGTTCGATATGCATATGTGTCTCCTTGCCGTCACACCCGACGGCGGATTGGTTTCGGTTGGCAAGGCCGGTCTCCTGGCTCGCGGGTCGTTGCTTCCATCCACCTTCCCGACCGATGGGCGGTCAGTGGCATCTTGAATGGTCGCTCACCGCTGACAGTCGCGGGGGCGGCTGAGGGTGGGGCGCCGCAATTTGGTCCGCCCTTCCTCATTCCCGTTTCAGCCCTTTGCATGTCCTGCGCGGGGCACCTTGGGTCTTTGTCTGCGCCCAAGCGGGCGGTCGGTCAAGTCTTATGGCGAGGCGATGTCCTTTCTTGCGACGAGGGTTGCGCTGAACAGGCGTCCGGGTCGAAGAGGGCGCCATAGAGGATGATGGCCGGATCGTCGCTGCGCGCCTGCTCCAGCGTCGTGGCCAGATCGGCAATGGTCGTGCGGGTCAGTCTTTCCTGTGGATGGCTGACCGCCTCGGCCAGCAGGGCGGGGGTGTCGGGTGGCAGGCCGTGATGCAGCAATCCGGCCACCAGATCGGGAAAGGTCCGCTTGCCCATGAACACAACTGTCGTCGCTGTCGGATCGGCCAGCGCGCACCAGTTCAGATCGGGCGGCAATCCGCCCTTGATGTCGGCCCCGGTGACGAACTGGACCCGCCGCGACGACAGCCGTCGGGTCAGGGGAATGCCGGCCGCCGCCGCCGCCGCACAGGCCGAGGGCACGCCGGGAATGATGTCATAGGCAATGCCCGCCATCCGCAATGCGATCAGCTCTTCCTCGAGCCTGCCGAAAAGGCCGCTGTCGCCGGATTTCAGCCGCACCACATCGGCCCCGGTCAGGGCGTGTTCGACCAGAAGCCGGCTGACATGATCCTGTCGGGGCGAGGGGCGGCCTGCGCGTTTGCCCACCGCGATGAGGTCGGCGTCAGGATGGGCCAGCGTCAGGATCGGCCCGGCAGAGAGGTCATCGAAAAGGATGATCCGGGCCTCGGCCAGCCGTCTGGCGGCTTTGCGCGTCAGAAGATCCGGATCCCCCGGACCGGCGGAGACGAAGGAGACGAAGCCCGTCATGGTGCCGCCCCCTCTGCCCGGCTGGCCGGGGCAATCAGGTGGAAGAAGGTGCCGCTGACGCAGCCCCCGTCTGCCATGCGGCGGAAGGAGCCCGTTTCGGCGACCCGGTCACCATTCGCATCCTGCACCTCGGCCAGGGCGCAATCGGGTTGGTTGAGGATCGTGGCATAGTGAAACTCATGCCCGCGCAGGGCAGGGGCATCCGCAAAGCCGGGCAGCGCAACGACAGGGCGCGCCAGACGATAGCCAAGATGCATCCGCCGCTTGGCGAAGCTGGTCTCCAGCCCCAGAAGGCCGACCATCCTGTGCGCGGTGCCATCCGCCGTGACCATTCCCTGACCCAGTGCCATATAGCCCCCGCATTCGCCATGCACCGGACGGGTGCGGGCAAAGGCGGTCAGACCCGCACGGAAACCGTCGCATTGGCTCAGCCTTGGGCCGTGCAGCTCGGGATAGCCACCGGGCAGCCAGCAGACCGTGGCCGTCGGATCGGGCGCCTGATCGGCCAGGGGCGAGAAGGGCAGGATCGTGGCCCCCTGCGCGCGCCAGCTTTCCAGAAGATGCGGATAGACAAAGGAGAAGGCGGCATCCCGCGCCAGCGCGATCCGCTCTCCGGGGGCGGCAAGGGGTGGGTGTGAGGCAGAGGTGGGCGAGGCGCAGGCAAAAGGCGGCCGTGCGGGGACAATGCCCGCCGCCGCCGCCCGGATTGCGTCAAGGTCGCAATGGGCCGAAACGAACTCCGCCGCTGCGGCCAGAATATCGGTCAGACGATCCGTCTCCTCGGCCTGCACCAGACCCAGATGCCGCTCGGGCAAGGCAACCTCGGCCCGGCGCGGCAGGGCGCCCAGCACCCTGATCCCGGCGGCGGCCATTCCGGCCCGCACCAGAGCGTCGTGCCGGGGCGAGGCAACCTTGTTCAGGATCACCCCTGCCACGGTCAGATCGGGTCGGAACTGTGCCATGCCAAGGGCCACGGCTGCGGCTGTCTGGGCCTGACCTGACACGTCGATCACCAGCAGGACCGGCCAGCCCATCAGGGCGGCGATGTCGGCACTGGCGCCATTGCCTGTCTCGCCCGGCCGGGCCACGCCGTCGAATAGGCCCATCGACCCTTCGGCAAGGATCAGATCCGCCCCGGCGGCGCGCTGCGTCAGGGATGTGATCTGCGCTTCGGTCATGGACCAGCTGTCAAGGTTGACCGAGGTCCGCCCCGCCGCAGCGGTGTGAAAAGCGGGGTCGATGTAATCCGGCCCGCTTTTGAAAGGGTGCACCACCAGACCGGCCGCGCGAAAAGCCGCCAGCAGCCCCAACGTGACGGTCGTTTTGCCCGTGCCCGAGGCCGGGGCGGAAATCAGAAGGCCCGGAGGTGTCATGGCTGCTCCGGGAACAGGGGGGTGGTGCCGACGGGGCGATAGCGACGGTCGTAATCGCCCGCGTAAAGGCGGCTGTCGTCGAAACCTGTCGCGGTCAGTGCATGACCGACAAGGATCAGCGCGCTGCGCTCGCCATCGCCGATGGTGGGGTCAAGCGTGGCAAGCGTGGCCCGGATCACGCGCTGGTCCGGCCATGTGGCGCGAAAGACCACGGCAACCGGACAGGCGGCGCCGTAATGCGGGGTCAGCCGCGCCAGGACATCCGCCAGGACATGCACCGACAGATGGATCGCCAGTGTCGCGCCGGTGCGGGCGAAATTCTCCAGCGTCTCGCCCTCGGGCATGGCCGAGGCGCGACCGGATGTGCGGGTCAGCACCACCGATTGCGCCACACCGGGCAGGGTCAGCTCTGCCTCCAGCACCGCCGCCGCCGCCGCGAAAGAGGGCACGCCCGGCGTCACGTCATAGCCGATACCGAGGGCGCGCAGACGGCGGAGCTGCTCGCCCATGGCGGACCAGACCGACAGATCGCCCGAATGCAGCCGTGCCACATCCTGACCGGCCTTATCCGCAGCCACGATCTCGGCCATGATCTCGTCCAGGCTCAGCGGTGCGGTGTTCACGATCCGCGCTCCGGGCGGGCAATGGGACAGCAGCGCAGCCGGCACGAGGCTGCCCGCGTAGAGGCAGACCGGGCTGGCGGCGATCAGGTCACGCCCCCGCAGGGTGATCAGATCGGCGGCACCGGGACCAGCCCCGATGAAATGAACGGTCATGTTTCCTCGCTTTCGTGATGGGCCATGGCGCCTGTGACGGTGCCGTCGGGGCTGTTGATCCGCGTCACTGTCAGCCGCGCCAGCGGGCCTGCTGCCACAAGGGCCGCCGCTTCCGCCACAGAGCCGGTGTTGTGCAGCGCCATGATGCGCGCCGATTGCGTGGCGGTGGCCACGCCATCCACGGCCACCGCATGAAGGGGCAGACCCCGCTCGGCCGCCAATGCGCGCAGCGCGGCAGCCCCGGCCTTGTCGGGCAGGCAGGCCAGCGCCTCGGCCGGGCCGCCCCTGGCCTCCAGTGCCAGCAGCACCGCGCGCAGCGAAGCGATGGTCGCGCCGGAACGGAAGCCCAGTCCTGCCACTCTCATGCCACCACACTCCATTGCACGACGGGACGCGCGGCCTGCCAGCTGTGAAAACGGCCGAGTTGCATGGCCTCGGCACAGTCGAACCGCATCAGATGACCACCGTGGCGGGAATGGCAGGCGGTCAGAACCGCCTCGGTCTCCAGCGTCACGGCATGGCAGACGATCCGGCACCCCGCAGGCAGAAGCGGCCAGAGCGTTGCGTGCAAGGCATCGGTTCCGCCGCCCCCGACAAAGACGGCATCGGGCGCGGGTAGGTCGGACAGGCAGTCCGGCGCGCGGGCCTGCACCACCGTCATCCGATGCGCCAGGCCGAACGCCGCCGCATTGGCGCGGATCGTCGCGGCGCGGTCCGGGCGCGCCTCGATGGTCGTGGCCGTGCCGCCGGCCAGACACCACTCGACCGAGACGGACCCCGAGCCGCCCCCGATGTCCCACAGATGCTGCCCCGGTCGCGGGGCCAGCGCCGAAAGGGCCAGCGCCCTGAGCGGGCGTTTGGTGATCTGCCCGTCATGCAGAAAAAGATCATCCGGCAGACCCGCGCTGCGCGACAGGCCCGCCGCGCGGGGCAGATCCGCGCCGTCCAGTGCCACGGTGACAGGGGACTGGACGTCGGGCCAGTGCGTGCCCGCGCGCAGGCGTTCGCGCGGGCCGCCCAATGCCTCGCAGACCGTGACGCGGCAGGCGCCAAAGCCGTGGCTGTCCAGCCAGTCCCCCAGCAAGTCGACAGCAGGCCCGTCGCGCAGGGTGCAGATGATCCTGACACCCCGCGCCAGAACCGGGCGTAGCCGTTCAAAGGGGGCTGCGTGCAGGCCAAGGCAGATCACCTCCTCCAGCCGCCAGCCCAGTCGCGCCGCGACCAGCGAAAAGGCCCCCGCGACCGGGAAGGCGCGCCATTCGGCAGGCGAAAGATGGGCCGCGACCGATCCGCCGGCCCCGCACCAGAAGGGATCGCCGGACACCAGCATGGCCACAGGCCTGCCGCGCAGGGCCAGCAGCGGGTCCAGCGCGAAAGGCACCGGCCAGCGGCACCCTTGCGATCCCACCTGCGCAAGGGCCAGATGGCGCGGGCTGCCGAACACCCTGTCCGCAGCCTCCAGCGCGGCGCGGCTTGCATTCGACAGTCCGGCCAGTCCATCCTCGGATAGACCGATGATCGACAACCAGGGATCAGCCATGACACGTCCCCTTCTGCTTGGCGGCACGACCGAGGCCAGCCATCTGGCGCGTCTTCTGGCGGCGCGTGGCATCGACGCGGTGTTTTCCTATGCGGGGCGCACCGATGCGCCGCTGCCCCAGCCCTTGCCGACCCGGATCGGGGGCTTTGGCGGGGTCGAGGGGCTGGCGGCCTATCTGCGCGACAACGGGATCAGCCATGTGATCGACGCGACCCACCCCTTTGCCGCAGGGATGAGCCGCAATGCCGTGACGGCCTGCGCGCAGACGGGCACGCCCCTGTTGGCCATCGAACGGCCCTGCTGGCAGGCGCAGGACGGCGACCGCTGGACCCATGTGCCCGGAGTGGAGGAGGCTGTCGCCGCGCTGCCCTACCGGCCCGCGCGGGTGTTTCTGGCCATCGGAAAGCAGAGCCTTGCCGCCTTTGCCGCAAGACCCCAGCACCGCTATCTGCTGCGCCTGGTCGATGCGCCGGGTGATCTGCCGCTGCCAAAGGCCACGGTCGTTCTGGCGCGGGGGCCCTTTGATGTGGCGGGTGACGTGGCCCTGCTCCAGGATCATGCCATCACCCATGTGGTCGCCAAGAATGCAGGTGGCACTGGGGCTGCGGCCAAGCTGGTGGCCGCGCGGCAGCGGGGCGTGCCTGTGATCATGATCGACCGGCCGCATCTGCCCGCGCGGCAGACCGCGTTTCATCTTGGGGATGTGCTGCGCTGGCTGGGTCATGACAGTGCCGATCTGGGCGTATAGATCCACTGTCCCACCCGGCGCGTCGCGGCATTGCCAAGGATCACAAGGGTGCGCATATCCGCCATCTCGGGCTGCGCTTCGGCCAGTGTCACGCTGTGCAGCCTTTCGTCCGGGGTGCTGACGGCGCGCGCAAAAAGGATCAGCCGGTCCGGGCCGCATTCCTCGCGCAGGATGTCCAGAACGCGGGCGAATTGATGTGGCCGCGCGGCCGAGCGCGGGTTGTAGAAGGCCATGGCAAAGCCGCCACGCGCGGCATGGCGAAGGCGATTCGCAATCATATCGAAAGGCTTGAGGTTATCGCTCAGGTTGATGGCGCAGAAGTCATGCCCCAGCGGCGCACCGGCCCGCGCCGCAGCGGCCAGCATCGCGGTGATACCGGGCAGGATGCGTATGTCGGTCTGCGCAAAGGCGGGATGGGCCTCCAGCGTCTCGAAAAGGGCGGCAGCCATGGCGAAAACGCCCGGATCGCCCGAAGAGACGATCACGACCCGCTTCCCTTGCGCCGCCATGGTCAGGGCGGCCAGGGCGCGCTCCAGCTCGTCGCGATTGTCGGAGGGGTGCAGCCCCAGCCCCCGGCGCGGCGTGATACGCGCGACATAGGGAATGTAGCCCACCACATCCGTCGCCTCGGCCAGGGCAGATGTCACTTCGGGGGTGATCAGATGGTCCGCCCCCGGACCAAGCCCCGCGACTGCAACCCAGCCGGTCATTCCGGCGCTCCTGTCACGGGGCGGCGGCCCTGACCGTGGACCAGCACGATCGCGAAATAGGGGCAGTCGGCGGCGTCCACCTCGGCCAGTCGCGCGATGCGCTGTCCCGGCATCGTGCCACGCTCGACCAGCCAGGCCTGATCCAGTCGCCCCACCGCCGCCAATGCCTGCCGGACGCGGGGCAGGTTGCGCCCGGTCTTCATGATGGCCAGTGCATCCGCCCCCTGCATGTGGCGGATCAACTCGGCCTCGGGCAGGGTGCCCATCAGCACGGTCAGGACATCATCACCCCAGGTCATCGGCGTGCCGCTGGCGTTCCAGCAGCCGACCATGCCGGGGATGCCGGGAATGACTTCGACCGGCACACGGTCCTTCAGCCGGGTGAACAGATGCATGAACGAGCCGTAGAACAAGGGATCACCTTCGCAGAGCACGACAACATCCGCGCCCGTGGTCACAAGCTGTTCCAGGCGCATGGCCCAGTCGTCGTAAAAGGCGGCGAGGATACGGATATAGGCGGGGCTGTCGAAGGGCAGTTCGGTCGTGACCGGGTATTCCATCGGATATTCCTGCGCCCCCTCGGGCAGCATCCCTGCCACGATGCGGCGGGCCTGACCGGGGCGTCCGGCCTTGCGGAAAAAGGCGACATGCCGCGCGCTGCGGATCGCGCGATCCGCCCGGACCGAGATCAGGTCGGGATCGCCGGGGCCAAGCCCGGCGCAGATGATGCGACCCATGGTCATTCCTTTCGGCTGGCCAATGCGTTGATCGCGGCCACGGTGATGGCAGACCCGCCCAGACGCCCTTTGACGATGACGCAGGGCGCGGGTGGTTTCGCCAGCAGCGCCTCCTTTGACTCGGCTGCGCCGATGAAGCCGACCGGACAGCCGATGATGGCCGCCGGGCGCGGGCAGGCGGGATCGGCCTCGAGCATCTCGAGCAGGTGAAACAGGGCGGTGGGCGCATTGCCGATGGCCACGACCGCCCCCTCCAGATGGGGACGCCAGAGTTCGATGGCCGCCGCAGAGCGGGTGGTGCCCAAGCGGGCGGCAAGCGCGGGAACGCCGGGGTCTTGCAGCGTGCAGATCACGCGGTTCGCCGCTGGCAGGCGGGGGCGGGTGATGCCCTCGCTGACCATGCGCGCATCGCAAAGGATCGGCGCGCCCGCCTCGAGTGCGGCGCGGGCGGCGATGGCCATGCCGGGGGTGAAATGCACATCCGCCGCAAGCCCGACCATGCCGGTGGCGTGGATCATCCGCACCACGACCACCTCCTCCTCGGGAGAGAAGCGGGAAAGATCAGCCTCTGCCCTGATGGTGGAAAATGACTGTTTGTATATCGTATCGCCGCTTTTTTCATATATATAGGACATTAAAAATGTGATCCAATCTCTATCTCGTCGGTTGTCAGGTCACAGCGCGCCACGGGGTCTTGCGCCGTGCCGCCCCGGATCAGGTCAAAGCCCCGCGCGGTTGCAACCAGGGTGACATCGGCGGCGCCCGGATGGGCGCAACCCTTGGCGCAGCCCGAGACATGCAAGAGCCGTCCCTGAGGCACCTGCGGCGCAAGACGCCGGGCCAGATCGCGCACCGGGCGCAGCGCCTGATGGCAGCCGGGTGCTCCGGTGCAGGCGACGACGCGGCGCAGGGGATCGTCCTTGTGCAGGATCAGCCCCGGCAGATCGGGACAGCGCTGCGCCCCTTCGATCAGCAGCATCCGCCAGGGCGTCACGCGTAACGCGCCCACCTGCGCCAGCGCGGCCAGCGTGGCCGCCTGCATCTGGCCAAGGGCGATGCCGACCAGAAGGCCCTGAGCCACAGGCCCCGGTTCGGGTGGTGTCGCAGCCGGGGCCGGGGCGACCGTGCCGCGCAATCCGTCATCCGGGTGGATACCGCGCGCGATCAGCGCCGCCATGCGCCCGCGCCCCTCGGTCACGCCACCGGCGGCGCAGAACCATCGCGCCAGCGCCAGCGCCGCCTCGGCCGCGTTGTTGGGATCAACCGGCGCGCCCAAGGCGGCCCCGTCGCAGCGCAGGATGATCCCGCCCGCCGCGTCCCGTTCCAGCCGGATGTCGCCCGGCACGTGCTGCATGACCGGGGCCATGCCGGTATCCACCACAAAGCCGAACTTTCCGGGCAGTTGCGGTGCCCGGCGCAGCGCAGACCAGAGCGAAGCAGCCAGCCTGTCCGTCGCGGAATCGGCAAAAGGCGTCACGGTCATGATGCGCGCGGCCTCGGCCCGGTCCGCCGCCGCGATCAGATCCTGCGCGCGCAAATGATCCAGCAGCGCAGGATGATCCGCCCCGTCGATCCCGCGCAACTGGATGTTGCCGCGAGAGGACAGGTCGATCAGCCCGTTGCCGTGCCGCAGCGCCAGCCCGGCCAGCGCCTTGGCCTGTGCGCGTGTCAGGCGCCCGCCCGGCGGTTGCACCCGCAGAACCAGCCCGTCGCCCGACATCATCGGTCGCAGCGCATTGGGGCACCATCCCATGACGGTAAAGGCCGCGTCGTCATGCGGTTGCGCGCCTGTCATGGTGTCCCCTCCAGCCGGGCGGCGATGGAGTTGCTCTGCGAGACCCAGAGACCCGCGTCGCGCAAGCGCCGGAAGGTATCGCGCAGCGCGGCCAAAGCGGCCGGATTATGCTGCGCCATGAAATCCACGATTGCCGGGCGGCCCAGGGTCGCCTCGAAATAAAGATCGAACAGATGCGGCGGCACGACCCCGGCCAGATGGGCAAAAGCGGCCATATTCTCCAGCGTGGCGGTCAATTCCGCTGCACCCCGGAAGCCATGCGCCCGCATCCTGTCCGCCCAGTCCGGGTTCGCGGCACGGGCGCGCAGGACGCGGGCCAACTCCTCGGGCAGGGTGCGGGCGCGGGGTTGGTCGGGCCGCGTCGTGTCCAGATGATAGAGCGCAGGGGCGGCGGCCCCGATCCGCGCCATGGCTGCGGCGAAACCCGCCTCATGCGCGGCATAATCGACGGCCAGCAGCAGATCGCTTTCGGGCAGATCCTGCGCATGAACGAAACTGTCGGCTGCGCGCAGGCGCGCTTCGATCCCGTCGCGGTCATTGCGCGATTGCCCATCCGCGCCGATGGCCCAGCTCGAGGCGGCAATCCATGCCTCGCCCGCCGCCTGACGCGCGGCGGGGGTGAAGTCATCCAGCGCCGCGCCCATGCCCAGACCGTATTGCCCCGGTTGCGGGCCGAAGACGCGCGCGACATGGCGGCGGTAGGGATTGAAATCCGGCGCCTCGTCACGCGCGGCAAGAGCTTGCGTGCCGGTGTCGAACAGGGTCGCAAGGCCGGGGAACACGTCCCGGAAAAGGCCCGAGACGCGCAGGGTCACGTCAATGCGCGGACGGTCCAGCAGGGCCAGCGGCACCACCTCGACCCCGCAGACACGGGACGAGCCCGCATCCCAGACCGGGGCCAGACCGGCCAGATGCAGGGCCATCGCAAACTCCTCGCCCGCCGTGCGCATCGTAGCGCTGCCCCAGAGATCGACGACCAGACCACGCGGCCAGTCGCCGTGATCCTGGAGGTGGCGGCGCAGCAGCTCCTCGGCCAGTTTGACACCCTGCGCATGGGCCGCGCGCGAGGGGACGGCGCGCGGATCGACGGTAAAGAGGTTGCGCCCGGTGGGCAGCACATCGTCGCGCCCCCGCGCGGGCGAGCCTGAGGGGCCGGGGGCCACGCTTTGTCCCGCAAGGGCGCGTCTCATGCCGTCACGCTCGGCCTGGCCACAGGCCCCGCGCCCCAGCACATGCAGGCCCGCGCCATATTGGCTTTCCTTGATGTCACAGACGAAACGGTCGATCCGGGTCAGTGCCTCGGCCGGGCTGACCTTCTGCGGCATCCCCAGATCCAGAAGCACGCCCGATGCGCCCGCCTCGGCCATGATGTCGCGGATCAGCCGGTCGCGGCGGGCCGGGTCAAGCCCGTCGGCGGTCGAGAATTCATCCAGCAGCCGTTCCAGCCGGATCATCCCGGCGGGGATCTCGGCCTGCACCTGCGGGGGCGGCAGATGGCCCAGCGTCAACGCACAGATCCGCCGCTTGGCCTGCGCCGCCTCGCCGGGGTCATTGACGATGAAGGGATAGATCACCGGCAGCGCGCCTGTCAGCGCGGCGGGCCAGCAGTGGTCGGACAGGGCGACGGCCTTGCCCGGCAGCCATTCCAATGTGCCATGCGCGCCCATGTGGATCAGGGCATGGGGCTGTTGTGCCTGTAGCCACAGATAGAAGGCGACATAGCCGTGACAGGGCAGGCGGGACAGGTCGTGATAACGGTCATCCCGCGCAGCCCGCGCGCCGCGTTCGGGTTGCAGGGCCACCAACGCCGCGCCCCGCCACAGGCCGGCAAAGCGGAAGTGGCCGTTGGTGCAGGCGGGGTCATCCTCGGGCGCGCCCCAGGCATCTTGCAGATCGGCCTGCATCTGCGCTGGCAGCCGCGCAAGCGCCGCCCGGTAGTCTGCCAGTGGCCATGTCAGCGTGAAATCCGACGTGGCCACTGCAAGCGCCGTGACCAGCCCCGCCCCATCCGTCACCGCATAGCCATCGGCGGCCAGATCATCCAGCAGCACCTCGGTCGAGGTCAGCGCATCCAGGCCAATGGCATGGGCCATCTGATGCGCGCGTCCCGGGTAAGTGGACAGCACGATCGCCAGCCTGCGGGCGGCGGGCGGGGTGTCGGCAAGGCGGTGCCAGGCTTTGACACGGGCCACCACGGTGGCGATTTGCCCGTCCTCGGCCTGATGCGCGAAGCGCGTGTATTGCAGGTCAGGGTCACGGCGGCCCGGCGCCTTGAACGAGACAAGCCCCGCAAAGAGGCGCCCGTCCACCTCGGGCAGAACGACATGCATCGCCAGATCCGCAGGCGAGAGGCCGCGTTCCGACTGCCGCCAGTCCCGTTTGCGCGACGTGGAGAGCGCGACCTGAAACACCGGGCAGGCGGCCGCGTCGAATGCCGTGCTGCCGTCATCGGCGCGGGCGGAAAAGGCCGTGGCATTGATGATCGCAACCGGGGGCGTCCGGATCAGGACGGGGCGCAGCCAATCGCGCAGCCCGCTGGTCTTGAGCGAGGGGGCAAAGACGCCGCAGGCGGCGAAACCGGCCGCGCGCAGGGCAAGGATCAGCGCATCCACCGCAGCGGTGTCCGCCGCCGTCAGATAGGAGCGGTAGAAGCTCACAAGCACCAATGGCGCATCGACGGGCGGCGCGGGGATCACCCCGGCAACCGGATCGTAGAAGCCCATATCGGGCACTTTCTTGTGGCCGGGGACGGGTCCGGCATAGAGACCTGCCGCCAGGCTGAGCTGCGCAAGCGCCGCCTGTGCCGCTACTGCGCCGCCTGCGTCGCACAGCTCTGCCAGACGGCGCAGCGTCGATTGCGGCAGGGTCGAGAGCGCATCGAGGCCGGGGTCTGGGCGGCCATCCGCAGGCAGCACGGCCAAGGCGATGCCGCGCCGCCGCGCCATGTCCTGAAGCGAGGCCAGACCATAGGACCAATAGGCCGCCCCGCCGATCAGACGGACCAGAATGGCCTTGGCCCCGTGCAGGGTATTGTCGATATAGGTATCGACCGACACCGGATGGCGCAGCGCCACAAGGTTCTGAAGCCGCAGCGACGGCAATTGCCCCGCTGCCCGGTGCCAGCCCGCCGCGAAGGCGCCAAGGTCGCTGTCCGAAAAGGACAGGACCACCAGATCCGCCGGGGCCTGCTTCGGATCGAAAGGGGCCTCGCCGGCTTCAAGACCATGGCTTTCGCGAAAGACGACATGCATGGTCCCGGCTCAGCCCCGCAGCACGGCGTGGATCGCGGGCAGGTCGATGTGGTCATGCTCTGCGATGACGACCAGCCGCGACTGGCGCGGGTTGTCGCCCCATGGCCGGTCGAACTGATGTCGCACCCTTTCGCCCACGGCTTGCAGCAAGAGCCGCATCGGCTTGTCCTTGACCGCGAGATAGCCTTTGACCCGCAGGATCTGCTGCTCTCGCGCCAGTCGCTGCACCTGCGCAACCACCGCCTCGATGGACTGGATCTCGGGCAGGTCGATGACGACCGATGCGAAATCCTCATGCTCGTGATCGTCGTGACCATCGTGATGGCTGGGACGCGCGGCCAGATCATCCTCGGCCGCCGCATGGAGACCGAGGATCAGGCGCGGGTCGATGATCCCGTCGGTCATGGCTATCACCGGCAGTGGGCGCGGCGTCCCGGCGGCGATCACGGCGCGGGCGGCGGCCATTCCGGCCTTGCCCGCCAAATCGGCCTTGGACAGCAGGATCACATCGGCGCAGGCCAGTTGATCCTCGAACACCTCGGACAGGGGCGTGTCATGATCCAGACTGTCATCCGCTGCCCGCTGCGCATCAACGGCCGCGACATCGGGCGCAAAGCGACCCGCCGCCACAGCCTCGGCATCGGCCAGCGCGATGACCCCATCCACCGTGATCCGCGAGCGGATCGCGGGCCAGTCGAACGCCTTGAGCAGAGGTTTCGGCAGCGCCAGACCAGAGGTCTCGATCAGGATGTGATCGGGCCGCTGGGGCAGCGCCATCAGCGCCTCGATCGTGGGGATGAAATCATCGGCCACGGTGCAGCAGATGCAACCATTCGCAAGCTCGACGATATTCTCGGCCGGACACTGCGCATCGGCGCAGGATTTCAGAATGTCGCCATCCACCCCGACCGCGCCGAATTCATTGACCAGAATGGCCAGACGCTTGCCCTGCGGGTTGAGCATCAGATGCCGGATCAGCGTTGTCTTGCCGGCCCCCAGAAAGCCGGTGATCACGGTCACGGGGATTTTGGTCAGATCGGTCATGTCATGTCTCCATCGGGGGGATGCGGGCGATGCTTTGCTTGCGAAAGATCACGGGGCGGTCGCGCCAGGGCACCAACCCGTCAGCGGAGGCCGCGAAAAGCGCGGCGCCGCGCAGGATCTCGGGCGCGTCGTCGGGGGTCATGCGGCCATAGACATAGGACCAGCCACCGGGCTTTGTCAGCGCCACGGCGCAGCCGCTGTCACAGGCGGACAGGCATTCGACCGGCCGGATGATCACGTCAGCGGGGGCGGCGTCCCCGGACAGCGCCTCGAACAATCTGGCGCCGGGCCGGGTCTCGCCCTCGGGCACGGGCTGGCCAGCCCGGCAGGTCATGCAAACATGCAGAATGGTGGTCACGACATAGCCTCATTGCAGGCAGAATGAGGCATAGGACAACGGGTAGGGCGGCAAGCTGCCACCCATGTCCGAAGGTCACGGAACACCCCGTCCGCGCGTTTCAGTTTCGATACGCTGGCAGGTCTCCCGGCTTGCGGATATCGGGGCGAAAGGCTGTTTCAGCCTTGTCCCCGGCGCTCTGCCCTCCTTCCCAACCTTGCGGTCAGTGGCATGGGCAGACCTTTCCGGTCACGGTCGCGGGGGCGGCTGCGCTTCGGTATCCGGACCCTTTGCAGGACGAAAGCCTATCGCATTCCCTTTTGGCCTGCCGTAGGACAGGCACCAGCGCTTAACAGCCCCAGTCATTTGTCATCGGCATGGGCGTGTCAAGGAAAAGGACCAGCGGCATGGAAGATAAACAGCACATCCCCCCCGGCCCGACCGCGCAGGAGCTGGAGCGTCACGCGGCGAAAATGGCCAAGAAGAAGGCCGCGCGCGACCGGATGATGGCGACCAAGGACGGTGAAAAAGGGCTGCTGATCGTGCATACGGGGGCGGGCAAGGGCAAGTCCTCGTCCGGCTTCGGCATGATTCTGCGCGCCATCGCCCATGGGATGCCCTGCGCTGTCGTGCAGTTCATCAAGGGGGCCTGGAACACCGGCGAACGGCGGCTGCTGGAGGAGAATTTCGCAGGTCTTTGTCAGTTCTACGCGATGGGCGAGGGCTTCACCTGGGAGACGCAGGACAAGACCCGCGACATCGCTGCCGCCCGCGCCGGATGGGAAAAGGCCAAGGATCTGATCCGCGATCCCGCGATCCGCTTTGTGCTGCTGGACGAGATCAATATCGCCCTGCGCTATGACTATCTGGATCTGGACGAGGTTCTGGCCTTTCTGCGCGATGAAAAGCCGCCCATGACCCATGTGTGCCTGACCGGGCGCAACGCCAAGGAGGGCTTGATCGAGGCGGCGGATCTTGTGACCGAGATGACCATGATCAAGCACCCGTTCCGCGCCGGTATCAAGGCGCAGCCCGGCGTCGAGTTCTGAGGCGCGGATGCCGGCGCTCATGATCCAGGGCTGCGGCTCCAATGTCGGCAAGTCGATGCTGGTCGCGGGCCTGTGCCGGGCGGCGCGCCGCCGGGGCCTGTCGGTGGCACCCTTCAAGCCACAGAACATGTCCAACAATGCCGCCGTCACGGCAGATGGGGGCGAGATCGGGCGCGCGCAGGCGTTGCAGGCGCTGGCTTGCGGGCTTGAGGCGCATACGGATATGAACCCGGTCCTGCTGAAACCCGAAAGCGAGACCGGCGCGCAGGTGATCGTGCAGGGGCGGCGTCTGACCACGACCCGCGCGCAGGATTACGCGGCGCTCAAGCCGCAGCTCATGACCGCTGTGCTGGACAGTTTCAACAGGCTGCGGGATGCGCATGATCTGGTGATCGTCGAAGGGGCGGGCAGCCCCGCCGAGGTGAACCTGCGCGCGGGAGACATCGCCAATATGGGCTTTGCCCGCGCCGCCGGAGTGCCGGTGATCCTGACCGGCGATATCGACCGCGGCGGGGTCATTGCGCAGATCGTCGGCACGCAGGCCGTGATCGACCCAAGCGATGCGGCCATGGTCGCGGGTTTTCTGATCAACAAGTTCCGGGGCGATCCGCGCCTTTTTGACGATGGCTACCGGATGATCGCGGCGCGCACGGGATGGCGAGGTTACGGTGTGGTGCCCTGGTTCGGGCAAGCCCATCTTCTGCCGGCCGAGGATGCGCTGGACCTGTCGGGTGGACCCGCGACCGATGGCGTAACCATCGCCTGTCTCTCGCTGTCGCGGATCGCCAATTTCGACGATCTGGACCCGTTGAAGGCCGAGCCGGGTGTCCATCTTGTCATGGTGCGCCCCGGCATGGCCATTCCCGGCGATGCGCGGCTGGTGATTCTGCCGGGGACGAAATCCACCTGTGCGGATCTGGCCTTTCTGCGGGCGCAGGGCTGGGACATCGACCTTGTTGCCCATGTCCGGCGCGGCGGTGCCGTGCTGGGCATCTGCGGCGGGTATCAGATGCTGGGCCATGTCATCTCCGACCCCGAGGGGGTGGAGGGTGCGCCGGGCGACACGGCAGGTCTGGGCTTGCTGGACATCGCCACCGTCATGACGGGGGACAAGCGTTTGGCGCGGGTGTGCGCGCGCGAGGAATCGACCGGGCTGCGGGTCGATGGCTATGAGATTCATTTCGGTCGCAGCACAGGCCCGGATTGCGCCCGCCCCTTCGCCTGGATCGAGCAGGACGGGGGGCAGGACGCCCATGACCGTGCCGAAGGCGCGGTCAGTGCGGATGGGCGGATCATGGGCAGCTATCTGCATGGCCTGTTTGCCGCCGATGATTTCCGCGCGGCCTTCCTGACACGCCTGGGTGTGACAGCGGGGCAGCACAGCCATGGGGCCATGGTCGCGCAGACGCTGGATGCGCTTGCGGATCATCTGGAACACCATGTGGATGTCAGTGGTCTTTTGTCCCTGGCCCGCTGAGGCGTGACTGTCCTAAGGGCGCTTTGGCGGTGCGCGCCGGTTCCGGCGTGGACGCAGGCCGCGCGACGGGTTAGGCTGCAACTGGCCGTGACGGGCGGGCAGGGGGCATCACAGGATGACCCGCGCCCTGATGTCCGCTGACGATGATTGCGTCGGTGGATGCTGTTTCCAGTTTCATCGGGTTCCCGATCTGTGCCGCGTCCCGGCCTTCGCGTGACACGAGACAAGGAAATGCTGCATGACCCCACACCCCCTCGCGCTGACCGCCTGCATCATGGTGCTGGCCCTGCCGTTCGGGCGGTCGGCACAGGCTGCGGATACGGCACCCATCGGCGAGATGACCGCGACGATCGACGCGCAGACCTATCAGGGGCAGACGCTGGACGTGCCATCCGAGGGCACCGCGACAGCCGAGTTCCGCAGTTTCGGACCGATGAAAACCGTCTCGGTGCAGGCGCATGATCCGGCGGAAAGCAGCATCATGCACGGTATCCTTGTGGTCGAATTCTCGGTGATGGAAGCAGGCGGATCGCCCTCACCCATGACCCCGTCGATCAGCTGGTGGCCCGAGGGCATGAACGCGGCCTTCTTTCAAAGCGAGGAGGGCGGCTCTGCCGCGGTGATGCTGGATACCCTGAGCTTCGCGCAGGAGGCCAGGGCGACAGGCCGTTTCACGGCGCGGCTTTGCCGCAAGGACAGCTTCTTTGCCGAAGCCGATGCAGAGGATTGCCGCAGCGTCGAGGGACGCTTCGACACCGCCCTGCGCGAGGGATCATAGCCGGGCGCGTCACCCTTGGCGCCGCCCGTCAGAGGGTTCCGGCGGTTTCGATCTTCAGCGGCTCGCCACAGTGTTTGCAATGCACCGCGTCCGGTTCATGGCGGTTCAACCCGCATTCCGGGCAGGTATGGCGCACCTTGGCGGGCTGAAGGATGGCCCGCGCCAGTTGCAGGAAAAGCCCGACACCCACCACCATGATGAAGACGGTCAAGAGCTTGCCGCCCGTCGTGGTCAGGGTGATGTCGCCGAACCCCGTGGTCGTCAGCGTGGAGACGGTGAAATAAAGCGCGTCCACATAGGCGCCCGGCCCGTCGCGTTGGTCAAAGGCCAGCACGAACACCAGGGATGCCATCACGAAGATGAAGACCAGCAGATTGACCGCCGCCAGAATGGCATCCTCATGCCGCCGGAAGAACCGGCTCTCCTGCCGCAGGTCGCGCAGCAGGTGATAGGAATGGATCAGACGCAATCCGCGCAGCACGCGCAGAAAGGCCAGATCATCCGTCACGACCGGCGCAAGCAGCAGCGAGGCCACGACCAGCGCATCGGCCAGGGTATAGAGCTTGCGGCATTCCTGCCAGCGATCCTCGGACACCCAGAGGCGTGCGGACAGATCCGCAAGGATCAGAATGCCAAGCCCGGTATCAAGGCGGGCCAGATGATCACTCTGCGGCCAGGTGATGCTGGTGATGAAGTAAAGGATCGTGAGCGTATCGAACACGACCAGCGCATAGCGAAAGACACGGGCTGTCCGGCTGCGTCCGGTGTAAAGCTGGCGGATATGGTGCTGCGCGGTGGCCATCCCTCTCCATAGGCCATTTGCTCCCTGTGTTCGAGCGGTTTTGCCCTTGACGGCTGCGCGCGCGCCGCGCGGCGCAGGGCCTGCATCCTGTTCCGGGAAAATCTTTCGGCGGGCTTCGATGCAGGCACTGGCGCGCGGGCACGGTCGCCCCCAGATAGGCACGATGGAAAAGGTGACGGCCCTTTGGCGGGGCGATCTTGCGCTTGGCGACGCGTTCTGGAACTGGGCCGTCGTCGGCGGCCTGGTCGTGAATGTATTGACCAGCATCCTGCTGCTGGTGCTGGTCACGCTGGATCATGTCGTTCTGGCCTTGGTCGTGGGAAAGGGCCTGTCGCTGCCCTATAACCTGTTGGCGGTGGTGGGCGTCTGGCGCGCGGCGGCGACCTATCGGGGGCCGCCCTATCGTGCCGATCTGGCCCGTGGCACGGTGGTGGCCATGATGGTCGTGCTGAGTGTGATATGACGCGCGGTGCCGCCCCTCATGGCCGATTGTCATTCCCCTTCATCGGTGGGATAAGCGGCGCATGACCGACAGCCGCCTTCTTGCAGGATTGACCCGACAGGTGCTTGCCGCCTGGACCGTGGTCTTGTCCGTGCTGCTGGCCTGGACGGTCGGCTCTGCCACGCCGCAGGCCAATGCGGGCCTGTCACTGCGCGCGGCGGCCATCAGCGCCGCCGGAACGCCGGAACTGGCACTGGTGCAGGTCAAGACGGCACCAGTGGTGCGGGCCACGGATGAACGCCATGGCGCGGGGTCCGATCCGGCCCTGCCAGTGCATCAGGCCACCACCCGATTTGCCGCCGCTTCGATCACGCTCTGGCCGGTCGCGGCACAGGATTGCCCTGCCGCCCGCCCGCAGGGGCCGCATTGCCCAAGGGCGCCTCCCGCCATCTGACCCAAGGCCGTCCCGTCGTCATGCGACGCCGCCTGTGCGCGCCCCGATCCCGTCGTCAGCCGGACCCTGTCCGACCCGCATGACGCCGGGTGCGCGCCCCTGTCCGGCCGCATGAGCTTTGCAGATGTCACCGATCAAGCCGGACCGGGCCAGGCGCCCGCCCTTCATCGGTCAAGGATAGATCCATGTCGAAAACACTCATCTGGAAACGCCTCCTGATCTGGAGCGTTTGCCTCTGGGGGCTGATCTTTGCCCTTCCCAACGCATTTTACCCGCAGGTCGAGCGGTATAACGATGCCCTTGCCGTGCAAACCGAAACCGGCGCGCTGCCGCCGGACAAAGCCGCCGATCTGGCGGACTGGCCCGCATGGCTGCCCTCCGGTCTTGTCAATCTGGGGCTTGATCTGCGCGGTGGCGCGCATCTTCTGGCCGAAGTGCAGGTCGAGGATGTCTATGCCGCGCGCATGGATGCGCTCTGGCCGCAGATCCGCGATGCGCTGCGCGACCTGCGCGACGAGGTGGGCACCATCCGCCGACAGGACGCAGCCCCCGGCGAATTGCGCATCAGCCTTGCGGAGCCTGCCGGGCAACAGGCGGCCCTGGCGGCTGTGCGCGCGCTCGCCTCGCCGGTCGCCTCGGTCGCGGGGGCAGGGCAAAGCGACATCGAGGTGCGCGCCGAGGGCGATGTGCTGGTCGTGACCCTGTCCGCCGCAGAACGTGCGGCCTCGGACCAGCGCACGCTGCAACAAAGCCTTGAGATCATCCGCCGCCGCGTCGATGAGGTGGGCACGCGCGAACCCACCATCCAGCGGCAGGGCGAGGATCGCATCCTGATCCAGGTGCC
>JAMWZG010000014.1:26040-26734 GCA_024304855.1 Paracoccaceae bacterium
CGATGATCCTGCCCTCGCTGGACGAGGCGGGGGTGTTCTACATCGTCGATCAAAGCCCGGTCGTCAGCGGCGACAACCTTGTCGATGCGCAACCCGCCTTTGACCAGAACCGTCGCCCGGCGGTCAATTTCCGCTTTGATCCCACCGGCGCGCGCGCCTTTGGCGATTACACCGCCGCCCATATCGGCAGCCCCTTCGCCATCGTTCTGGACAATGAGGTGATCAGCGCCCCGGTGATCCAGAGCCATATTCCCGGCGGGTCCGGCATCATCACCGGGCAGTTCAGCGTCGAGGAAAGCACCGATCTGGCCGTATTGCTGCGCGCCGGCGCCCTGCCTGCGGGCATGAGCTTTCTGGAAGAACGCACCATCGGGCCGGAACTGGGTCAGGACAGCATCGACGCCGGGCAACGCGCGGCTGTGATCGGTATGGTGGCGGTGATCGTGTTCATGGTGGCCTGCTATGGCACCTTCGGCGTCATGGCCGTGGCGGCGTTGGGGATCAACATGACGCTGCTCATGGCGGCGCTGTCGCTGATGGGGGCGACCCTGACCCTGCCGGGGATTGCGGGGATCGTGTTGACGATGGGCATGGCGGTGGATGCCAATGTCCTGATCTTCGAGCGTATCCGCGAGGAGTTGCGACAGGGCCGCCCTGCCGGGCGCGCCATCGCGCTGGGCTTCGACAAGGCCCT
>JAMWZG010000014.1:26744-29943 GCA_024304855.1 Paracoccaceae bacterium
AAGGCCCTGTCCGCGATCATGGACAGCAACCTGACCGGGCTTCTGACCGCGCTGATCATGTTCGCCATCGGCTCGGGCGCGGTGCGCGGCTTTGCCGTGACGCTGGGTCTGGGTATCCTCACCTCGATGTTCACCGCCGTCTATGTGACGCGGCTGATCATCGAGACATGGGTGCTCTGGCGCAAACCGGCCCGGATCACCCTCAAGGGTTGGATCAAGCTGACACCGGACAAGACCACGATCGACTTTTTCCGCGCGCAATGGGCAACCTTCGGCGTTTCGGTCTTCGCGGTCGTGGCCTCGTTGGTGCTGGTGGCGACGATGGGGCTGAACTTCGGGATCGACTTTCAGGGCGGCACCACCTTCCGCACCGAAAGCGTGCAGGCAATTGATCTGTCGGCCTATCGCGCGGCGCTCTCCACCCTGCAACTGGGCGATGTGGCGATTTCCGAGGTGTTCGATCCCACGTTCCGCGCGGATCAGCATGTCGCGATGATCCGCGTGCAGGCGCAGGACGGGGTCGAGGCGATTTCCGCCGCGACCATCACGCAGGTGCAGGAGGCGCTGCGGGCCGTCGATCCGGCCATTGCCTTCACGGCGGTGGACTCGGTCGGCCCCAAAGTCTCGGCCGAGCTGATATGGCTGGCGCTGGCCGCTGTCGGGGCAGGGGCGATGGGTATCCTCGGCTATGTCTGGATGCGGTTCGAATGGCAGTTCGCGGTCGGCACCGTCGCAGCACTTGCGCATGATGTCATCGTCACCATGGGCATTTTCGCGCTGTTCCAGTTGCGCTTTGATCTGACCATCGTGGCGGCCTTGCTGACGATCCTGGGGTATTCGGTCAATGATACGGTGGTGATCTTCGACCGGCTGCGCGAGAATCTGGCGAAATACAAGACCATGCCCCTGCGCGATCTGATGAACCTATCCGCGAACGAGACGCTGAGCCGGACCCTGATGACGGCCGTGACGACGCTGATTGCGCTGGTGGTGCTTCTGGTGTTCGGCGGCGACGTGATCCGTGGCTTCGTCTTTGCGATGCTGTTCGGTGTGATCGTCGGCACATGGTCCACGCTTTATGTGGCCAAGAACATCGTGCTGTTCCTGGGTCTGGATCGCAGCGACAAAGCCAAGCGCAAGCTCGACCACGAATTCGCCCATATCGAGGCGTGAAGACCGGGACACACCGGCCCCGCGTCGGTGTGTCCTTTCCCTGTGCTGCCGTTTCCTGCGCTTGTGACCCGTGCCCTCAGATCATCATATGTCGCGGATCGGCGATCAGGGTGCAATAATGGGCCATGAACCGCGCCGCATCCGCGCCATTGATCACGCGGTGGTCATAGGACAGGTCCAAGGGCACCATGGGCACAGGGCGTGGGGTGTCGCCATCCCAGATGGTCACGGTCTCTGTCCGGGTGATCCCCAGAATGGCCACTTCGGGCGGGTTGACGATGGGGCTGAAGGCTGTTCCGCCGATGCCGCCCAGATTGGTGATGGTCATGGACGCGCCACCCATCTCTGCGGGTTTGATCTTGCGCGCCTGCGCGCGGGCGGCCAGGTCGGTGATGTCGGCTGCGATCTGCCACAGACCCTTGCGGTCGGCATCGCGGATCACCGGCACCATCAGGCCATGGGGCGTATCGACGGCAATGCCGATATGGACGTAATCCTTGAGGATCAGCCGCTGCCCATCGGATGATAGCGAGGCATTGAAGCGCCCGAACCGCCGCAGGCAACGCGCCAGGGCCACCACATGAAAGGTCAGCGCCGTCAGCTTGACGCCGCGCCCCTCGGCCTCGGACCTCAGGGAGTGGCGGAACGCCTCCATCGCGGTCACATCGGCGCGGTCGTGATGCGTCACTGCCGGGATCAGGGATTGCGCGGCGGCCATGTTGCGCGCGGCGACCTGTGCAAAACGGCTCATCGGTTCGTCGGAGACGGCACCGTATTGCGTGTGGTCCACATCCCAAAGGGCGGTGTCGGCGGCCTGCTCAGCGCCCGGTCTGCGATCCAGATCCTCTGGCGCGATGGTCGTGCGGCCAAGTCTTTTGGCCAGCGCGTCGATATCGACATCCTTTTGCCGTGCCAGACGGCGGGTCGAGGGGCTTGCGATAATATCCGTCATCTCTGCCCCCTTACCAGCTGGCCGCGATATATTGCGTTTCCATGAACTCCAGCATCCCCTCATGCCCGCCTTCGCGGCCCAACCCGGATTGCTTGGTGCCGCCAAAGGGGGCGGCGGGATCGCTGACCAGGCCACGGTTCAGGCCGACCATGCCATAGTCGAGCCTTTCGCAGACTTGCAGGGCGCGTTTGAAATCACCCGAGAAGACATAGGCGACCAACCCGTATTCGGTGGCATTGGCGCGCTTGATCACGTCCTCCTGATCCGTAAAGGTCTGGATCGCGGCGACGGGGCCGAAAATCTCGTCATGGACGCAATCGGCATCCTCGGAGACATTGGACAGGACGGTGGGCGGGTAGAAGAAGCCGGGGCCATCCGGCACCGTGCCGCCACATTCCACGCGCGCGCCCTTGGCCACGGCATCGGCCACGAAAGCCGCCACCTTGTCGCGTGTATCGGCATTCACGAGGGGGCCCACATCGACCGACGGATCGGTGCCGTCGCCCAGTATGAGGGCGGACATGCGCGCGGTCAGGCGTTTGGTGAATTCGCCCGCGATGCTGTCATGCACATAGATGCGGTTGGCCGCCGTGCAAGCCTCGCCCAGATTGCGCATCTTGGCCAGCATCGTGCCCTCGATCGCGGTATCCATATCGGCGTCGTCGAACACGATCACCGGGGCGTTGCCGCCCAGTTCCATCGCGGGTTTCAACACCTGATCGGCGGCGGATTTCAGCAGCTTGCGGCCCACCCCGGTCGATCCGGTAAAGCTGACCACACGCACGCGCGGATCATGCAGCATGTGATCGACCAGCGCGCCCGTCTTGCGCGAGGGCAGCACGTTGACCAGACCCGGTGGCACGCCTGCCTCCTCCAGCAGCGGCATCAGCGCCAGCATGGTCAGCGGAGTTTCGGATGCCGGTTTGATGATGACGCCGCAGCCAGCCGCCAAGGCCGGCGCGATCTTGCGCGTGCCCATGGCGGCGGGATAGTTCCAGGGCGTGATCAGCACGGCCAGACCGGCGGGCTTGTGCTGCACCATGATCCGCGCACCCGATGCGGGGGCATGGGTGA
>JAMWZG010000014.1:29953-31198 GCA_024304855.1 Paracoccaceae bacterium
CCGCCTCTTCCGCGAACCAGCGGAAGAATTCGGCGGCATAGGCGGCCTCGCCGCGCGCATCCGCCCCGGCCTTGCCGTTTTCCAGCGTGATCAGATGGGCAAACTCATCCAGTCGCGCCGTCATCAACTCCCATGCGCGGCGCAATACTTCCGAGCGGTGGCGCGGTGTCTGCGCGGCCCAGTCCTTCATGGCAGCCTCGGCCGCGTCCAGTGCCGCATCCGCATCCGCGATATCGGCCGAGGCGACCGAGGCGATGACCTGTTCGGTCGCGGGGTTGATGACATCGAAACGGGTGGCGGTCTTGTGCCATGCGCCGTTGATATAGAGATCGGTATGGTCCATGTCGGTCCCCTTGAGGTCAGAGCAGGTGGCGGAGCGGTTGCTCCATCCGGCCTGCGAAAGCGGAAAGAAGGGCGATGGCGGCGGGCGCGGCCATCTGATCGGCGCGGCATTCCAGCGTCAGGATGAGGCCCATATGGCCGGACATCAGCGTCAGCACGGGTGTGTCCTCGGACCCTGTGGTGACGGCGCGCAGGGCAGTGTCGCGCAGGTCGCGCAGGATGAGGGTGGGCGGATCGTCGGACCGGGTGATGGCCGACAAGGCCCGGTCGGGCGGAATGGCGAAGCTGCGCGTCTGTCCGTGGCGTTCGATGGCAACGATCCCCGGCTGCGAGAGGCTGGCCCCGGCGATGCCCGCCAGAAGCGCGTCCCGGTCGGTCAGGCCATGGCTGGCCGCCGCCCATTGCGCGAAAGCCGTGAAACCGTCCGTCGCGATTTCGGCAGTCAGGCGGATTGTTGCGGCTGTCATCGTGGTTGTGGCGGGTGCCTTGGCGGGAAGGTTTGCCAGATCGTCCAGATCGCGCACATGGAAAGGCTGCGGATGGCCCGCTGCGACCAGTTTGTTCAGGTCCAGCCCAAGTTCCAACGCCAGCCTGCGCGCCTTGGGCGAGGCCAGGATGCGGCCCTGCGCTGCGGGCGCGGGGTGCGGCTTTGGCGCGGGCTGCTCCTCCGCCCTTGCGGGCGGTCGTCGCTAGGCAGCGGCCAGTGCCTTGCCGAGTTTGGGCAGATGTGCCTTTTTCATCAGCCGCCGGATGTCCCAATCCTGCCCTGACAGGCGCGTGGCCTCTGACCGCACCGCCTCGGCGGCCTGGGCCACGGCCTGCGGGTGATCGGCGAAAAGCGCCATCAGGAACTGGTCGGGATCAAGGCGGGTCAGACCCTCCCCCTCCAGCACCTGGCGGGGG
>JAMWZG010000140.1 GCA_024304855.1 Paracoccaceae bacterium
CTGCGCCCGCTTTTGAGGGCCTGCCCGGTCAGGCGCGGCGGGGTCTTGCCTGCGGTCAGCGCGGCATGGGGCAGAGGGTGGGGGAAAAGGACTTCACCATGCTGACGCGGGTGCCCCTGATCGAAGGGGCGTCATGCGCCCTCGGGGTGGGGGGAGCGGCGTCTCTCATGCCGGCGGGGTCAGGATGAGGCGACGAAGCGCGCGGCGACGGGGCCGCTCATATGGGTGATGCGGCCGCCGGCGAGGGTGGCGCCGATATGGCCGTCCGCGTCCATCACCACCAGATCGGCGCGCAGGCCGGGGGTGAGATGGCCGCGATCCGTGAGGGCCAGCAGGGCGGCGGGGCCGGATGACACCAGCGCCCATGCGGCGGGCAGGCCAAGTGTGTCGGCCAGCATCAGCGCCGCCTGTCGCGGCGCGGGGTAGTGGTAATCCGAGGCCAGCGCGTCGCAGAGGCCATCCGCCACCAGCGCGGCGGCGGCAACATTGCCGGAATGTGATCCGCCGCGCACCACATTGGGCGCGCCCAGAACGATACGGTCGCCCCCGGCCCGCGCGGCCAGCGCTGCGTCCCGCGTCTCGGGGAATTCCGACACGGCGACACCGCGCGCGCGCCATATGCCCCGCGTGGCGGCGGTGGCGTCGTCATGGCTGCCGAGGATCACGCCCGCCGCGCGCCACTGTGCCGCCAACGCATCGAGGGCGGCGGGCACCTGATCCGAGGCTGCGTGCAAGCGGTGCAGCAGGGCCAGATGATCGTCCGGGCTGCGCCCGCTTTTGAGGGCCTGCCCGGTCAGGCGCGGCGGGGTCTTGCCTGCGGCCAGCGCGGCATGGGGCAGATGGTCGTTGAAGACGACATAGCCGATGCCGAACCGGGCCACGGTCGCGCACAGCGCGGGATGGTCGTCGAGCAGATGCGTCTCGATCCTGAGTTGGGCGCGCAGATCGGTGCCAAGGCCGCGATGCGCCGCCAGCGCCTCGAGAAAACGCAGGGCGAAATCGGGGCCGCGCATCCCGCCTTCCCAGCTCCAGAATTGCGCCAGCATGGCGGTGGTGATCCCGTTGGCGGCCAGTTCCGCCTCGGTCGCGGCGAGGCCCTGGCCGAGATCGCGCATCGCGCCGCGCCGGGGGGCCAGATGCCGTTCGAACCCGTCGCCATGCACATCGACGATGCCCGGCAGGACGCGAAAGCCCGTGAGATCGACGCATCGTGGCTGCGGTTTGTCCACGATCAGGCCCTCCGTCAGGCAGAGCGGCGCGTGGCTGAGGCCATCCGGTCGCAGCACCTCGGCCCCGGTCAAGGTGAGGGAGAGTGTCCCGCTCATTCCAGAACCGGCAGGTCCATCACTGCCTGCCCCCAGGTGATCGAACGATCAAAGGCCCCGGTTCGCAGGAATTGCCGCACCTGTGCGATGACCTGCGGATTGTTCATCAGGAAGGTATGGGTGACATGCAGGACCATGTGATCGGCCATGCCTTCGACCTTGGTTTCCTCGACCGCGACCTTGCCATCATCCGGCCCGTCGATCATCGTGGAAAAGACCGGGTTCAGCGAGCGGTCGCCCGCGATCACGCCCAGTTCGAAATCGACGGGCGGCAGATGCGCGGGCATCCCCTGTTGTCCGGTGCGAAGCTGCTGGCCTGCGGGGCCGTTGAGCCAGGCGAAGGCCTCGAGATCCACCAGTTCGTCCACCAGTTCGGAGCCTTCATTGGGTGGTGCGAGCATCACGACGCGGCCCAGATTGGCAGGCCGGTTGCCGACCAGCCAGACGCGGGTGAGGATGCCGCCCATCGAATGCGTGACGATATGGGTGGTCATGTCGCCGCATTCCGCCACGGCGCGGGGAAGAACGTCGCTGGCAAGGTTGCCGATCGTCTCCTCGGTCGAGGGGTAGCCGGGGTTGACGACGGTATAGCCATCGGCGGCCAGCACCTGTTCCATCAGCAGGAAGGACGCCTCGGTGCGGGCCAGACCGTGCAGAAGGACCACGCATTCGCCCTGCGCCGATTGTGCGGGTTCGCCCGTCACCCCGCAGGCGGCGCTGAGAAGGGCCAGAAGCGGCAGCGTGGCATATGTCGGCGTGATATGTTTCATGGCAGACAGATAGTCCGGTTTGCCCCCCTGCAAAAGCCCATAAGCATCGAGGTCACATGCCCCAGCCACGTCTTGCCACCCGCGCCGTGATCCTGCACGAGAATCGCCTGTTGCTGGTGAATGCCTATGCAGACCCCGGATCGACCCTGTGGTGTGCGCCCGGGGGCGGGGTCGAGGCGGGCGCGTCCCTGCCCGACAACCTGGCGCGCGAGGTGCATGAGGAGACGGGGTTGCGCGTGCGCGTGGGGGTGCCCTGTCTGGTGAACGAGTTTCACGACCCCGCGCGGGGGTTTCATCAGGTCGAGCTGTTCTTTCGCTGCACCATCACCGATGGGGTGCTGACGGAGAGCTGGGCGGACCCCGAGGGGATCGTGACGCGGCGGCGGTTCTTCACGCAGGCCGAGGTGGCGGGGCTGCGGCTGAAGCCCGACAGCCTGGCCCGCGTCGCCTGGGCGCGGGGGTTCGGCTATGACCCGCTGGAGTTGATCCAGCCGGCCTGAGCGGGTGGCGTGGCGGGCGGGCGCTGGTCAGGCGGGAAGGCGCACTGCCGGATAGCGCAGGTCGGCGGCCATTCCCGCCGTGCCGGGTCTGATCGGGTAGAGCAGCACGGGCGCATCCGGCGGGGTGCCGGTCAGATGCGCGGCGGCCTTGCGGGAAAAGCCGAAGCGACGGAAGAAGCCGGGATCGCCTGATGCCGTCACAGCGCCGGTCCGGTGCTGGCGCGCCATGTCCAGCCCCTGCCGCAAGAGCGCATCGTCAAGGCCGCGGCGTTGCTGCTGCGGATGCACGGCAAGGCAGGTCAGTGCCCACCATCCGGCGGGCTGGCTGTGGCGCAGAAAGCCCAGATAGGCAAGGATCGCGCCCTGCTCGCTCCAGACCAGTTCCAGCGGCAGATCCCCTGCATCGCGCAGCGCGGCGCAATGGTTGGCCATGTTCGACAGCACCGGATGGCCCGCGTAGCAGGCGGTCAACAGATTGGCCACGCCGGCCCGGTCTTCGGGCAGCAGGCAGCGGATGGTCATTTCGGGTTCCCTCCCTCGCGCGGGATGCGCGGAAGGACTATCGGCAGGCGAAACACCCTCTGACAAGCCGGGCGCGTCGCCACGGGGGCCGGGCGGCGATCAAAGCGGGTCACAGCTTCGGGAGTGCCACGAATTCAGGCGCGGATGCTCAGGGTTTGGGCCGTCTGCGGGGCGGCAGCGATGCCATGAGGACGCCGCCCAGCACCAGGCAGGCGGCAAGGGTGAAGCGCAGGGTGATGCCCTCGGCCAGCAGCACAAGGCCACCGGCAGCGGCGATCACCGGGACGCAGAGTTGCGCCACGGCGGCGCGGGTCGATCCGAGGCCGGGCAGGATGGCATACCAGAGCGCATAGCCGCAGCCCGAGGTGAGAGCACCCGAGAGGACCGCGAGCGCCGCCCCCTGCGGGGTGGCACTGTCGGGCAGCAGGAGCAGGGTGATGAGGCCCAGCGGCGCGGCGAAGACGAAATTGCCCGCCGTGGCGCGCAGGGGATCGGTGGTGCCGCGTCCCAGCAGGGAATAGATCCCCCAGCCGAAGGCCGCCGCCGCCATCAGCCCTGCCCCCGCAGGATCGGGAGCGGCGCCCCCTGCGGGCCAGAGCAGCCAGACCAGGCCCGCGAAGGCCAGCGCCGCGCCCGCCCAGCGCCGCGCGGGGACGGGGTCGCGCAGGATCAGGGCACCTGCGAACATGGTGATCTGCACGCCGCCGAACAGGATCAGCGCCCCCACCCCGGCAGGCAGGCTGACATAGGCGAAGGAGAAGCCCAGCACATAAAGCGCGAGGCTGGCCGCGCCGGAGGGTTGCCAGAGCGGCCGCCAGCCGCCACCGCGCGCGGCGACCAGCACCCAGAGGCAGAGCGCGCCCGCGACCAGACGGATCGCGGCAAAGGCGGCGGGGCCGGTCGTGCCATCTTCCAGCGCCATCCGGTTGAGGATGGAGTTGGCGGCGAAGGCCAGCATGGTGAGGGCGGTGAGCAGGAACAGGCGCATGGCGCATCGCTAGCGCAATCAGGCGGCGGACAGAAGCGGGAAAGCCTGTCGCGCGGCGCAACCTTTGCGGTGCTTGATCCGCGGGGCAAGGCAGGGCTAGGCTGGGGACGTGGGGAAATATCCAGCAAGGACAGACAGTCATGCCGATGGTTCGCGTCAGACGCCGTTCACGGGCCCGCCGCTTTGTGGTGCCGATCGCGCTTGCCCTTGTGGTGGTGGGGTTGCTTTATCTGCTGAGTGCGACGCTGGGTCTGCACCGGGTGGCCAGTCAGGTTCTGACGGTGGGCGAGGTGCAACGGATGCAGCCCATGGCCACGCAGAGCGAGACGCCTGCCGCCCTGGGCTATCGCGGCGACCCGCAGACGGCCTTTGGCCTGCCGTTCGAGACGCTGGCGGTGCAGACCGCGCTTGGCCCCGCCGAGGCGTGGTTTGTCCCCGAACCCTTCGCTCCCGGCGCGCCAGAGCCGCATATGGCCGCCCTCTATGTGCACGGGATCGCGGGCGCGCGGGAGGATGGCTATCGCTATCTGCCGCTGCTGCATGAGGCGGGGTTTCCGACTCTGCTCATCAGCTATCGCAACGATGCCAACGCGCCCGTGACCGAGGATGGCGTTTACGGCTTCGGCCTGACCGAATGGCCGGATCTGGAGGCGGCCGTGCTGGCGCTGCGGGATCGCGGTTACGGCGAGGTGATGATTCTGGCGGACTCGATGGGGGCGGGTCTGCTGGGGCAGTTCATGGCGCAGAGCCCCGAGGCAAGCCGGATCAGCGCCATCGCGCTGGATTCGCCCGCGCTGGAGTTCGACGCGGTGCTGGCCCATCTGGCCCGCAACATGGGCCTGCCCTTTCCCGGCACGGTGGCGGCGACGACGCTGACGGCGCTTGGCTTCTCGCACCCGTCCGACCTGCGCGCGGCCAGTGTCACGGGCCGCTATGCCGGGTTCTATGGCCCGCTGTTCCTGGCCCATGGCAGCGGCGACCGGATCGTGCCCCTGGGCACGAGCGAGCGTCTGATCGCACTGCGCGCCGCCTCGGATGCCGGGGCGGTGACAGTGACGCATCTGACCGAGGCGGATCACCTGCAATCCCACGCCGCAGGTCCGGGTGCCTATGAGGCGGCGTTCCGGGAGTTTCTGGCCCTGACGCGGGTGCCGTGAGGGGGAATTGTGGTGCGTGCAAGCACGCACCCTACGGTGTCGACCATCCATCAACCAAGCCATGGGCGTGGTCCGGGTGGCTATGCGGCGGCGTTCCGGCAATTTCCGTCCCTGACGCGGGTGCCTTGAGGTTCCATCCCCCTCAACCCGCCCGTAGGGTGCGTGCTTGCACGCACCGATTGCCACACACACCGCTTGTTGATGCGGGGGGATGGGGTGCGTGCAAGCACGCACCCTACGGTGTCGATCATTCATCCGCCAAGCCATGGGCGTGGTGCGGGTGGCTATGGGGCGGCGCTCCGGGAGTTTCCGGCCCTGACGCGGGTGCCGTGAGGTTCCATCCCCCTCAACCCGCCCGTAGGGTGTGTGCTTGCACGCACCGGCTTTGATGCGTGGGGGGAATTGTGGTGCGTGCAAGCACGCACCCTACGGTATCGATCATCCATCAACCAAGTCATGGGCGTGGTGCGGGTGGCTATGGGGCGGCGTTCCGGGAATTTCCGGCCCTGACGCAGGTGCCGTGAGGAGGGCATCCCCCTTAAGCCGCCCGTAGGGTGCGTGCTTGCACGCACCGATTGCCACACACACCGCTTGTTGATGCGGGGGGGGATGGGGTGCGTGCAAGCACGCACCCTACGGTATTGGGGATGTCGTTCAAATGAAGGGCGATGCTGCGCATCGCCACAGGAACTCCAAACTGCGGACATATTTTTTGATGATCGTCGGTCAAACGGTCTTTGGTCATTGACCAAGCATGGATCGTGGAAAAATCAGCCCGGTGGACCTTCGTGCGCAAGCCGAACCATATAGAGACAGAACGATCAGCCCATGTTTGACGATTCAGCAATTCTCTCCGTATCTCATGATAAAGTCGCCTTGATGGCATGGGGCATAGGCGTATTCATCGCCGGGTTCCTCCTCGCGCTGGGCATTCAACGGCACAGCCTGTGGTCATTGCGGCGCGTTCCCTATTTCGTGGCCGTTTCCGGCATTCTGGTTCTTCAGTCGGTCATGCCAGTGGTTTGGGTCGGCGTCTCCATTGCCTCTGAAGACGGAGGTCTAGGGTTACTTGTCGCCTCGATCTTGCTGGGCACCATGGTGCTTGGGTATCTTTATGGCGCTATTTCTCTTGCACGCTCGCTTGACGGCTTTGGCTACGGCAGATCGGCTTTGCTGGCACTCGTCCCGGTCGCGAATCTGGTATTGTTTTTCAAAGCACCTTCCGAGGACAAGAAACCTGCAAGCGTTCTTCGGATGGCGACAAACGTTCTAGGCATTGTCCTTGGGTTCGGCCTGCTGGCCTTGAGTCAAGTCATGGAATTGATGGCTGAGCAGGCGGAATCCTTTACAGGCGCGACCTCAACAGGTTTTCAGGCAACACCTCGGGCGCAGACTTTGGACAGCAAACCGGCACATCAGATCGAGGTCGTGGAAATCAAGGGACTACACAATGCCATGAATCTGGACGAAGTGCTCATGACGATTCATGCAAGAGGCGGCACTTGTTCCTCGAAGGAATGGCATCAGAACCTTTCGAACAAGACCGTTGTCTCGACATCTTGTAAAGTTCAGGACGGAACCCGCCAAGGCGATTGGCGCGAGGCAGACATTTTCCTGAGCTCGGACCGCACCCGGAGCGGATTGGTGTTAACAAGCATCTCCTTCAATTGTGCCTATACAAATACTTGTGGAATGACTCACCGTGAGGTCAGCGACGCGTTGAAAAGCGCGGGTGTGGTGGCAACCAATATTGTTGATGACGTTGTTCATATTAAACGGGATGGAGGCATCATGCTTTGGATGGTGGAAGCCGACCAACCAGAGTTCAATTAGCCACCCGTAGGGTGCGTGCTTGCACGCACCAATTTTTGGTGCGCACCGGCTTTGATGCGGGTGCAATTGTGGTGCGTGCAAGCACGCACCCTACGGTGTCGATAACTCATCAACCGTCCATTAACCAAAACCATGCACATTGGGGGCATGTCGAATTATCGCCGCCCCTTTGTCCTTGGTGCTCGGATCTTTTTCACTGTCGCGCTGGCCCATCGTGGCAGCCGCCTGTTGGTGGATCACGTCGATCTGCTCCGCAGCGCGGTGCGACAAACACGGCGAGAGCGCCCCTTTGCGATCAACGCCTGGGTGGTCTTGCCCGATCATCTGCATTGCGTCCTGACCCTGCCCGCAGAGGATGCCGATTATCCAACGCGCTGGCGTCTGATCAAGACACGTTTTTCGCGGCACATGCCTGTGGGCCTCTTGCGGCCATCGCATATCCTGCGTGGCGAGCGGGGCATCTGGCAGCGCAGGTATTGGGAACATCATATCCGGGACAATGCGGATTTCGCGGCGCATATTCGGTATTGTTGGACCAATCCCGTCAAACATGGCTTTGTTCGGTCGCCCGAGGAATGGCCCTACTCCTCGATTCACAGGGACATTGCGAACGGGGACGATGATCCCCAAAACGCCGGCCATTTCATAATCCCGTAGGGTGCGTGCTTGCACGCACCACATTTCCCCGCCGCGTCAAGAAACGGTGCGTGCAAGCACGCACCCTACGGCCCCGCCGTGTGCAAATCGGTGCGTGCGGGCAAGCCCGCCCCGCCCCACCAAAAGAAAAGGGCCCGCCGATGGCGAGCCCTTCCCTGTCGAACGTCAGGTGACGGTCGGGATTACATCATCCCGTCCATGCCGCCCATGCCGCCCATGCCGCCGCCCATGCCGCCGCC
>JAMWZG010000141.1 GCA_024304855.1 Paracoccaceae bacterium
CGTGTGCGTTCCGCGACCCGCCCCTCCAGCGCGGCATTGGCCAGCGCCAGCGTGCGCCGCCGTTCCGTCGCCAGAAACAGCAGCGCGCCAAAGGCCAGACAGACCGCCGCCACCAGCCCCGCCTGCAAGGTCGCCAGCCGCCGCGCGGGTTCCACATCCACCAGCGCCTCGGCCCGCATCCCGATGACCGGCAGATCGCGCGACAGATGCAGCGCGCGGGCGGGGATATAGGGGCTCCATCTCTCGCGCCAGATCGTATGCGCCCCCTGCCGGAGAAAGGCGAACTCCCCCGCCATCCCCGAGGGGGGCGACAGCCCCACCTGCCCGGGTGCGCGCTGCCAGAACAGAAGCTCGGAGCGGTTGGTGATGAAGACCAGCCCCTCTGCATCGGTGAAAAAGACGGTGGGCCGCGCCCCGCGCCATTCCGCCTCGACCAGACCGATATCCACCAGCACCATGACCGCGCCCTGCACCTGCGCATCGGGGCCGAAGATCGGTGCGGCAAAGGTATAGCTGCGCTGCCCGCCGACGGGGTTGATCCCATGCCCCTCGCCCAGGGCGCCGGTCATCGCGCGCCGGAACGCGGCGCTGGTGGCAAGGGCGGGGTCGGTCATCCCCTTGGCCGCCGCCAGAACGCGGCCCGCACGATCCGCCAGTTGCACATCCAGCGCGCCAGTCTTGTCCGCCGTCTCGACCAGGATCGCGCGCACCGCTGTGCCATCGCCATCCCCCTGCGCCAATGCCGCCGCAAGCGAGGGATGCGTCGCCATGATCACCGCAAGCTGCTGATAAAGCTGCAACTGCCCGGTCAGCCGGTCGGTCGCCAGCAGCAGATCCGCCTCGCCCCGCTGCGCCGCCTGATCCAGCGCCTGCCTGTAGCCCGTGCGCCAGACAACCGCCGAGAAGGCGGCCACGGCCATCAGGAACAGGGCAAAAACCGCAAGGCGGCGGGCGGTGTCTTGTCTCATGGCCCCAATCTACCCGCGCCACCCTTGTCTTGACCAGTGCTCTCAGGCATCCCTGTGGCATGTATCGCCTTGTCCAATCGCCCACCGATCCCGCCTTCGTGCAGAACCCCTATCCTGCCTATGCGCGCGCCCGTGCCGCCGGCGGGGCGCTGATCTGGTGGGAGGACTATGCCATGCCCTGCGCGCTGTCCTATGCGGCCGTGAATGCCGTGCTGCGCGACCGCCGCTTCGGGCGCGAGATCCCGGCGGAACTCTCCAGCCCGCCACCGCCGCATCTGGCGCCGTTCTACGCCATCGAGGATCATTCGATGCTGGAGCTGGAACCCCCGCGCCACACGCGGCTGCGCGGGCTGGTGCTGCGTGCCTTCACCTCGCAGCGCATCGCGGATCTGGCCCCCGGCATCACGGCGCTTGCGCAGGATCTGATCGACGCTTTCCCGCAGGACGCGCCCTTTGACCTGCTGCCCGCCTATGCGCGGATGATCCCCGTGATCACCATCGCGCGGCTGCTGGGCGTGCCCGAAGACCGCGCGGATGATCTTCTGGCATGGTCGAACGCGATGGTCGGCATGTATCAGGCCCGACGGACCCGCGCGATGGAAGACGCGGCCGCCAGTGCCGCCGCCGCGTTTACGGCCTTCCTGACCGATTACATCGACCAGCGCCGCCGCGCCCCTGCCGATGATCTGATCACGCAGCTGATCGCGGCCGAGGAGGACGGCACCCGCCTTTCCACGCCCGAGCTGATCGCCACCTGCATCCTGCTTCTGAACGCGGGGCATGAGGCGACGGTGCACAGTATCGGCAACGCCACGCGCCTGCTGCTGGCCCAGCCAGATCCGCGCGCCCATCTGACGCCAGACCGGATCAATGCCACGGTCGAGGAACTGCTGCGCCTTGATCCGCCGCTGCATATGTTCACCCGCTATGCCTATGAGGACATCACACTGCACGGCCATCCATTCCGGCGCGGCGACCGGATCGGCCTGCTGCTGGGGGCCGCCAATCGTGATCCCGGCCACTGGCAGCATCCTGACCGTTTCGACCCCGCGCGCCCCGCCAAGCCCCATGCCGCCTTCGGCGCGGGGCTGCATTTCTGCGTGGGCGCGCCGCTGGCCCGGCTGGAGTTGCAGATCGCGCTGCAAACCCTGTTCACCCGCTGCCCCGACCTGCGCCTGTCAGGGCGCCCGCGCTTTGCCGACACCTACCATTTCCATGGGCTGGAACGGCTGATGGTCCGGCACTGACCCCTGCTTCTTCTTGCCCCAAATATCCGGATCCCCCGGCCTAAAGCGGCAGGGCTGTCGTCGATTTGATCTCCTCCATCGACAAAAGCGCCGTGACATTGTGCACTTTCACCTCGGAAATCAGCGCCTGATAGAAGGCGTCATAGGCGCGGGCGTTCTTGACCCGCACTTTCAGGATATAGTCGATATCCCCCGCCAGACGATGCGCCTCCTGCACCTCGGGGCGCTTTTGCAGCGCCTTGAGGAAGGCCGCCTGCCAGGTCGCCTCATGCTCGGATGTGCGGATCAGCACGAAGAAACAGGCCTCGAAACCCAGCGCCTCGGCATCCAGGATCACGGTCTGCGCGCCCATGATCCCCGCCTCGCGCATCTTGCGGATACGGTTCCACACCGGCGTCTTGGACGAGCCCACCTGTTTGGCGATTTCATCCAGCGACTGCCCGGCATCGCGCTGCAACTCGGCCAGAATTTTCCGGTCCGTGGCATCCAGTCGGATCGACATTTCTTTTCACCCCGCTCAAGCAGAAAAAATTTACACCGCGCGCCGGTCAGGGAAACAATATTCCTTATCTCCGGCAGATACTGGCGCTTGATGGGAAATATTTCCTATATTGCCGCAAAGGTCAAACTGAAAGCCGACAGCCGCCCGACCATCGAAGGAGAGTTCCATGCCCCGTTTCACCCCCAAGGTCGTGACCGCCAATGCGCTGATCGAGGGCGATGTCATCTATCTGGCCGCCGATGACAGCTGGACGCGCGATCTGTCCCGCGCCGAGGTGATCGCGGATGAGGCGATTGCCCAGATGCGCCTGCTGGATGCGCAGCGCCAGCCCGGCCGCGTCGTGGGCGCCTATCTGGCCGATGTGATCCCCGGCGCGCAAGGCCCGCAACCTGCCCATTTCCGCGAGGATTTCCGCCGCAAGGGACCGTCCAACTATCTGCACGGCAAGCAGGAAACCACCAAGCCCGAGGGGGCCGCAAATGTATAATTACAGCGAATTCGACCACGCCTTTCTGGCCGAGCGCAACGCCCAGTTCCGCGCGCAGGTGGCCCGCCGCATCGACGGGTCATTGACCGAGGATGAGTTCAAGCCCCTGCGTCTGATGAACGGGCTCTATCTGCAACTGCACGCCTATATGCTGCGCGTGGCCATTCCTTACGGCACGCTGAATGGCGCGCAGATGCGGCAACTGGCCTATCTGGCCGAGCGCTGGGACAAGGGCTACGGCCATTTCACCACCCGCCAGAACATCCAGTACAACTGGCCGCAACTGCCCGATGTGCCCGACATGCTGGACGCGCTGGCCGAGGTGGGGCTGCACGCGATCCAGACCAGCGGCAACACGATCCGCAACGTGACCGCCGATCATTTCGCAGGTGCGGCGGCGGATGAGCTGGCCGACCCGCGCCCGGTGGCCGAGCTGATCCGGCAATGGTCCACCGATCACCCGGAATTCCAGTTCCTGCCGCGCAAGTTCAAGATCGCCGTGACCGGCAGCCCCCATGACCGCGCCGTGACCCGCGCCCATGACATCGGGCTGCGCATGGTCGCGCGCGAGGGCGAGACGGGGTTCGAGGTGATCGTGGGCGGCGGCCTTGGCCGCACCCCGATGATCGGTCAGGTCATCCGGCCGTTCCTGCCCCGCGCCGACCTGCTGCCCTATCTGGAGGCGATCGTCAGCGTCTATAACCTGCTGGGACGGCGCGACAACAAATACAAGGCGCGCATCAAGATCACTATGCATGAGAACGGGATCGACACCATCCGCGCGCTGGTCGAGGAGCGGTTCACCACCCTGCGCGCCGCCTTCAACGGCGCGGATCAGGCGCTTCTGGCGCAGATCGCGCCGCAATTCGCGCCCCCCGCCTATCTGGCCAAACCTGTGGACGCCTTTGACGCGGCCTATGCCGCCGATCCCATCTTCCGGTCCTGGGCCGACACCAACCTGACCGCGCATAAGCGGGCCGATCACGCCATCCTGTCCATCAGCCTCAAGGCGCATGGGGCGACACCGGGGGATGCCACGGCCGCACAGATGCGGGTCATGGCCGATCTGGCCGCGCAATATGCCTATGACGAGCTGCGCATCAGCCACGAGCAGAACGTGATCCTGCCCCATGTCGCCCGCGCCGACCTGCCTGCCGTGCACGCGGCCTTGAAGGCGGCGGGGCTGGCCACGGCCAATATCGGCCTGATCAGCGACATCATCGCCTGCCCCGGCATGGATTACTGCGCGCTGGCAACGGCCCGGTCCATCCCCATCGCGCAGGAGATTGCCACCCATTTCGATGCGCTCAAGCTCGAGCATGACATCGGCCCGCTCAAGATCAAGATCTCGGGCTGCATCAACGCCTGCGGGCATCACCATGTGGGCCATATCGGAATTCTCGGGCTGGATCGCGCCGGGGTGGAGAACTACCAGATCACGCTGGGCGGTGACGGCACCGAGGATGCGGTGATCGGCGAGCGCGCCGGCCCCGGCTTTGCGGCCGAGGATCTGCTGCCCGCCATCGAACGGCTGATCCGCACCTATCTGGACCTGCGCGAGGGGCGGGAGGAGACCTTCCTTGACGCCTACCGCCGTCTGGGCCTGGCCCCGTTCAAGGCCGCCCTCTACCCCGATGCCCGTGACCGCGATGCCGCTTGAGGCCCCTCTGGCCCCCGTGGCGGCGCGCGCGGCGGATCTGAACGCGCGCTACCGCCATCACGCGGCCAGCGCGGTGCTGCGCCATGCGCTGTCCGACCCGCAGGTGGGCCGGATCGCGCTGGTCAGTTCCTTTGGCGCGGAAAGCGTGGTGCTGCTGCATATGCTGGCCATGATCGACCGCAAGGCGCCGGTCCTCTTCATCGACACGCAGATGCTGTTTCCCGAAACGCTGGACTATCAGCGGCAGGTCGCGGCACGGCTGGAGCTGTCGGATCTGCGGATCGTGTCGGCGCGGTCCTCGGCCCTCGCGGACCTCGATCCCGCAGGCGATTTGCACCAGAGCGATCCCGATGCCTGCTGCGCCCTGCGCAAGACCGAACCGCTGACGCGCGCGCTGGATGGTTTCGACGCCTGGATCACCGGGCGCAAACGGTTTCAGGCCAGCACCCGCGCCGCGCTGGAGTTCTTTGAGGCCGATACAGACGGGCGGCTCAAGGTCAATCCGCTGGCCCATTGGGACAAGACGGATGTGCAGGATTACATGATCAACAACCGCCTGCCCCGGCACCCGCTGGTGGCGCGGGGCTATCCGTCCATCGGCTGCGCGCCTTGCACATCCCCCGTCAAACCCGGCGAGGATGAGAGGGCTGGCCGTTGGCGCGGGGCTGCCAAGGAAGAATGCGGCATCCATTTCGTGAATGGCAGGATGGTCAGAACAGGAGCAGGCCAATGACATCGAACAGCACCGTCATCGTGCGCGACACGGGCTTTGCGGCCGAGGATTGGGCCACGCCCTTCTCGCCTCTGGCCGAGGCGCGCCCGGGCAGCACCGCCATCGACCTGCCCGCAGATGCCGATCCCGACAGGCTGGCGCTGGACGGCGTGCAGATCATCCGCATCCCCTTCGCCAGCTTCGCCGATGGGCGCGGTTTCACCCTGGCGCGCCGCTTGCGCCTGCGCGGCTACACGGGCCGCTTGCGCGCGGCCGGCCATGTGATCGCGGATCAATACGCCATGGCGCGGCGCGCGGGCTTTGACGAGGTGGAAATCTCGGCCGCCCTTGCCGCCCGCCAGCCGCAGGATCAATGGCTGGCCCGCGCCGATTGGCGGGCGCATGACTATCAGGCCCGCCTGCGCGGCTGATTGTCCGCCCCCGCTTTCATCTGACATGGATCAAAGATAAGGAAAGGGTGCCGGACTATGCCCCGGCATGACGCATATGACCGAAAGCCTGACAGTGACCGAGATTTCCATTCCGAAAACCCCCACCCTGCCCGATGCGCAGACCGTGACCGCCGTGACCCATTGGACGGACCGTCTGTTCTCCTTTCGCGTGACGCGGCCGCAGTCCTTGCGCTTCCGCTCGGGTGAATTCGTGATGATCGGGCTGATGGGCGAGAATGGCAAACCCCTGCTGCGCGCCTATTCCATCGCCTCGCCCAGCTGGGACGAGGAGCTGGAGTTCTATTCGATCAAGGTGCCGGATGGTCCGCTGACATCACGGCTGCAACATATCCAGCCCGGCGATCAGATCATCCTGCGCCCCAAGCCCGTGGGAACGCTGGTGCTGGACGCGCTGTTGCCCGGCAAGCGGCTGTGGTTCTTTGCCACCGGCACCGGGATTGCCCCCTTCGCCAGCCTGATGCGCGACCCCGACACCTACGAGCGGTATGACGAGGTGATCATGATGCATACCTGCCGCGATGTGGCCGAACTGGAATATGGGCGCCAACTGGTCGAAAGCCTGTCCGACGATCCCCTGATCGGCGAGATGGTGGGCGACAAGCTGCGCTATTACCCCACCACCACGCGCGAACAAAGTGCCCGGATGGGGCGGATCACGGACAATCTGACGAGCGGTCAGGTCTTTGCCGATCTGGGCGTGCCGCCGCTCTCGCCCGCCCATGATCGCGGCATGGTCTGCGGTTCGCTGGATTTCAACACCGACATGAAAGCGGTGCTGGAAGGCTTCGGCCTGCGCGAAGGGGCCAATTCCGAGCCTGCCGAATATGTGGTGGAAAAGGCCTTCGTCGGCTGAGGCCTGCCTGCTCCGCCGATCCTTGGAATGCTGCAATGCAAAAAGGTCGCGCAGGGATCGCCCCGCGCGGCCTTGGCCTTTGCCGTTGATGCGCGTTTACAGCCCGAGGGCCGAGCGCGCCTGCGCCAGCAGCGGATCGCGGACCAAGGGCGTGTTGCGCGCCCGGTCCAGCCCCGTGGTCAGCAGCGTCTTCTGCGTGTCGCTGATCGTCGAGGCCGCGATGATCCGCGCGGCGCGGTCATAGTCAAACCCTTCCGGTGTCAGGGCTGCGGTCACTTCCGCCTCGGTCAGGCCGGTCCTTGTGGCCAGCGTGGCGACATCGACCGCCGCCTCTGCGGGGGCAGCGCCGGTCGCAGTATTCAGCGCCTCGCGCGCGGCCTGCGTGGCCGTATCCACCGCCTCACGCGTGGCATCGGCTGCGGCACCGGCAGCGGCCGTGGCGGACTCCACGGCGGTATCGACAGCCTCCGCCGCCTCCTCCGCCAGGGTGCGGGCCGTGTCCGAGGCGGCGTCAGCGGCATCGCGGGCCGTCTCGGTTGCGTCCTGAACGGTCTCCTCTACCGTGCGGGCCGTGTCTTGCGCCGCATCCTCGACCGCATCCTGGGCTGTGGCGGCCGGTGCTTGCGGGGCTGTCGCATCGACTGCGGGCACATCATTGGACTGGTCAGCCCAGAACAGATACCCGGCAGCGCCGATGGCCAGCACCGCGACAGGCAGGATCACTTTGTTCATCGCATATATTCCTTCATCATTAAACAAATGGGCCGCGGACCAAAGGTCCGCCGCGCCCGAAGCTGTCAGATGTGGCCGCCTGCGCCCGGGCACAAGCCTGCACCGCCCGGATCGGCGTCTATCAGCCGATTTGCCGCTTGAAGTAAGCCCCGGCCAAGGTTAGGTTGCAGCCTCGAAATTATGCCAACAATCGAAGGAACAACACCATAGCCCGCAGACCGCATAACGCGCCCCCGCAGCGCGAGACTGGCCCCCGCATCAACGAACGCATCCGCGCCCCCGAAATCCGGCTGATCGGCGCAGATGGCGAGAACGTCGGCGTGATCACGCCC
>JAMWZG010000142.1 GCA_024304855.1 Paracoccaceae bacterium
CGCCGCCACGAAACACACATCCCCCAAGACCCCGTTGGTGATATAGAGCTTGCGCCCGTTCAGCACCCAGTGGTTGCCGTCCAGCCGCGCGCGGGTCTTGATCCCGCCCACGTCGGACCCCGCATCCGGTTCCGTCACCGCCACCGCCGTGATCTTTTTGCCCGCAATGATGTCAGGCATATACTGCGCCAGTTGCTCGGCCGTGCCCGCATTCGCCAGATGCGGCGAGGCCATGTCCGTATGCACCAGCGCCGTGATGGCAAACCCGCCATAGCCGGAACGCCCCAACTCCTCGGCAAAGATCACCGTGGCCAGCGTATCCATCTCGGCCCCGCCATAGACCTCGGGATAGCGGATGCCCAGAAATCCCAGCTCGCCCATCCGCCGCAGGATCTCGCGCGGGGTCTGGCCCGCCGCCTCCCAGGCATCGCCATGGGGGCGCACCTCATCCTCGACAAAACGGCGCAGCTGGTCGCGGAAGATGCGGTGCTCATCGGTCAGAAAGGGGAAATCGGTCATGTCAGGTGATCCTCGTCAGGGGTGAACAGGGCCAGCAGCGCGCCACGCGGCACGGTGGCCCCGGCAGGATACGGCAGGTCGGTCAGGATGCCCGTGCAGGGCGCGGTCAGGGTCTGCATCAGTTTCATCGCCTCGAAGACCAGCACCGGATCGCCCCGCGTCAGCCTTGCGCCGACAGGATGCAGCAGCTCCGCCACCAGCCCCGGCATGGGGGCGGCAATCTCGGTGCCGCTGGCCCCCGCCGCCGCATCCGCCGCCGCATCCGTCGCGTCGGCCCCATGGCGCAGCGTCAGCGCCGCGCCGGCCTCGGTCAGGGTGATCCGGTCGCGCGTCAGCGCCACGCCGATGCGCCGCCGGACCCCATCCGCCTCCAGATCCAGCACATCCCCCGCGATCCGCGCATGGGCCGCGCGCAGCAGCACCGCCCCGGTGGTCTCCGCCACCTCATGACCCGCTGGCGTCTCGCGCAGGGCGAATTCCGCCCCCTCCACCCGGTGCCAGCTTGCCCCGCCGCGCCCGGAAGGCGCGGTCACACGCCATGCCCCAAGCTGCCCCCAAGGCCCCGGCGCGGCGCTGTCCTGCCGCGCCCGCAGGCCCAGCGCCAGCGCCGCCAGCGCCTGCACCTCCACCGTCGGCCCCGCAGACCCCGCAGACCCCGCCACAGGATGCCGCGTCAGGAAATCCGTGCCCAATCGCGCGGCGGCGAAATCCGGCGCGCGCAGCAGCCCCGCCACCTGCGCCGCCGTGGTGCCGATCCCGCCCACCTCCAGCGCCGCCAATCCCGCGACAAGGCGCGCCAGCGCCGTGGAGCGGTCGGGGCCATGCGCGATCAGCTTGGCGATCATCGGGTCGTAATGATGCGACACCGCGCTGCCCGCCTCCACCGCGCTGTCCAGCCGCAGCCCGGGCAGATCCGGCAGATGCCAGCGCGTCACCTGATTGCCGCCCGCCCCGTCCAGGGCGATCCGCGCCTCGATGGCCGCCCCCGTCACCGTGATGTCATCCTGCGTCAGCGCCAAAGCCTCGCCCCGCGCGATGCAGATCTGCAAAGCGACCAGATCCAGCCCCGTCACCGCCTCGGTCACGGGATGTTCGACCTGAAGCCGCGTGTTCATTTCCAGAAAATGCCAATCTCCGCTGGTGGGGGCGTAAAGATACTCCACCGTCCCCGCATTGCGATAGCCGATCCGCGCCGCCAGCCGCACCGCCGCCTCGGCCATGGCCGCGCGGATGGGGGCGGGAATATCCGGCGCGGGGGCCTCCTCGATCAGCTTCTGGTGGTTCATCTGCACCGAACAATCGCGGTCCCCCAGATGCAGCACCCGGCCGTGATGATCCGCCAGCACCTGCACCTCGACATGGCGCGCGCCCTCCAGCAGCCGCTCCAGCAGCACATCCGCGTTGCCGAAAGCCGCCTGCGCCTCACGCCGCGCGGCTGTCAGCGCCGCCGGAAAATCCGCCGGATCATCGACCCGCCGGATACCCCGCCCGCCGCCACCGGCGCTGGCCTTGATCAGCAAGGGCACGCCCAACGCAGCGGCCTCGCGTGCCAATGTCGCGTCGGATTGATCCGCCCCGCGATAGCCGGGCAGGATCGGCACGCCCGCCGCAGCCGCCTCGGCCTTGGCCGCGGCTTTCGAGCCCATCAGCGCGATCACATCGGCATCGGGCCCGATCCAGACCAGCCCCGCCTTGACCACGGCGCGGGCAAAATCCGCGTTCTCGGACAGAAAGCCGTAACCGGGATGCACCGCCTGCGCGCCTGCGCGGCGCGCCGCCGCCAGCAGACGCGCGGGATCAAGATAGCTCTGCGCCGCCTCGGCCGGGCCGATGGGCAGGGCCAGATCCGCCTCGGCCACAAAGGGCGCATCGCGATCCGCGTCCGAATAGACGGCCACAGAGCGCAGCCCCAGACTGCGGCAGGCGCGGATGATCCGCCGCGCAATCTCGCCCCGGTTGGCGATCAGGATGCTGTCAAAGCTCATGATCCGGCCCGCCATGGCGGGGGCTGGCGCGCAAGAAAAGCGTCGATGCCGATCTGCCCCTCGGCACTTTCCCAGGCATCGGCAAGACGCTCCGCCGTCAAAGCCACATGCCCCGCCGCAGGCGTCGCCGCCACATCGCGAATCAGCGCCTTGGTCGCGGCCACGGCACCGGGGGCCGCCTCCAGATGGGCCGCCACCACCGCCTCGACCGCCCCATCCAGATCAGCGGCAGGCACGGCACGATCCAGCAGCCCGATGCGTTCGGCATGGGCGGCGTCAAACAGCGCCCCCGACAGCATCGTGGCCCGCGCCCGCGCCGCGCCGATGCGCGCGATCACATGGGGCGAGATATTCGCAGGAATCAGCCCCAGCCGCACCTCGGTCAGCCCGAAACGGGCCTCCTCGGCCCCGATGGCCACATCGCAGACCGCGATCATGCCCACCCCGCCGCCATAGGCCGGCCCGTTGATCCGCCCGATCAGCGGCTTGGGCAGTTGCGCCAGCGCCGCCAGCATATGCCCCAGATCCGCGCTCTGCGCCACGCGCCCCGCCCGGTCCAGCGCCAGCGTCTCGCGGAACCAGCCAATATCGCCGCCTGCGCAGAAGCTCTCCCCCGCCCCGGTCAGCACCACCACGCGCACCGCGTCATCCTGCGCCAGGACCGCCGCCGCCCGCGTCAGATCCGCAATCAGGCACGCATTCAGCGCATTGTGCTTGCCCGGCCGGTTCAGCACCAGCCGCGCCACACCGCGCGCCTCGATCTCCAGCGTCAAGGTCTCGAACTCAGCCATCCATCACATCCTGTAAACCGGCGCGAAATGCGCATCATCGGGCCGCGAGGCCAGCAGCGACAGGCACAGCCCCAGCACATCGCGCGTCTGGCCGGGTTCAATGATCCCGTCATCCCAGAGCCGCGAGGTTGCATAATAAGGATCGCTCTGCGCGGCATATTGCGCGCGCACCCCGGTCTCGATCCCGTCCAGCTCGGCTTGCGTCGGCGGCTGCGCGACATTGCCGCGCCGCAACTCCAGCATCACATTGGCCGCAATATCCGCCGACATCGTCGCCAACCGGGCCGAGGGCCAGGCGAACAACATATCCGGCCGGAACCCGCGTCCGCACATGCCGTAATTGCCGGCGCCATAGGATCCGCCGATGATCACCGACAGTTTGGGCACCCGCGCATTGGCCATGGCATAGACCATCTTGGCGCTGTCCTTGGCGATGCCGCCCCGCTCTGCCGCCACACCCACCATGAAGCCGGTGATATTATGCAGGAACAGCAAGGGAATCCGCCGCTGGTCGCAGATCTGGATGAATTGAGCGGCCTTGAGCGAGGCCTCGGACACCAGCGCGCCATTGTTGCCGATGATCCCCACCGGGCAGCCATGGATCGTGGCAAAGGCGCAGACGGCACTCGCCCCCCATTCGGGTTTGAACTCCGACAGGGTTGACCCATCGACCAGCCGCGCCATCACCTCGCGCGCGTCATAGGGGCGCTTGGGGTCGGCGCTGATGATGCCGGGGATGTCGGATGCCGCCAGCTCCGGCGGCACCGGCACCCGCGGCGCCTGCCAGCCCGCGCGCGGGTCGGGCAGATCGGCGATCAGCGCGCGCAACAGCTCCAGCCCCGCCGCCTCGCTTGGCACCCGGTGGTCGGACACGCCCGATACGGCCGTATGCATCAGCGCGCCGCCCAGCGTCTCGCCATCCACTTCCTCGTTGACCGCGACCTTGACGATCGAGGGCCCGCCCAGATGGATGCGCGCCCGCCCCTCGACCATGATGACCTGATCGGCCAGCGCCGGGATATAGGCGCCGCCCGCCGTGCAGCCGCCAAAGACCAGCGCAATCTGCGCGAGCCCTGATGCCGACATCCGGCATTGCCGCCAGAAGGCATTGCCGAAATGGTCGCGGTCGGGGAACACACGGTCCTGCTCGGGCAGGTAAGCCCCGCCGCAATCCACCAGATAGAGGCAAGGCAGCCGCAGGGTCGCGGCAATCTCCTGCGCGCGGGCATGTTTCTTGACCGTCTCGTGAAAGAAACTGCCGCCCTTGACCGTCGCATCATTGGCGATGATCACCACCGCCCGCCCCTGCACGATCCCGAGGCCGGTCACGATCCCCGCCCCCGGCACCTCGTTGCCATACTGCCCCCAGGCCGCCAGCGGCGACAGCTCCAGAAAGGCCGTGCCCGGATCGCAGAGCCGGTCGATCCGGTCGCGCACCAGCAACTTGCCCCGCGCCAGATGCCGCGCGACATGGGCCGCCGTTCCCCCTCGCGTCACGGCCGCCATCCGCCTGCGCAGAAGGTCCGTCAGGGCCTGATAAGCCGCCCGGTTGGCCGCGAACTCGGGGCTGTCCGGCCGGATTGCACTCTGAAACCTCATGCCGCCACCTCGGACAGAACACCGCGCAGCAGCACGGATGTCACCTGTTCCGCCAGGGGCTCCAGCGCGATCCGCGCCGGATCGACCCATTCCAACGTCGCATTCAGCGCCCCGATGACCAGCGCCACACGCGCCGGCAGCGCCTCGGGCAAGGCCGTGCAGGTCGGGGCCAGCAGCCGCGACCAGATCGCCTGATAGGCCCGCCGCTCGGGCATGTTGGCGCGGCGCAGCGCCTCGGGCAACTGGCCGAAGATCCGCACATTCGCCGAGGTGTAATCGCTGGCCCCGTGCAAGGCGTGCAGATGGGCACGCATCGCCGTCTCCAGCCGCACCGCCACCGTCGCCTCCGCCGGCAGATCCTCCAGCGCCGCCATGACCGCCGCGCGCACCACGGTGATGCCCCGGTCCATCACCGCCATCACCAGATCATCCTTGGACGGGAAATGATAATAAAGGCTGGGCGTCCGCATCCCGGCTTCGGTCGCAATGTCCCGCATGGACACCGCCGCATAGCCCTTGGTGCGAAACTGCCGCGCCGCAATATCAAGGATCTGATCCGGCCGCGTCACCGCAACGGCCCCCACCTCTGCACCGCGAGTCCCCGCCTTGCCCATCGCTCCCATCCGCTCCCCCTCCACGTTCTACCTAACGGTAGGTAGAATCATCGACAAAGGCAAGCGCCGTCAATCGCCGCGCCCATGCAACGGATAGCGCGCAAGCGACAGTCAACACTCCGGCAAGGCGACCCATCTCACTGGTCTGGACCAACCTGGCCTACCCCAAGCCAGACAGCAGACCCCGCAGCGCGCCACAAAGCACCGGCATCCCAGCCGCCGGACCACATTTGTCGGGCCACATCTGTCATCAAGAAAAAGTGGTGCCCGGGGGCGGAATCGAACCACCGACACGAGGATTTTCAATCCACTGCTCTACCCCTGAGCTACCCGGGCACGGGAGAACGCGAGGCGTTCGGGTTGCAGCGTTCTAGGCGAGGCGTGGGGGGCTGTCCAGAGGGTTTGCGCAAAAATTTCACACCAGATGAAATCGTTTTGCGCCAGCCGGCGCAGGCAGGCGAAATCTCTTTATGCCAGCCAGCACAGGCAGATGAAATCGCTTTGCGACAGCCAGCGCCGCCCGGCGCAGTCGTTCCTGCTCTGGCCGGCTCAGGCCGCTCAATGCGGCTTCACGGGGGTGTCGCGCAGGGCGTCCTCGATGGCGTCGATCGCGGCCTCGATGTCGTCGGGGTCGTTGCTGGGCACGGCATAGCTGCCGCTGAACCAGCGCGCCAGATCGACATCCGCGCAGCGTTTCGAGCAGAAGGGGCGATAGTCCGGGTCGGGCTTGCGCTTGCAGATCGGGCAGGTCATGACCGTCCCCCCTGCCCCTCCAGCAACGCGGCCAGCGGCATCCGGGCACGCTGGCGCTGCAATTCGTAATGGCCCAGCGGTGTCCAGCCGGCCAGAACCGTCTCGATACTGTCGCTGCGAAAGGCCGCCTTGATCGCCATCTCGAAGGCGCGGCGGTCCTTCTTGGGCATCGGCGCCAGATCCAGCGTGATCTGCCCGCCCAGGCCGCGCAGGCGCAACTGGCGCGGCAGGTCGCGGCCCAGCGCGATATTGGCCTTGAGAGCGGCGGCCGCACTGGTATCGGACCCGGTGTTCACATCCACCGCCACCAGCGCCCGCGTGGGTTCCACAAAGGCAAAGGCCCCGCCGCCCAGCGCCACGCGCGGCCCCATCAGATCCGCGATCATCTCCATCACGCCATGGGTTTCGAAACTGCCCGCGGCGGTCACAACCTCGGCCGGTTCGACCCAGTCGCGCCAGGCCAGGATATGCGGCCCGTCACCTTCGGTCAGGCACTCCGCCTCACCCTCGGTATCGGCCAGCACGGCGGTGGCCAGATCGGCCATCGCGGCAATATCCTCGGCAATCGCCTCCGGGTCCGCACCCGCGCAACCGGACCGCAGGATCAGGCCCATCTCGCTCTCGCCCATCACCTCATGCGCGATCCCAAGAAGCGTGTCGCGCAGATCGTCATCCTTGATCGAGCGGCTGATGTTCAGCCCCGGCGCCTCGGGCGTGACAATGGCATAGCGGCTTTTGAACAGCACCTTCTGCGTCACGGGGATGGCCTTGCCCTCCTCGGCATGGCCCGTCACCTGCACCAGCATCGTGTCACCGGGGGCGATCCCCTTGACCTGGCGCAGAAAGGCCATGCCATCGGGCGTGCGCAGGAACAGCCCGCCCTGCCCCTTGACCGGGCGATCCGCCACCGCGCGATAGATGGCACCGGGGCGTGGACCGTCGGCGTCGATCAACAGATCCTCCAGCCGCCCGTCCACGATCAGGGCCGCCGCCTCGCGCCCGTTCAGATGGTCCAGAATGATTTGACGGCCCTTCATGTCCGGTCCTTCCACAATGGGTATCCCGCAGCCTGCAACAGGCCCGCAGTCTCGGCCAGCGGCAATCCCACCACGCCGGTGAAAGAGCCGTTGATCCAGGGGATGAACGCTCCCGCCGGCCCTTGAATGGCATAGCCGCCCGCCTTGCCCTGCCAGTCGTTGCTGGCCAGATAGGCGTTCAATTCCTCGTCCGACAGCCGCTTCATCTGCACGGTCGTGACCACGTCACGCTCCCACAGACGCGCGCCGCGCCGCACGGCGACTGCCGTGATCACCCGGTGACGCCGCCCCGACAGCGCCAGCAGGAATTCCGCCGCCTGCCCCACAGACTCAGGCTTGCCCAGAATCCGGCGCCCCAGCGCCACGGTCGTATCGGCACAGATGACGATGTCCTCCTCATCCGCCTCGACCGCACGCGCCTTCTCGATGGCCATGCGCGCGCAATAGGGGCGCGGCAATTCGGCCTTCAACGGCGTTTCGTCAATATCGGGGGCGCGGATGGCGTCCGGTGCAACACCAATCTGCGCCAGCAGTTCCCTGCGGCGCGGACTGCCGGATCCGAGAATAAGTTTCACTGGAAAAACAGTTACTTGAAGCGGTAATTGATCCGACCCTTGGTCAGATCATAGGGTGTCTCTTAT
>JAMWZG010000143.1 GCA_024304855.1 Paracoccaceae bacterium
GCGTGGGCGTGTTTTCGTCTTCGTTTTCAGGGGTTTCCGGCGTGTCGTTCACGTGATTTAACCGCTCTGTCCAGTTTCACTATATCTTGTTGGCCAGACTATAACAGAGGCCGGATATGGGGTGCAATGGCGCAAGCCAACCCCTTTTGGCAGCCAGCGCACCAGTCTGCTAACATACTGTTTTTATTGAAAAGTAAATTGAGTTTGGCATGATTTTCCTATCGAGTCGCGAATGAGGAAAAACATGCAGGCTTCCGAGACGGAAATGATGCTCAAGGGCTATGGTCTGACGACGGCGGAATTCTTCTACCGTATGCCCGATTATCGCAACGTGCTGAACACCTTTGTCTGGCAGGACTATGACCTTGCGCCGGATCATCCGCGCCTGTTCAGGTTCATCGACTTCTGGAAGACCGAGATCGAGGGGCCGCTCCATTCCGTGCGCTTTACCCATCGCAAGATGATCAGCCCCGGTGAGTGGCGCCATGTCGTCGGAGAGTTCCGCCTGCACTGACAGGCACAGGGCAACGGCCGAGGCGCGGGTGATCCCCGCGCCTTGCGATGCGATCAGGGAATGATGCGGGTGTATTTCACGCCTTCCAGCGTGGCGCCCACCATCAGCCCGGCCTGACCGAAGATCACCGCCACGACGGGCGAGGTCGATGTCGTGGTTTCCGCCCGCAGATTGTCGGCCTGGTCGTTGATCACATATTCCACATCCGCCCCGGCAGCCCAGCCCGAGGACCGGCGGAAGCGTTGCAGCGCGTCATCGGTCATGAAGAACAGCACATGGGCGAATTGCTGCGCCCCGATTTGCAGGCCGAAACTGCCCTTGGTGGCCGAATAGTAATCCACCGTCACACCATTCACGCGCAGCGCGCCACGGCCGTAACCGCCACCAAAGCCGAAGCCTGCTTCGGTGATCAGCGGCATGATCAACTGGCCCACGGATTTGTCGGCAAGATCGCGGGTATTGGGATAGGTGTTGTAGAGGTAGCTCACTGTCGCCTCGACCCGGTTGTCGATCACGGCCGATCCGGGGCTGCCGATCCCGTTGCCACAAGCTGCGGTGACGCTCATGCCTGCAAGCGCGCTCAACGTGAAGGTTCGTCTGCTGATCTGGGTCATGTAAAATCGCCTGTTTTTATGCTGCTGCCACGTCCGGGTGATTGAATGCCCCGGTTATGCGCTGAATATAGAGGTAAATCAGCGCGCTGTCACCAACTCTTGTGGAGTTTGGCAATCCGCCTGTCCGCTCCGGCGGGGTTTCGCCCAGCAGGGCCGCGATCAGCGGCCCGCCAGTTTGCGCGCCACGGCGGGGGCGAAATAGGTCAGGATGCCGTCACAGCCCGCGCGACGGAAGCACATCAGGCTTTCCAGCATTGCCCGCTCGCCGTCGATCCAGCCGTTCTGGGCGGCGGCCTGGATCATCGCATATTCGCCCGAAACCTGATAGGCATAGGTCGGCGCGCCGAAGGCGTCTTTCACGCGGCGGCAGATGTCCAGATAGGGCATCCCCGGCTTGACCATCACCATATCCGCGCCCTCGCGCAGGTCGCGCTCGACCAACCGTATCGCCTCGTCGGAATTGGCAGGGTCCATCTGATAGGTTTTCTTGTCGCCTTTAAGCGCCCCCGACGCGCCCACCGCATCGCGGAAAGGACCATAGAAGGCCGAGGCGTATTTGGCCGCATAGCTGAGCAGCATGACATTCGTATGCCCCGCCGTCTCCAGCGCCTGCCGGATCGCGCCGATGCGCCCGTCCATCATGTCCGAGGGGCCGATGATGTCGGCCCCGGCCTCGGCCTGGCTGAGCGATTGTTTCACCAGCGCCTCGACCGTTTCATCATTCAGGATCACGCCATCGCGCCAGAACCCGTCATGGCCGTCGCTGTTATAGGGATCAAGCGCCACATCGGTCATCACGGCGATGCCCGGCACGGCGGCCTTGATGGCGCGGGTGGCGCGGTTGGACAGGTTGTCGGGATTCCACGCCTCGGCGCAGTCGCGGGTCTTCTTGGCGGGATCGGTATAGGGAAAGAGGCAGATCGCCGGGATGCCCAGATCGGCCGCCTCGCGCGCGGCCTCGACCACGCGATCCACCGAGCGGCGCACGACCCCCGGCATCGAACTCACCGGCTCCTCGATCCCGTCACCGTCGCGCACGAAGACGGGCCAGATCAGATTGCCGGCTGTCAGCGTATTCTCCTGCGTCAGGGCGCGGATTGCGGGGGATTGTCTGGTGCGGCGAAAGCGTGTGGCGGGGTAGGCGGCCTGGCTGGGGATCATCTGTGCTTCATCTCATGTGGTCATCCTGTATGGGTGGCATGGATATTGCGGCATCTCAAGGGTAGGAATTGCCGAAAGACACCGCTATGGAAGCGCAGGCGTTGTAAAGGGCATTGATTTTGGACTGGTTCGGCACCCTGAATGAAGTGATCAACCTGCGGTCCTTCTCGAATTTGTGGTATTGGATCGTGCTTGCGGTCATGTGGTCCACAGCAAGTTTCTGGGTCATGGGCGTGCCCTATGACATCGTGCAGCGCGCCGCCGCGCAACAGGGGCAGGCCGAGATCGACCTTCAGGACATCGTGCGCGTCAATGCCAACCGGCTGGTCTATATCGCGGATGTCTCGGGCATCGGCCTTGTCGCCTTTGGCACATTCGTGCTGACCTTTCTGGGGTTGAGCGGCTTTGCCTATGGGTTTCAACTGGCGCAGGCGATTTTCCTACTGCTCTTTCCCATCTCCTGCGTCGGCCTCATGAGCCTGCGATTGGCGCGCCGCCTGCAAGCCCAGGCGCCCACGGGGCCTGTGCTGCGCAAGGCGTTGATGCGCCATCGCCTGATGACGCAGGTGATCGGGATGATCTCGATCTTCATTACCGCACTCTGGGGCATGTATCAGAACCTTGCCCATATGATGCCCGAACATCTCATCAGACCGCTTGGATAAGTGCCTGCCATGACTGACCTGTTACGCCTGACCGTTGGCGGCGCGCCCGAAGGCTTTGACGCGCGCCTGATCCTGAACGAGATCGAGCGGCGCAGCGCCCCGGTGCTGCATGTGGCGCGGGATGACAAACGGCTGGCGGCGATGCAGGCGGCGCTGCGTTTCTTCGCGCCCGATATGCCGGTCATCACCTTTCCGGCCTGGGATTGCCTGCCCTATGACCGTGTCAGTCCGAATGCCGACATCTCGGCCACGCGGATGGCGACGCTGGCGGGGCTGGCGCATGGGATGCCCGACCGCTTTGTCCTGCTGACCACGATCAGTGCCGCGATGCAGCGTCTGCCCGCGCGCGGCGTGTTGCGCGAGGCGGCGTTCTCGGCCCGTGTCGGTGGACGGCTTGATGAAGCAGCGCTGCGCAACTTTCTGGTGCGCATGGGTTTTTCGCAGGCGCCCACGGTAATGGAGCCGGGCGATTACGCGATCCGGGGTGGGATCATCGACATCTATCCGCCGGGCGATGCCGGCCCCGTGCGGCTGGATCTGTTCGGGGATGTGCTGGACGGGGCGCGCCGGTTCGACCCGGCCACGCAGCGCACCACGGAAAAGCTGGATCTGGTGGAGCTGGCGCCTGTGTCCGAGGTGATTCTGGACGAGGCGGCGATCACCCGGTTCCGGCAGAATTACCGCATCGAGTTCGGCGCGGCCGGCACGGATGATCCGCTCTATGAGGCAGTCAGCGCAGGGCGCAAACATGCCGGGATCGAGCATTGGTTGCCGTTCTTTCATGACCGGCTGGAGACGATCTTCGACTATCTGCCGCAGGCCACCGTCACGCAGGATGATCAGGTGACGGCCACGCGGCTGGCGCGTTGGGACAGTATCGCGGACCAGTATGAGACGCGGCGGCTGGCCATGACCCAGAAGGGGCGGATGGACACGGTCTACAAGCCCGTGCCGCCGGGCTTGCTCTATCTGGACGATGCCGCCTGGGAGGCGGCGACGGCGCGGACCCGCGTGATGCAGTTCAACCCGCTGGCGCAGGCCACCGGACCCGGTGTCATTGATGCAGGCGGTCGGATCGGGCGCACATTCGCCCCCGAGCGGCAGCAGGAGAACCTGAGCCTTTTTGGAGCCTTGGCAGCCCATGTTAAGGTGCGGATGGAGAAGGGGCCGGTGCTGATCGCCTCATTCTCGGAAGGGGCGCGGGAACGTCTGGACGGGCTGATCAGTGACGAGGGGCTGGTGGGGGCCGTGCATGTGGCGGATGCGCGCGGGATCACGAAACACGGGCTGCATCTGGCCGTCTGGCCGCTGGATCAAGGGTTCGAGGCGGATGGCCTGACCGTCATCAGCGAGCAGGACGTGCTGGGCGACCGCCTGATCCGCGCGCCGAAAAAGCGCCGCAAGGCCGAGAATTTCCTGACCGAGGCGCAGAGCCTCTCGCCCGGCGATCTGGTCGTGCATGTCGATCACGGCGTGGGCCGTTATCTGGGGCTTGAGGTGGTGACGGCGCTGGGGGCGGCGCATGAATGCCTAACTCTGGAATATGCCGAAGGATCAAAGCTTTACCTGCCGGTCGAGAATATCGAACTGCTCAGCAAGTTCGGCCATGAGGAAGGGCTTCTGGACAAGCTGGGCGGCGGCGCCTGGCAGGCCAAGAAGGCACGGCTCAAGGAACGTATCCGCGAGATGGCCGAACGCCTGATCCGGGTGGCGGCAGAGCGTGCCTTGCGATCCGCGCCCGTGTTGGAGCCGCAGCATCACGCCTGGGAGGCGTTCAGCGCGCGCTTTCCCTATATGGAGACCGATGATCAGCTGCGCGCGATCGAGGATGTCCTGTCCGATCTCGGCTCGGGCAATCCGATGGACCGGCTGATCTGCGGCGATGTGGGCTTCGGCAAGACCGAAGTGGCGATGCGCGCGGCCTTTGTCGCGGCCATGTCAGGCGTGCAGGTAGCGGTCATCGCCCCCACGACCCTGCTGGCGCGGCAGCATTTCAAAAGTTTCGCCGAGCGTTTTCGCGGCTTTCCGCTGGAGGTGCGCGCGCTGTCGCGTTTCGTCAGCGCCAAGGAGGCGCAGGCCACCCGCGACGGAATCGCACGCGGCACCGTCGATATTGTCGTGGGCACACATGCGCTGCTGGCCAAGGGGATCAGTTTCAAGAACCTGGGCCTTTTGATCATCGACGAGGAGCAGCATTTCGGCGTGGGCCACAAGGAGCGGCTCAAGCAGTTGCGCACGGATATCCATGTTCTGACCCTGACGGCGACGCCGATCCCGCGCACCCTGCAACTGTCGCTGTCGGGGGTGCGGGATCTGTCGATCATCGGCACGCCGCCGGTGGACCGGCTCTCGATCCGCACCTATGTCTCGGAATTCGACGGGGTCACGGTGCGCGAGGCCCTGTTGCGCGAACATTATCGCGGCGGGCAGAGCTTCTTTGTGGTGCCGCGCATCAGCGACCTGCCCGAGATCGAGGAGTTCCTGAAAACACAGGTGCCCGAGGTCAGCTATGTCGTGGCGCATGGGCAGATGGCGGCGGGCGAGCTGGATGACCGGATGAACGCCTTCTACGATGGCAAATATGACGTGTTGCTGGCGACGACCATCGTGGAATCGGGTCTGGATATTCCGACGGCGAATACGATGGTCATTCACCGTGCGGATATGTTCGGCCTGAGCCAACTCTATCAGATCCGGGGGCGTGTGGGGCGATCCAAGACCCGCGCCTATGCCTATCTGACCACGAAACCGCGCGGGAAACTGACACCTGCGGCCGAAAAGCGGCTGCGGGTGCTGGGGTCTCTGGATACCTTGGGCGCTGGCTTTACGCTGGCCAGTCAGGATCTGGACATTCGCGGGGCGGGCAATCTTCTGGGCGAGGAACAGTCCGGCCAGATGCGCGATGTGGGTTACGAGCTTTACCAGCAGATGCTGGAGGATGCGATTGCCAAGATCAAATCCGGCGAGATGGAAGGGCTGTCCGATCAGGATGGCCAATGGGCGCCCTCGATCAACCTTGGCGTGCCGGTTCTCATCCCCGAGGATTACGTGCCCGATCTGGATGTGCGTCTGGGATTGTATCGCCGCCTCAGCAACTTGCACAGCAAAGTTGAACTTGAGGGCTTTGCGGCCGAATTGATCGACCGTTTTGGTCCCTTGCCGCGCGAGGTGAACACGCTGCTCTTGATCGTGCGCATCAAGGAGATGTGCAAGCGCGCGGGCATCTCGCGACTGGATGGCGGGCCCAAGGGGGCCACGATCCAGTTTCACAATGACAAATTCGCAAGCCCGCAGGGGTTGGTGGAATTCATCACCGATCAGAAGGGGCTGGCCAAGGTGCGCGACAACAAGATCGTGGTGCAGCGCGACTGGGCGCAGGAAAGGGACAAGATCCGCGGCGCCTATGCCATCGCCAAGGAACTGGCGGAAAAAGTGGTGGCCGAGAAGAAGCGCAAAGCGGCCAGGGCGGGTGGATGATCTTGGATCAGTATCGGTCGCCAGTGTCTTGATCAGACGCCAAAAAACGCCCTGATGCGCGGGTTGATCCAGGCCCAGAGGCCGGGCGCGCCATGGGCGATCTTCTGGCCCACGCGGTCGACCAGCGTGGCATAGCTGACGTTGTAATCCGTCCAGCTCCCACCGCCCGCCGCAAGGTTCTGGTTGGGCGGCTGGAAACGGTCCAGCGATTTGGCGAAACGGGCATCGGGCGTCTCGTTGCCCTCGAACTCGTCCCAGAGCGCGCGCAGGGACGCGGCCTGATCGGCGGGCAACAGGCCGAAGATGCGATCCGCGGCAGCGGCCTCGGCCAGCGCCATGGCGGCGGCGTCGTGAGTGCCATAGACGGGTGCATCGCCTGCGTCGATCTCGACCAGATCATGTATCAGCAACATGCGGATCACCCGGTCGATGTTGACGCCTGCCGGCGCTTGCTCTGCCAGAACAAGGGCATAGAGGGCGATGTGCCAGCTATGTTCTCCCGAATTCTCGGGCCGTGATCCATCGCAGAGCGGGGTGGCGCGGGTCACGGATTTCAGGCGGCACGCCTCGTTCAGGAAGGCCATCTGCGCATCCAGCCGCGCGGTCATTGGGAACCGGCCGCCTTGCGATCCGCCAGCGCCTTCTTGAGCCGCTCATTGAGCAGCTTGCGCGCCCGCGCCTCGGCGGTGCGGACGCGGATCGAGGTCATGAAGGCATCCTGCGTCACGCTCGAGGATGTGCCCAATGTCTTGGCAACCGCCTCGATCAGCGTGTCGTCGCCGGTCTTGTCCACCGCCTCCAGCACATCGCGGGCAAGGGCGTCGGCCAGATCCTCGGTCACGCCCATGGGATCACCGCGAACTTTCCGTCAGGCGGCGCTTCACATAGTCCGACACCGAACCGATCATCTGCTCCATCTGGCCGGGACCATCGAAGAAATGTCCAGCCCCTTCAACCTGTTCATGGGTGATGGTGATGCCGCGCTGTTCATGCAGCTTGCCCACCAGACTGGTCGTGTCGGCAGGCGGCGCCACACGGTCGGCGGTGCCGTTGATCACCAGACCCGAGGCGGGACAGGGGGCGAGGAAGGAAAAGTCATACATATTGGCGGGGGGCGCTACCGAGATGAAACCCGTGATCTCGGGGCGGCGCATCAGCAACTGCATCCCGATCCATGCCCCGAAGGAGAAACCGGCAACCCAGCAATGCTTGGAGTTGTTGTTCATGGATTGCAGGTAATCCAGCGCCGAGGCGGCGTCCGACAACTCTCCGATGCCCTGGTCATATTCGCCCTGGCTGCGCCCGACGCCGCGGAAATTGAACCGCAGCACGGTAAAGCCCATGTTGTAGAAGGCGTAATGCAGGTTGTAGACGACCTTGTTGTTCATCGTGCCGCCGAATTGCGGATGCGGATGCAGGACAATGGCAATGGGGGCGTCACGTTCCTTTT
>JAMWZG010000144.1 GCA_024304855.1 Paracoccaceae bacterium
CAGCGCGGCGCGGTCAACCCCCGCGTGATGGCGCGGTCCAGCCAGAGGCGTTGATCATCCTCGGCAAAGCGCCATTTGCGCCCGCCCCAGACGATGCTGCCCTCCTCCATCGGGCGGCCCCGCAGCGAGGGGGGGCAGTTGGCCTCGATCCATGCGGCAATCTCGGCACGGAACGCGGCCAGCCCTTCGGTTGCGTCAGACATATCACCCCTCCCTTGGTTTTATGTTCGCAATGCGGAAATGAATTTCACTGCTCAGGCAACATCATCTGGCCGCGACCGTCAAGCGCACCCATGGCTGCGCGCGACATTCCGTAACGTGACGGGCGGGGCAGGTCATCCCCGCCCCGCATCACCGCTCAGCGCAGATCGGGCAGCTTGTAATCGGCAAATTGCTCGCGCAGCGTCAGTTTCGACACTTTGCCGGTCGCCGTCAGGGGCAGGCTCTCGACCCAGACGATGTCATCGGGCAACTGCCACTTGGCGAAATGCCCTTCCATATGGCGGTGGATCTCCTCGAGCGAGGGTTTGTCCCCGCCTGCCGCCACCGCGACCAGAACCGGGCGCTCGTCCCATTTGGGATGCGGCATGGCAATCGCGGCACAGGAGGCGATGCCGGGATGGGCCATGGCCACGTTTTCCAGATCAATCGAGCTGATCCATTCGCCGCCCGACTTGATCAGATCCTTGGAGCGATCCTGAATCGACAAAAAGCCGTTCGGGTCGATCGAGGCGATGTCGCCCGTGCCGAACCAGCCCTCGGCGTCGATCACCTTCTTCGTGGCCTCGGGGTTGTTGAAATAGCCCGACACCACCGTATTGCCGCGCACATAAAGCTCGCCCACCGCCTTGCCGTCATGCGGCTGGCGGGTGCCATCGTCACCGATGATCTTCAACTCCACCCCAAAGACGCGGCGGCCCTGCTTGGCCTTGGCGTTGATCTTCTGGTCGAAGGGAAGTTCGCGCACCCAGTTGGGCATGTTGCCATGCGTGCCGATGGGGCTCATTTCCGTCATGCCCCAGGCATGGCCGACATTGACGCCCAGTTTCTCGAATGTCTCGATCATCACGCGCGGTGCTGCGGAACCGCCCACGATCACATCGCCAAAGCCGTTGGGAATGCGCCCCTGCGCCTTGATCTCGGCCAGCAGACCCTGCCAGACGGTCGGCACGCCCCAGGCGGAATAGACGCCCTCATTGTCCATCAGCTTGAACACGCTTGGCCCGTCCAGCGCCGGTCCGGGCATCACCATCGACAGTCCCACCATGGGCGCGGCATAGGGCAGACCCCAGGCGTTGACATGAAACAGCGGCACGACCGGCAGAACCTTGGCGCCTTCCGGGAAGGCCGATCCCATCACCAGCGCGATCATCAACCCGTGCAGAACGGTCGAGCGATGCGAATAAAGCGCGCCCTTGGGATTGCCCGTCGTCCCCGAGGTATAGCACAGGCCGGAGGCGGTATTCTCGTCCATCTCGGGCCAGTCATAGGTGGTGGGCTGGCCGTCCAGCAACTCCTCATAGCACAGCGCGTTGAGCGTATTGTCGGGCATATGCGCCCGGTCGGTCATGATCACATAGACCAGCGACTTGGGCAGGTGATCCTTCAACTTCTCCAGAATCGGCACGAAGGTCAGGTCCACGAACAGAATCTTGTCGCCCGCGTGTTCGACGATATAGGTCATCTGCTCGGCGCTCAGGCGCGGGTTGATCGTGTGGCAGACGGCTCCGCTGCCGGAAATGGCGTAGTAAAGTTCGAAATGCCGATAGCCGTTCCAGGCCAGCGTGGCGATCCGGTCGCCCATCCCGACGCCCAACCCCTTCAACGCATGGGCCAGTTGCGACACGCGCGCCAGCGTTTCGGGATAGGTCTGCCGGTGAACATCGCCCTCGGTGCGGACCGAAACGATCTCGGCCCGCGGATGCGCCTCGGCGGCGTAAGTCAGGATGTCGCTGATCATCAGCGGCCTGTTCATCATCATGCCCTGCATGTGGTTCTCCTCCCATTCGCATTCATGTTGCGCGGACCCTAGCGCGCTGATCCGCTTTGCCAAAGGCCAAATGCACCCTTGCGGCGCGACTTTGCCGCTGCGTCATTCCGTAGCGGCGCTTGCTGGCAGGGGCGGGCCTGCCTAGGCTGGCCGCATTGCGCCTGTCCGGTCCTGACCGCAGCGCCCGACACAGAAGGAGAATGCCATGAAAGCCATTATCTGCAATGACTTTGCCCCGCTGGATCAGCTTGTCTATGGCGATGTGCCGGATGCACAGGCCAAGGGCGATCAGGTCGTGATCCGCATCGAAGCGGCGGGCGTGAACTATCCCGACGGCTTGCTGGTGCAGGGGCTTTACCAGATGCGGCCCGATCATCCCTTCGTGCCGGGAATGGAAGCCGCAGGCGTGGTCGAAAGCATCGGCCCCGATGTCAAACGCCTCAAGGTCGGGGACCGTGTCGCCACGATCTGCTCGCTGGGCGGATATGCGGAAAAGGTCGCGGCGTCGGAAAAGCTGGTCATTCCCATCGGCGACATGGACGCGGCCGAGGCCTGCGCCCTGCTGGTGGCCTTCGGCACATCGCATCACGCGCTCAAGCAGCGCGCGCAACTCAAGCCGGGTGAAACGCTGGTCGTGCTGGGCGCTGCGGGCGCGACCGGCGTGGCCGCGATCCAGATCGGCAAGATCATGGGCGCGCGGGTGATTGCCGTCGCTTCCTCGGATGAGAAGCGGGCCATCGCGCTGGAGAATGGCGCGGATGAGGCGATCGGCTATGACAACCTCAAGGATCAACTCAAGGAGATGACCGGCGGCAAGGGCGTGGATGTCGTCTATGACGTGGTGGGCGGCGCGGCCTTTGATGCCTGTTCCCGGTCGATGGCGCGCAACGGGCGCCTTCTGATCATCGGCTTTGCCGGCGGCGAGATCCCGAAGTTTCCGGTCAATCTGGCGCTGGTCAAGGAATTCAGCCTTGTCGGCGTCTTCTGGGGCAACTTCACCCGCTTCGAGCCCGAGGTCTATGCGGACAACATGCGCGAGCTTCTGGGCTGGCACAAGGCCGGGCAGGTCCGCCCGATGATCGAGGGGCGCTATCCGCTGGCGCAGGCCGCCGAGGTTCTGACCCGTGTTCTGGGGCGCGGGGCCGTGGGCAAGATCGTTCTGATCCCCTGAGGGCGCGCAGGGCCGGATCAACCGCCGATCCGGCCCACTTTCTGCACCATCTCGACCAGACGCGGGCCAAGATCATTCTCGATCCGGTCGCGCGGCAGGATATAGGCCGGACCACCCAGGTTGAAGGCCAGCATCGGCGCATCCCCCTGCGGCGAGCGATAGGGGACGGCGACCGAATTCACATCCGACTGCCAGCTTCCCAGATTGGCGTAAAAACCTCGCCTGCGGATCTGATCGGCGGCATCGGCAATCTCGTCACGGATGCGCGGCCAGTCGGCAGGGTCGGTGCGCGCCTCGATCATCTCGAGGATCTGCGCACGTTCCACCGCATTGGTCCCCGCGATATAGGCCCGCCCCATGGCCGAGCGCGCCAGCGAGATCCGCGAGCCGACGTTCAGTTGCAAGGAAATCATGCCCCGTACCGCCCGCGCGCAGGCGATATAGGTCATCGAATGATCATCGCGCCCGCCAAGAGCCACCATCACCCCGTCGCCGCAATCATCGGCCAGTTGCTGCATCAGGGGCTGCGCGGTTTCACGCACCTTCAACCCGCCCAGACAGGCATAACCAAGGCTGAGTACGGGCACCCCCATCCGGTAGCGCCCCGTCCCCTCGTCATAGACCAGATAGCCCAGCTTGAGCAGCGTATAGGTCAGCCGCGACACTGTGGAATTGGGCAGGCCCGTGCGATCCGCCAGATCGCGGTTGCCAAGACCGGAACGGTCGGCGGGGGTAAAGGCGCGCAGGATGTCCAGCCCCCGGTGCAGCGCCGTCACGAATTGCCGGTCGTCGCCATGGTCCTTCTCGTCCATATCGGGCGCGGTATCTGCGGCTCTTTTCCTCACGCTGTCGTTCCTGTCCTGCTGTCTGTCCGGCCTTCGAATTCCGCCTCGGTCAGGGCGCGCCACAGCACCTTGCCCGCGCCTGATTTCGGCAGGCCATCCATGAAGGCCACCTGCGTGGGGCACTTATACGCGGCCATCTGGGTCTTGCACCAGTCGATCACATCCTGCCCGGTCAGCCGGTCGCGCGCGGCGGGGGTGGGCACGACGCAGGCCTTGACCGTCTCGCCCCGGCGCGGGTCGGGGCTGGCGATCACGCAGACCTCGGCGATGTCGGGATGGCGGTGCATCAGCGCCTCCACCTCGGCGGGCCAGACCTTGAAGCCGGATGCATTGATCATCCGCTTCACGCGGTCCACCATGAAGAAATAGCCCTGCTCGTCGTAATAGCCCAGATCGCCGGTGCGGAAGAACGGCTTGCCCTCGATCGTCAGAAACGCCGCGGCGGTGGCCTCGGGGTTGTTCCAGTAGCCCAGAAACACCTGCCGCCCATGGGTCACGATCTCGCCCACCTCGTTCGGGCCAAGCTCGGCCCCGCAACCGGCACCATCCGTCACCGACAGGATGCGGCAGTCCACATCAAAGACCGGCACGCCAAGGCATTGCCGCTTGGGCGCGTGAACCGGGTTGATATGCGTGGCGGCCATCGTCTCGGACAGGCCATAGCCCTCGATATAGTCCAGCCCCGTGATCGCCTTGAGCTTGGCCGCCACCGCCTCGGGCATCGCCGCCCCGCCACCGCCCAGAGCTTGCAGGCTGCTCAGGTCATAGCTGGCGACATCGGGATCGTTCACCAGATCAATCGCCATGGTCGAGATCGACCGCCACCGTGTCACGCGGTAGCGACGGATCAGATGCGCTGCATGGGTGCGGTTCCAGCGCAGCAGGATCACGATGCACCCGCCCGCAAGGATCGGCCCGTTCAGCGCGGCCTGCATCCCCGTCACATGAAAGAACGGCAGCGTCGCCAGATGCACATCGGTCTCGCGCGACGGGTTCCAGATCACGCCGCCATAGGCGGTTTCCATAACCGTGCGGTGACTGTGCATACAGCCCTTGGGTTGCCCCGTCGTGCCGGAACTATAGGGGATCAGCGCCAGATCCCCCGGTTCCGCCAGATGCGGGCCGGGCGCGTGACCTGCGCTCAGCGCATCCGCCCAACGCGTCAGACCGGGGCCGGACACGGCGGCGCTGTCCAGTCCGGCCAGCGCATCGGGCAGGGAGATGTCATGGGCCGGGTCAACGCCCTCGGCATAGGTGGCGACCAGAATGCGGTCCAGCAGACCCGCCGCAATCAGCGGCCCGCTATCCGCCAGACCTTCCTGCCCGCCCAGCATCAGCCGCGCGCCGGTGTCGCGGGCCAGATGCTCCAGCTCGGCCACCTTGCTCATCGGGTTGACGGGCACGACCACCGCATCGGCGCGCAGGATGGCGTAATAGCCGATCACGAACTGCGGGCTGTTTTGCAGGCACAAAAGCACCCGGTCGCCGCGTTTGATCCCGGCTTCGGCCTGCATCCACCCGGCCAACCGCTCCACTTGTGCCAGCAGACCGCCATAGGTGATCTCCTGCCCGTAAAACACCAGCGCGGGCCGGTCGGGAAAGCGGGCGGCGCTTTCGGCCAGATTGGCGAACATCGTCCGCTCCGGTGCGTTCAGGGATTTGCGCATCCCCTCGGGCCAGATGGCATGGTGCAGTGTCATCGCGGGCATCTGTCAGACCTTCATGCCGGGCAGGTTCAGCGAGGCGGTATTGCCCCCATCCACGGGCAAGGCCTGCCCGGTGATATAGCTCGCGTCATCGCTGGCCAGAAAGGCGATCACGGCGGCCACTTCCGCTGGCCGGCCATAGCGGCGCAACTCGCAGCGCGCGCCCAGACGATCCTCCTTGCCCACGGAACGGGCGTGGTCGAAGATCGGCTGCGTCATCCCCGTCTCGATCAATCCGGGACAGACCGCGTTCACCCGGATACCATGCCCGCCCAGATCACAGGCGGTGGTCTGGGTCAGGTTGATTACCCCGGCCTTGGACGCGGAATAGACATTGCCCCCCGCGCCCGACCGTATCCCCGCGACCGAGGCGGTGTTGACGATGGCTCCCGCGCCCTGCGCAATCATCGCAGGGGCCGCGTGTTTGATGAAATGCGCAGTGCCGAACAGGTTCACCCCCATCACCCGCGCCCAATCGTCCGAGTTGATCTCGGTGATCGGGGCATGGGTGCAGGTGATGCCCGCATTGTTGCACAGCACGTCGATGCGCCCGAACCGTTCCAGCACGGCGGCGATGGTGGCTTTCACCTGCGCTTCATCCGCCACGTCACAGGGAATCGCCAGATGCGGCCCACCCGTCGCGGGCAAGGCGCAGTCATGCAGATCGACCAGCACGACCGACGCGCCCTCGGAGGCCAGCCTTGCCGCCGTGGCCTGTCCGATCCCCCCTGATGCGCCTGTCACCAGCGCAACCTTTCCCTGAAATCTCACCCGGTCCTCCCACCGTTTTGTCAAAACTTGCACAAAGGCAGGGCTGGATCAACTGTGCGAAATTACTTTCCGCAGGTCGGGATTATCAGGCGCTCCCCCCTGTCGCGCGGCGAAGGGTGGGGATTCTGCGCCGGAATCCCCAACTTGCTGCATATTGGATTTTCCTTGCGCGCAACTTGGGATAACAAGGCGCCGATGCGGCACAGCCCGATACCCGCGACGCCGCGCCCGCTTTTGAAAGACAAGGAACCGGAACCACCATGCCAGCCAATGACACCGTCCTGTCCAGCCCGCTGATCCCTGCCGATCTGGCCCCGGTGATGAACGCGCTCTGCCGGGTCGGCGTCGATCTGGCGGGCATCATCGCGCGCGGCCCGCTGGGGCAGTCGCTGGGCCATGAGGTCGGCGAGAACGCGGGCGGCGACGGGCAGAAGGCGCTGGACGTGCTGGCCGACGAGATGTTCGAGGCGGCGCTGCGCGACACATCCGTGCGCTGGTATGCCTCGGAGGAGCAGGAGGTGGTTCTTCCGCTCAATCCCCAAGGCCGCTATGCGCTGGCCATCGACCCGCTGGACGGATCGTCGAATATCGATGTGAACGTGTCCATCGGCACGATCTTTTCGATTTTCGAGGCAAGGGAGGGCGCGGATGACAGTTTCCTGCGCCCCGCATCGGAACAGGTGGCAGGCGGCTATATCATCTTCGGCCCGCAATGCTGCCTTGCCGTGACCTTTGGCAAGGGCACGCTGATGTTCGCGCTGGACCCGGCGACGGGGCAGTTCGTGCTGGTCAATGACGGGATGCAGACGCCGGGTGTGTCCAAGGAATATGCGATCAACGCCTCGAACCACCGCCATTGGGACGCGGCTATCCGCGCCTATATCGAGGATTGCCAGGCAGGCAAGACCGGACCCCACGGGCAGGACAGCAACATGCGCTGGGTCGCGTCGCTGGTGGCGGAAACCCACCGCATCCTGACACGCGGCGGCATCTTCCTCTATCCCGGCGATGCCCGCCCGGGCTATGAGAAGGGACGCCTGCGCATGGTCTATGAGGTGGCCCCGATTGCCTTTCTGATCGAACAGGCGGGCGGTCTGGCGACGGATGGACGGACACCGATCATGGAACTGGCGGCAGATGCGCTCCATGCGCGCAGCCCGCTGGTCTTCGGCAGCCCCGACAAGGTGCGTCAGGTGGCAGGATATTACGACAAGGCGCGCTGAGCACAGCCGCCGCAACATTGACCGGACGCCCGCGCGCGCCCGCCTTTTTCGACCTTGAGGGGATGACTACACATGGCACTTATCACGATGCGTCAACTGCTGGATCACGCGGCCGAGCATGGCTATGGCGTGCCCGCCTTCAACATCAA
>JAMWZG010000145.1 GCA_024304855.1 Paracoccaceae bacterium
CGGCGCGGGATCGAACACCACCACACCGCCCGCGCCCGACACGATCTGATAGGCCCACCAGTCATGCATGACCACGCGCCCCGCCTCTGCCGCCGCCGCGCGCAGCAACCGCGCCGCCGCCCCGTTCAGGATCATCGTGTTGCCCCCGGCAAAGCTCTGCACCAGCGCATGACGGAAACAGGGCGCCCGCCCCGGCAAAGGCGACAGCCGCCGCCGCCCCAGATCGTGATCGCAGACATAGCTGCGCCCGCCCACCAGCACCGGCACCTCCGCCGGATGCCCCGCCAGATGCCGCAGCCCCTGCGCCACCTTCTCGGGCAGCCAGACATCATCCTGATCCGAAAACAGAACCGACCCCGCCTCCTCGGGCAGCGCGCGCAGCAGATGCAGGAAATTATGCGCAGCCCCCCGCCCCGGCCCGGCCATCACCGTCACCGCAAGACCCGGATGCGCCGCCGCAAAGCGCGCCAGAATCGCCAGCGTGTCATCCGTCGATCCGTCATCGCTGACCATCAGCCGCGCCACCGGCACATGCTGCGCCAGATGACTGTCAAGCTGCGCCTGCAAGGTGCCCGCCCCCTGATAGGTCGCCAGCAGCACCGTCACACCACCGCCAGCCTCTCCCACCCGCCGGGGGGCCGCCACAGGATCATCCACAAGCCGCATCTGATCAAAACACACGCATACATCACCACACTTCCCCCGGCTTAGCGCATCCCGTTCGCGCCAAACAGGGGGATCATGCAATCTTCGTCTGGCATCCCACGCAGGTCGCTGCTACAAGGATCGTGTTGATTAATCAGTGGCATGTGTTTCGCCACAACAAGTTGTGGACGGTAACATGCTATTGGTGTCGCGGATCTATAACCTGCTGCTCTACCCCAATGCGCGGGTCATTGTCGGCGCGATGTCCGAATATCAGCGGATCAAAACCCTCGGCCAGTCGCCAAAAATCCACTGGGAATCCCCCTATGCCGGCCAGCCGATCCTGCTCCTCGCCCTCTACCAGAAGGGCCAGCTCCGCCCCGACCTCATCCGCCTGCTGACCGCCGCCCGCGCGCAGGGCCTCTATGTGCTGGGCGTCAACACGCTCAAACTCAAGAATCCCGCCAGCGTCGAAGGGCTGATCGACTGCTACATCGAACGCCCCAATTTCGGCCGCGACTTCGGCAGCTACAAGACCGGCTTCCTGCACCTCTACGCCCGCCGCTGGGAAAACACCTGCCCCCGCCTCCTGATGCTCAACGACAGCGTCTACTACTCCACCCGCGGACTGGACCAGTTCCTCACCGACCTCACCACCTCCCCCACCGAAGTGCTGGGCGCGACCGAGAATTACGAGATCGAGTATCCCCTCGGCTCCTTCACCATCTCCATGGCCCAGTCCGTCCTGAAAGCCCCCCGCCTGCGCAAATACTGGCGCCGCTACTTCCTCACCGACGTGCGCCCCACCGTCATCAAACGCGGCGAGATGAAACTCTCCAAAACCCTCAAACGCTGCGTCTCCATGCCCGGCCAATTCCGCGCCCTCTACAGCTCCGACCGCTTCCTGAACGAGGTCAAGGACAACCCGCCCTTGCAGGATCTGGTGATCAAGGACAGCCGGACGGGTTCCTATTCACCCGGTCCGCGTTTCGGGGTCCAGACCGTCACGAAACTGCTGGCAGGCCGCTTCATCACAAGACGCTACAGCGTTGACGACAAAGTCGAAATCAACGTGGACACGCCGGTCAAGGATCTGAACGAGGAATTGCTGATCACAGACCGTGAAGACTTTGCGCGCTACCTGCTGCGCAATGTGCAAGGCGAAACGACAAACTTTGACGAGATCCTGAACGATTCGCTCGCCGCCGTCGCCTCGGAAATCTTCATGCAAGGCAGCCAGATTCACCAGAACGCGATCATCCTTCTGGATATCGGCGTGCCGATCATCAAGCTGGATGGCCTCTATCGTGGCGCCTTCAACAATTACGACATCCTGCGCCTGCAAAAGAAACTTCCCGACATCGAGGCCCGCGAACTCAGCGCCCTCCTTCTGGAACGCCCCTACGGCGGACAGGTTCTCTACGGCTGGAAACGCGCGGCCTTCGCACGGGGGCTGATCTGATGCCGGTGCAGGCCCCGGTCACGCTCCTGATGGGATCACCAAAAAAGGGCGCCAACCGCGCGACTGCCGCATGATGAAGCGCATCAAAAGGATTTTCCTGATGACACAGACCACGCAGCCAATGGCCTCACCTCACCCCGATCTTCCCAAAGACTTCGACCCCGCGCTCTATCTCGAACTGCACGAGGATGTGCGCCTCGCCGGTGTGGACCCGGCCGCGCATTACCTCAACTATGGCAGGGTTGAAAACCGTCCCTACAAAAAACCGACCGTCCAGAGTTTCGAGGAAACTCTGGCCTCCTTCCTGACCATCCCCCCCAGCGACCAGAACGCCTTCGATCTCTTCCCGAATGCTTGGAGCACCGCCTTCAAAGGCGTCGAAACCTCTGGGACATTCAACGGCTTTGACGACCATCGACTGACATGGCTGTTCAACAGGATCGACCTTGCCGGCCAGTCTGTGCTGGAACTCGGCCCGCTCGAAGCCGCGCACACCACGATGATGGAACAGGTAGGTGCCAAGGTTCTGGCAATCGAATCGAACAAGGGCGCTTTCCTGCGCTGCCTGATCGCCAAGAACTACCTTGGCCTTTCGGCCCGGTTTCTGCTGGGCGATTTCGAAAAGATGGACCTGTCCGACAAATCCTTCGATCTGGTTCTGGCCTCAGGCGTCCTCTACCACATGAAAGACCCTGTCGCGCTGCTCGACTCTATCAGCAAGGCCTCGGACAGATTGTTCATCTGGACCCATTATTTCGAACCCGACCTGTCGAAATGGAACCCGGTGCTCGCCCCTCTGCTCAAGGATGGGAAATGGAACTACAAGGAACCCGACATCCGGTCGTTCAACGGCATGGATGTCAGGCTTGTGAAGCAACACTACGGCGAAGCCTTGGGCTGGAGCGGTTTTTGCGGCGGATCTGATGTCTTCTCGAACTGGATCTACCGCGAGGATCTGCTGAAACTGCTCGGCCTGCTTGGGTATTCAAGGATCGAAATATCCTTTGACGATCTCCAGCACCGCAACGGCCCCGCCTTCTGTCTCTATTGCGAGAAATAGACAAAAGTCTCCGGGACGGGCAGACCCCGTCCCGCTCTCGGGGCCAGCGGCACCCCGTCAAGCCAAGACTATTTGACCCGCCGCCCCTTGGCCAATCCGAACCTCAGATAATGCTGATAGGGATCAACCCCCGCCGCTTTCACATCCGGGTTCAATTCCAGATAGCGGTCAGGATCAAATGTGAACCCGGCAGACCAGCCGGTATTCAGGAAAGACATGAAATACCGGGCCAACAGGAAACGTGGCTCCTCCGGCGGATTGCCGATCCCGCAATGACGTATCAGATACTCCCGCATCGCGGCAATTGTCCCTGCATCCAGATCGCCCAGATAGTCCCTCACCGCCTTTTGCGAGAACGCGGGTCGATCCCCTTCGGGACGCCTGAAATCTATCCCTGTGATGGCATGGAGCCAGGCCACATCCTCAGCCTCGACGATTCCCGCGATCAAGGATTCCGGAAGCTCGAACCGGCCTTTGAAATTTGTGCTCACATGGGCAATCATTCGTCGCCGGGCCTGAATCAGATCAGCCTGCTCTCCAAAAACAGGAACAAGCTGATTCAACAGATAGATGATCTTCACAGCTTCCGTTGACAGGGATGAATTGTCGTTCTTCCCTTTGGGCGGAGCCTTCACACCAACCTGTTTCGCAAAATCCGCGATGATGTCATTCCCGAACAGCAGGTCGCGATCAAAAACCCGCACATTCACCCGCTCAGCGCCGAACACATTGATGAACTTCTCAATCCTCTCCCGATACATCGGGCTGGGGATACGCTCATCAAAAGTGCCCGTCTTTACAACCTGTTGTATGGCACTCTGCATATAAGAGATCGGCTCGCGCACATAAACGATCACGCGCACATCAAGGGCATGACGGGCAAACAGGGCCGCAATGTCCTGAATCGCGGCCAGCGGCAAATAGGATATATCCTCTCCCGAAAAAATCAGATTGCGCTTGCCCGCCCCGGCCACGGCCGCCTCGATCCGGGCGCGGCAGATGTCTTTCTGCGCCTCGATCTCCTCGGGGCGCAGGCCGCCCGCCCGCCAGATATGGTAATTGTGATGCTGCCCCGAATAGGCCGTGTAAAACGGGATCGAATGGTTCTCATACCCCAGATCGGCATAGCGCGTCCGGCTGGTTTCATAGCCCGCAAAAGCCGACTGGATCGCGGTCGAGCCGGTCTTGTGCATCCCGATATGCAGAAAGACCCGGCTCATGTCTTGATCAGTGACGCAAAGAATTCGGTCGTATTGCGCTGCGTCGGATAGAATGACATCACCTCGAATGGCAGCCCGAAATGCTGTTTGATCTTCCCCAGCATCTCCATGAATTCCGTGTCCGAGAATTTCCAGCAATGGACATCATGATAGTCGGTCTTGTGCACCAATGTGCGCAGCAACCCCACCGCCGCCGCCGTCGCATGGACCGGCGGCGCGTTCTGCGGCGTCAACGTGCCATTCCACACCTCGCCCGGCGTCACCTTGCGGCAATTGATGACATGATCGCAGATCTGGGTGAAATTCGGCTGCGTCCGTTTCTCCAGATAGGCGGCCACCACCTCGTGAAAACTGGTCGGCTGTTTCGCCAGATCGAAACAGAACCGCCGGTCGGGAAAGGCCAGGGCAATGCGCCCGCCGGGGCGCAGCAACCGCAAATTCGCCTCCAGCCAGCCGATGACATCAGGCACATGTTCCATCACATGCGAGGCGATGGCGAAATCAATACTCTCCTCCGGCACGAATTCCGTGATCTGCCGCCCGCCGGTGACAATATCAATCTCCGGGATCAGCGACACATCCACAGCGGGATCATGCGCGTAATGCGCCATCAATTGCTCGCGCGGCTTGTAATCCACATAACGGACGCCGGGGCACATCTCGCGCGTCATGACCACGCGGTGCAGCGGCCCGTATTCAATCCCCGAGGTGGCGCGGTCAATTCCCGTGATGATCCGCAGGCGACGCAACTCCTGCGCCGATGTCACAACCTTACCGTTCATAATTCCCACTCATTACAAAACACATCACAGCGGTCGATTCGATCACCCGCGCGCAGGCGGCCCACGCCGCGTGACCTTCATCCGATCAGCCCCCAAGATCAAGCCATTTGGCCGCCCTCCCCCTTGCAACAACGCCGCCGTTCCGACACATCATGACCCCATGAGCCAGCCCAGCGACCCTCCGGCGCAGCCCCGCCTGCGCATCCGCATCGTCTTTGGCGAGGCCGAGATGATCGGCCCCGGCAAGGCGGAACTGCTGGAACGGCTGGACCGCACCGGCTCCATCGCCGCCGCCGGGCGTGAAATGGGCATGAGCTACAAACGCGCCTGGGAGTTGATCGGCACGCTCAACACCATGTTCCGCGCCCCCCTCGTCGAAAGCACCCGTGGCGGGCCGGGCGGCGGCGGCGCGGTGCTGACGGCGAACGGGCGGCATGTCCTCGCCCTCTACCGCGCCTTCGAGGCCGAGGCCGCCACCGCCGGCGCCCCCCGCCTCGACGCGCTGCGCGCCCTGCTTGCCGATACCGCAAAGGGCGATATTCCCGACGGAAAATAACGCTTGCCAGAACCGCCCCGGCCCTGCGATATGTTTCACTGACCATATCACCACGGACCCGCCCCATGCCCCGCCGCACGCCTCTGGCCACTCTCCTGGCCCTCACCCTCCTGGCCCTGCCCCTGCGCGCCGCCGCAGATGTCACCGTCTTCGCCGCCGCCAGCCTGACCACGGCGCTGGACCGCGTCGCCGCCGCATGGACCGACCAGACCGGGCAGCGCGTCACCCTCTCCTACGCCGGCTCCTCCGCACTCGCCCGCCAGATCCAACAGGGCGCGCCTGCCGACATCTTCATCTCCGCCAGCACCGACTGGATGGACGCGCTCGCCGCCTCCGGCGACCTGCGCGCGGACACAAGGCGCGACATCCTCGGCAACACCCTCGTCCTCATCGCCCATGGCAAGGACGCGCGCCCCGTCACCCTCGACGCGACCCTCGACCTGCCCGCCCTGCTGGGCGAGGGGCGGCTGGCCATGGCGCTGGTCGATGCGGTCCCCGCCGGCATCTACGGCAAGGCCGCCCTCACCCATCTGGGCCTCTGGGACGCCACAGCCCCGCAGGTCGCACAGGCCGACAACGTCCGCGCCGCGCTGGCCTTCGTCGCCCGCGGCGAGGCACCGCTGGGCATCACCTATGCCACCGATGCCGCGGCCGAGGACAATGTCACCGTCATCGCCACCTTCCCGGCCGACAGCCATCCCCCGATCACCTACCCTGCCGCGCTCACCGCCCAAAGCGACAGCCCGCAGGCGCAGGATTTCCTGACCTTCCTGTCATCCGACACCGCCCGCGCCATATGGCAGGCGGCAGGCTTCACCACGCTTGACTGACCCGCAGGAACAGGGCACCCAAGACCCATGACCGACGCCCTGACCCACTGGCTTGGACCGGCAGAATGGCAGGCCGTCCGCCTCAGCCTGCAAGTCTCGCTCTGGGCCACGCTGGCCAGCCTGCCCTTCGGCATCCTCACCGCCTATGCGCTCGCGCGCTGGTCCTTTCCCGGCAAGCAGATCCTCAACGGGATCGTGCACCTGCCGCTGATCCTGCCGCCGGTGGTCACGGGCTACCTGCTGCTCGTCACCTTCGGGCGGCGCGGGCCCGTCGGTCAATTCCTCGAAAACAGCTTCGGCCTCGTCCTCTCCTTCCGCTGGACCGGCGCGGCGCTGGCCGCCGCGATCATGGCCTTCCCCCTCATGGTCCGCGCCATCCGCCTCGCGATCGAGGCGGTGGACCCAAAACTGGAAGCCGCCGCCAGCACCCTGGGCGCCGCACCGCCACGGGTCTTTGCCACCGTCACCCTGCCGCTGATCCTGCCGGGGATCGTGGCCGGCACGATCCTCGCCTTCGCCAAGGCGATGGGCGAATTCGGCGCCACCATCACCTTCGTCTCCAACATCCCCGGCCAGACCCAGACCATGCCCTCCGCCATCTACGCCTTCCTGCAAGTGCCGGGCGGCGAGGATGCGGCGACCCGCCTCGTCATCATCGCCGTCACCATCGCCATGGCCGCCCTCCTACTGTCCGAGGTCATCTCGCGCCGCGTCGCGCGCATGGTGGCCGGATCATGACCCTCCACGTCTCCCTCCAGCATCGCTTCGACGGCTTCGATCTCGACATCCGCTTCGACGCGCCGCCCGGCCTGACCGTGCTCTTCGGCCCCTCCGGTGCGGGAAAGACCACGCTCATCAACGCGGTCGCGGGCCTTTTGCGCCCCGACCGGGGCCGGATCACCTCCGATGACTGGGTGCTGCTGGACACAGACAGCGGGCAGAACCTGCCGCCCCATCGCCGCCGCCTTGGCTATATCTTTCAGGAAGGCCGCCTCTTCCCCCATCTCACCGTGCGCCAGAACCTGCTCTACGGCCGCTGGTGCGCCCCCCGCGCCGCGCGCCGCGAAGACCCCGCCCGCGTGATCGAGATGCTGGGCATCGGCCATCTCCTCGACCGCCGCCCCGGCGCGCTCTCGGGCGGCGAGCGCAGCCGCGTCGTCATCGGTCGCGCCCTGCTGGCGGCCCCGAAACTCATCCTCGCCGACGAACCCCTGGCCGCGCTGGACGAGGCGCGCAAGGCCGAGATCCTGCCCTATTTCGAACGCCTGCGCGACGAGGTGAC
>JAMWZG010000146.1 GCA_024304855.1 Paracoccaceae bacterium
TTCTGGCCCTGCGGGACGGGTTGGGGCCGGTCTGGGGGCAAACGGCGGTGCTCGCCCTGACGGAATTCGGCCGCACCGCGCGCGAGAATGGCACCCGTGGCACGGATCACGGCACCGCTGGTGCCATGCTGATGGCCGGGGGCGCAGTGCGCGGGGGGCGGGTGACGGTCGGCGCGGGGCCGAACGCCTGGCCGGGACTGGCGGAAAGCGACCTCTATCAGCGGCGCGACCTGATGCCGGTGCGCGATGTGCGCGCCCATGCCGCCTGGGCGATGCGCGGTCTGTTCGGGCTTGAAAGGGCCGCGCTGGAACAGGCGGTCTTTCCGGGGCTGGACATGGGCGCGGACCCGGGCCTGCTGCGGTAAAACCCGGCAGGCCTGTCAGTCGGATGTGCCGGTCAGATGGTCAGACGTGCCCTGCGCCAGATCCAGCGTGCCTGATTCCATCGAGAAGAAGGCCGCCACGCAGAGCATCACGACACCCGCGACCAGCACCACCCATTCGGCACTGACGGCGCCGCTGTCGTCGCGCGCAAAGGTCTTTGCTTGTTCCACCATGATCCACTCCCGGGCGCGCGATGCGCCGTCATCGGTTCCATCACGGCGTTCTGCACGGTGATTGTGGCGGGTTTGCGCAAGGAAGCGGTGCATCATTCGGGCAAAACATGAAGCCGGGATGAAATGCCGCCCTTGCCACCCCGGATGTGCCGCGGCGCTTGGCCGTCAGATCGCCACCCGATCCGCCAGCCGGTCCTGCAACAGCCCCGCCAGATGCGCCAGATCCGAGCGCAGCGGCAGGCCGCTTTCATGGGCATGGCGCAGCGAGCGGTTCGCCTCGATCAGCGGATGATCCCCGGCCAGCGCGGCCACCCCGTCAAGGAATTGGGTGACATAGTCCAGAACCCCCGCATTCTCGCCCGAACCCAGCAGTTCGGCCACATGCGCCATGTCATCGCGATAGGCGATGATATCGGGATGCACCACCTCGTCCTGAAGCGCGCGGGGGCCGTTGGGTTGCCGCTCTGCCGGCAGGTGGTCAAGGATTGCAGATTGAAAGAAACTGAGAGATTGCAAGGGTTTGTCCAGAAATCCATCCGCCCCGGCGGCCAGGCAGGGCAGGCGTGCCTGATCGTCTGCACTGGTCCCCAGGATCACCCCGATCCGGGGTGTGGCCACATGCGCCTCGGCAATCAGGTCGATGCCCGAGCCGTCGGGCAGGCCCAGATCGACAATCAGCACCGAGGGGCGATAGACCTGTAGGTGCCGCCGGGCCGAGCGCAGGCAATCCGCCCGCCTGATCCGTGCGCCGGAACGCATACAGAGCAGGCGCATCGCCTCGGACGCGAAGCGGCTGTCTTCGACAAGCAGCACGGTCAGGCCCAGCAGCGGCCGCGCGGCCGAGGGGAAACGCAAGGTCGAGAAGGGATCGCGGTCATCCATTGTATCATCCTGTCGTCCGAAGGAACCATGGGTGCGGGGCGGGATGCTGGCAGGCAGAACCGACTCGCCCTGTCAGACTGGTCGAATCATCCCTAAGATGGGGTTAACATCGCCCGGAGAAACGCCCCTCATCGTGCTGCGCCGCGATGCCGCCCCCGGATGATCTTGCCTTGCGGGCGCGGGAAGGCCATATGCGGTGCAAAGCCGCCAGTGAACAGGAGTTGCCCATGATCGGACGCTTGAACCATGTCGCCATCGCCGTGCCGGATCTCGAGGCGGCCTCGGCACAGTATCGCGATGCGCTGGGCGCAAAGGTCGGCGCGCCGCAGCACGAGCCGGATCACGGCGTGACGGTCGTTTTCATCGAATTGCCGAACACCAAGATCGAACTGCTCTACCCTCTGGGCGAGAACAGCCCGATCAAAGGCTTTCTGGACAAGAACCCGGCGGGCGGCATTCACCATATCTGCTATGAGGTGGATGACATCCTGGCCGCGCGCGATCACCTGACGGCCACAGGCGCGCGGGTGCTGGGATCGGGCGAGCCCAAGATCGGCGCCCATGGCAAGCCTGTGCTTTTCCTGCATCCCAAGGATTTCAACGGCTGCCTGGTCGAGTTGGAGCAGGTCTGATGGCGATCACCTCGGCCCTCGTGCTTTATGCGGTGCTGTGGTTCATGACCTTTCTGGTCGTGCTGCCGATCCGCCTGAAAACCCAAGGGGATGTGGGGCAGATCGTGCATGGAACCCATGCCGGCGCCCCGCATGAGCCGCAGCTGAAAAAGCGCGCGCTGATCACGACCGTGGTGGCTTTCGTGCTGTGGGCGATCATCGCCTATGTGATCATTTCCGGCACGTTGACGGTGCGCGACATCGACTGGTTCAACCGGATGACCCCGCGCGGGTGATGCGACGGGCGCGCCTCAGCCGCGCGCCCGCAACCCGTGAAAGACATGGGTGAAGGTGGCGGCCCCCAGAACCGGGATCGCCAGGTTCACCAGCGGGATCGACAGGGGCATGGCCATCAGCACCCCGGCCAGCCAGACCGTCCCGCCATGCCGCTTGCGCATCTGCGCGGCCCCCGCCCGCCCCAGATGGCGTATCGCCACCAGCGTGAAATATTCCCGCCCCAGCAAGAAGCCGTTCAACCCCCAGAAGATGAACAGAGCCACAGGCGAGAACAGCAGATAAAGCACAAGCGCCACGATATTGGCCGCGATCATCACACCCAGAAAGCCGACGGAATCGGTCAAACCCTCAAGCAGCGGCACATCCTGCCCCGGCCCGGCCTGTGGGTAATGCCGCGCCTCGACCGCATCCGCGACCCGGTCCAGAAACAGCCCCGACATGGCCGAGGCGACAGGCACCATCAGCACCACCGACAGCAGGATCATCACCACCGGGCCGGACCAGCCGGCCAGCGTGGCGATCCATGTCACCTCGCCGATCCACGGCAGGGCGACGCCATCCCCCGCCCACCAGAGCAACAGCGCCTGCACCCCGGCCGAGGCCAGCGCCAGCAGGATCACGGCCAGGCCGATGCCCCACCACAGCACGCGTGACAGGCGGCGGTCGCCCAATTGGCGCAGCGCCTTGAAAAACCCGGAGAGGATCAGCGTCAGGCCCATCCTACGACCTGCGCCATGTCACGATCCGGTCCAGATCCGGGCGCGGCCGGTCGGGCGGCGCGCTGGTTTCGGTGCCGATATGGATGAACCCCGCGATCCGCTCATGCGCCGCAAGATCCAGCGCCTCTGCCATGAACGCGCGGTCATGGCTGGGCCAGCCGGACAGCCAGTTGGCCCCCCAGCCGCTGGCCAGGGCCGCGTTCAGCAGGGCCAGACAGACACCGCCCACGGCATAGGTCTGCTCGATCTCGGGGATCTTGTCGGATGGTTTGCGCACCTCGATCACGGCCACGGCCAGATGGCCCGTCTCGAACTGCTGCGCCCCCTTGTCGGCCTGCTCTCCCTCCAGCCCGAGGGCGGCGGCACGGGCGCGGGCCGTCTCGCCCAGACGGCGCAGCCCGGCCCCTTCCAGCACGACAAAGCGCCAGGGTTCCAGCTTGCCATGATCGGGGCTGCGGCTGGCGGCGGTGAGGATCGGCAGCAACTGCTCGGGCGTGGGGATCGGCAGACCCAGCGTCTTGGCCGGGCGCGACCGGCGCGTCAGCAGAAACGCGAGGGCGGCGGGATTGGGATCGGGCATGGCGTTGTCCTTCTTGACCGTGGTCTGGTCGCTTGGTCCGCGCCGGGGCGCGGGCTGGCTTGTCCCCTATGTCGTGACTGCCGCGCGCGGGGTCAAGGCGCCACGGGCGACGGCCGCGGAGTCAGGGATAAGGGGTCAGGGATACGGGGGCAGCGGCAGAAGGGTCTGCGCCATCTCCTCGATCAGCCCGGCGACAAAGGCATCCATCCGCGCCGAAGGCTGCCGCGCCGCCACCACCGCGGCCATGGGATCGGGCGCGTCGATCTGGCTTTGGGCCATTTCCTGAAGGACGGCATGGCCGCAGAACGGGACATAGGCCTCGGAATAGCCGCCCTCATGCACCATCACCAGCCGCCCGCCGCACAGCCGATCCGCCGCCCCCATCACCGCCTTGGTCATGGCGCGGAAGGTCTCGACCGTGGCCAGCATCCGCGCCAGCGGATCGAACAGCCCCGCGTCATAGCCGCAGGCGATGATGATCATGTCGGGACGGTATTGATCCAGCGCCGGCAGCACGATCCGCTCCATCGCGGCCAGATAGCTGACATGACCGGCACCGGGGGGCAGCGGAATGTTCAGATTGAACCCCAGTCCCGCGCCGCGCCCGCGATCCGTGATGTCGCCGGTATCGGTGGGATAGTTGCGCTCCTGATGCAGGCTGATCGTCATCACATCGGCGCGGTCGTAAAAGACGGCCTCGGTCCCGTTGCCGTGATGCACATCCCAGTCGATCACCGCGATCCGCCCCTGATGCCCCGCCGCGCGGGCGGCACCGATGGCAATGCCGATATTGTTCAGCAGGCAGAACCCGTTGGGCCAATCGGGCAGGCAATGATGCCCCGGCGGGCGCGACAGGGCATAGGCATTCTGGTGCCGCCCCTCCCAGACCGACAAGAGCGCCGCCTTGGCCAGCCCCGCCGAGAGGGACGCAATCTCGAACCCGCCACGGGCAAAGGGCGTGCGCAGCCCCAGCTCGCCGCCGCCCTGATCCGACATCTCCTTGAAGCGATGCAGAAAATCCTCGGGATGCACGCGGGCCAGATCCTCCCAGGTTGCCGGCGCGGCGCGGGTCATGTCCAGCACCTCGGACAGACCCGTGACATCCATCAGGTTCTTGAGGCGCCGCTTGGTCTCGGGGTTCTCGGGCAGGCCACCCGCCGCGAGCGGCTGCACCAGCCCGCCCAGCGGCAGCGTCAGCGCGTAATTCCCGCCCGCGTGCCAGAAACACCGCTCATCCCAGAAAAATCCCGTCCCCATCGCGTCCCCCCGCCTGTTTCTTCTTGCCTCAAATATCCCCGCCGGAGGCGAAAAATCCATCAGCCTCGGATGGATCACCCATCGAGAGGGCAGATGCCTCCGGCGGGGATATTTCGGGCAAGAAGAAGCCGCGCGTTCAGGTGTCCCGACGCAGGTGATAGACGCCTTCGGGCAGGTTCAGGGCGGCGGCCAGATCGCGCAGCTGCGTCATCGAGAGCGTGACGCGCCGCGTCTCGTTCAGGCGGGCATCGAATTGCTCGATGGTCACGCAATCCTCGAAGGCATTGACGATGACATCTTCCTGCAAATGGCTGTCACCCTCATCCACAAGGGTGATCACGGTGGCGTCGAATTCATGCTCGATGGTAAACATGGGCACAGATTACGGCGGCACACGGTCTTTGCAAGCCCGGTCTTCGGGCGCGAATGCGCCGAGGCGGGGCAAAGCCTGTCAACTGCGCGTGAGCGGGTCTGGCATCCGGGGATGGGGCTGCTAATGATAGAGACAGGTTTTCAGACAAAAGGGATCGGGATGCGCTGGTTTGTCCTTTCGGCCATGATGATACTGGCAGGCTGCGTCAGCCCTGTGGATATGCCGCAGGAGCAGCGCCCCGGCGTGGCGCAACCTATGCCTTCGGGTGCCACGCAGCAGGTGACGCCGCAGCTGTTTCAGCAGGTGCAGGCGCGGGTGCAGCCGGTGGCCGAGCAGGAATGCCGCCGTCAGAGGGCGACGGCGATCTGCGATTTCCAGATCGTCGTGGACAACCGCCCCGGCCAGCCGCCGAATGCCTTTCAGACGCTGGACCGTGCCGGCAATCCGGTGATCGGCTTTACCGTCGCCTTGCTGGCCGACATGCGCAATGCCGATGAGCTGGCCTTCGTCATGGCCCATGAGGCGGCCCATCACATCGCAGGCCACATCCCGCGCCAGCAGCAGAACGCGGCGGCGGGGGCGGTGATCTTTGCGGGTCTGGCGTCCTTGACGGGGGCGGATGTGGGGGCCATCCGCTCGGCGCAGGAGCTGGGCGCGACGGTCGGGGCGCGCAGCTATTCCAAGGAGTTCGAACTGGAGGCGGATGCGCTGGGCACAGTGCTGACCGCGAGGGCGGGTTTTGATCCGGTGCGCGGGGCGGCGTTCTTCAACCGCATTCCCGATCCGGGCGACCGTTTCCTGGGCAGCCATCCGCCCAATGCGGCCCGTGTCGAAACCGTGCGGCGCACGGCGGCGGGCATGGGTCTCTAGGGCAGGTCCGCTCTTTCCGGTCCAGACCCGATATGACGCGCTTGATTCAAGTCAAGGCGCGCTTGTCCCCAAGATGTTCTGATGCGGTTGATCCATCCCGTTCCGGTGATGGATCTGACCGAGGAGGAACAGATGCCACCACACATGACCCTGCGCCGCCACGCCGCTTTGGTGGACAGGATGGCCACGGCGCTGGGACTGGATCTGGAGGAAGAGGTGTTGCGGGGCCGCCTGGCTTCCGATGCTCTGCCGGAGATGGTCCTGCGCTGCACCGGATGCGGCGATGCCGCCGGGTGCAACGCGACCCTATCCGCCCACGAGGCCGGTGACGCGGCCGCCGCCCTGTCCGAGACACCCTATTTCTGCCGCAACGCCGGGATCTTCGATGATCTCGGGCGGCGCTGAGCCCGCAGGTCAGGGGCAGGAGGCGCGGATGGGCATGGTTCTCGGGCTGGGTGATCCGAGCCGGCATTTCTGGCTGGCGCGTTCGGTCGCGCGGGTCATGGGGCTTGATCTGGGCGCGGCCCTGGCGCGGGGCGATCTGCAACGCGACGCCTACCGCGCGATGATCGACCGCTGCCGCGGCTGTGCGCTGGTCGAGGGCTGCCAGACCTGGCTGGCGCTGTCGGGCGGGCAGGCCGAGGGGCCGCCGCCGGGCTGTCTGATCGGCGCAGAACTGATTTCTCTCAAACACACAAGACCAAGCAAAGGAGCCCGCTGATGGGACTGTTGGACAAGATCGACCACCGCGCCGAGGTGATGAACCGCATGGCGGCGACGCTGGATGTGGATTTCGCCGCCGTGATCGCGCAGACGCCCGAGGCGGTGCGGGAGTACCGGCAGGCCGTGCTGCGCTGCCTGGCCTGCGGGCATGAGGGAGAGTGCGCGGCCTGGATGGCGGAGCATCCCCATGCAGAGGCGGCACCTGACTACTGCCGCAACCGCGACCTGATGGCAGAGCTCAAGGCCTGAGCCAGCCGCTCAGCCCCGGCGCTGCCGACGCAGGTGGCTGCGGTAGAGCAGGGGGGCGAGAACCCGGTCATAGACCAGCGTGGCGGCCTGCCTGATGCCGGGCAGCGCCACCACGCGGGCGAGCCAGCGATAGCGGGGCATGTGGCGCCACAGGGTGATGAAGGCCGGCAGGCCTGACAGAACCCGGCCCTCATGGATCACATGCAGCCGTCGGGCCGCCTGATCCGCGGTCACGCCCCACATCCCCAGATCGACGCGGTTCAGATCATCGAAGCCGATGGCCAGCCCCTCACGCCCGGCATAGCTGGCGTAATGGGTGATCTCGGCCCGGCAGATCGGGCAGTCGTGGTTGTAAAGAACGCGGGTATCTGGCTGGGTCATGGCGGGAAGGTAGCGGGGCAGGGCCGCGCGGCAAGGCATGTCCCACCATGGGACAAAACCCCAGGTCAATGATTCCAACGGCTTGCCCGCGCGCATTAGGGAAATTTTAACATCTGATGCGCCTTGGCAGGTGAAGACGGGTGGATGCATGGCGCATCCGGGGCATCGGGGAGTTTCTGACATTTGGAATGATCTTGCTGCGACGAGAGCGCAGCGGGCGGGGATCAGG
>JAMWZG010000147.1 GCA_024304855.1 Paracoccaceae bacterium
AGGATGTGTATAAGAGAGAGATGCTGCGCATCACCGACCGGCAGGACCGCGACATGCTCTATGGTCCCACGAACGAGGAGATGATCACCGACATCTTCCGTGCCCATGTCGGCAGCTACAAGGATCTGCCGCTGACGCTTTATCACATCCAGTGGAAGTTCCGCGACGAGATGCGCCCGCGTTTCGGCGTCATGCGCGGTCGCGAATTCCTGATGAAGGACGGCTACAACTTCGATGTGGACAAGGAGGCGGCGCTGCACGCCTATAACCGCCATCTGGTCAGCTATCTGCGCACCTATGAGCGGATGGGCCTTCAGGCCATTCCGATGCGCGCGGATTCTGGCCCGATTGGCGGCGATGATACGCATGAGTTCCTTGTTCTGGCCGAGACGGGCGAGTCCGAGGTGTTCTATGACAGCGAGATCACCGATCTGAAATTCGGTGACCGCGAGATCGACTACGATAATGTCGATCAGTGCCGCGCCGTGCTGGAGGAATTCACCAGCCGCTATGCCCGCACCGACGAGACGCATGACGAGGCGATCTTCAACCAGATCCCCGAAGCGCGCCGCCGCACGGCGCGGGGTATCGAAGTGGGCCAGATCTTCTATTTCGGCACCAAATATTCCGAGGCGATGGGCGCCACCGTCCAGACCGCCGATGGCACCAAGGTGCCTGTGCACATGGGCAGCCATGGCATTGGCGTCAGCCGTCTGGTCGGCGCCATCATCGAGGCCAGCCATGACGACAAGGGCATCATCTGGCCCGAAGGCGTGACGCCCTTCCATTGCGGTATCGTCAACCTCAAGCAGGGCGATGCGGCGGCGGATGCGGCCTGTGAAGGGCTCTACAAAGCGATGGAGGCCGCAGGGCTGGAGCCGCTTTATGACGACCGCGAAGAACGCGCGGGCGCGAAGTTTGCCACGATGGACCTGATCGGCCTGCCCTGGCGCATCACCGTGGGCCCGCGCGGCCTTGCGGCGGGGGTGGTCGAACTGACCTCGCGCCGCACGGGCGAAAGCGTCGAGATGACGCCCGAGGCGGCCGTGGCGCGTCTGGTCGAGATCTATCGCTGAGCGGCGGGTGTCGCGCCGTGGATATTTGAAGCAAGAAGAAGCAGGGGGCGGCGCGTGTCTGCCCCTTCGCACGGCAAGGTAGGGATGGCAGATGGCCGGCACGACACCGCCCTTCGCGGGTTTCGAATGGATGATCGCCTGGCGCTATCTGCGGGCGCGCCGCGCCGAGGGTGGCGTGTCGGTGATGACATGGATCAGCCTGATCGGCATCACGCTGGCCGTCTTCGCGCTGATTGCCACGCTAGCGGTGCGGTCGGGGTTCCGCGCGGAATTCGTGGATACGATCCTGGGCGCCAATGCCCATGTGACGGTCTATAACGCAGGGCAGGTCGATCCGGTGACGGGGGCTGTCAGCCGCAGCCTGACCGATTACGACGGGATGGTGGCGGCGCTGGCGGCGGTGCCGGGTGTGACGCGGGCCGCGCCGCTGATCAAGGGGCAGGTCATGGCCAATGCCAGTGGCCGCAATTCCGGGGTCGAGGTATTCGGCATCAGCGCGGATGATCTGCGCGGCATTCCCCGCGTGGGCGGTGAGGCGGCGCAGGCGCAGGGTGATCTGGCGCGGTTCGACGACGGCATCGCCATCGGATCGGGTGTCGCGCGGGAGCTTGGTCTGGGTCTTGGCGACATGATCCGCATCATCTCGCCCGATGGGGCGCGCACGGCCTTTGGCACCAGCCCGCGCGTCAAGGCCTATGAGGTGGTCTATATCTTTACCGCCGGGCGCTGGGACATCGACCGCACCCGCGTCTACATGCCCTTTGCCGAGGCGCAGAGCTATTTCAACCGTGAAGGCACGGCGGATGAGATCGAGGTGATGGTGCAGACGCCGGAACAGATCGAGCGGATGGAACTGGCGCTGCTGGAGGCGGCGGGGCCACGGGCGCAGATCTGGACATGGCGCGATTCCAGCGGCGGTTTCCTGCGCGCGCTGGAGATCGAGGACAATGTGATGTTCGTGATCCTGTCCATTCTGGTGCTGATTGCCGCGATGAACATCGTCTCGGGGTTGATCATGCTGGTCAAGAACAAGGGCCGTGACATCGGTATCCTGCGCACCATGGGCCTGTCCGAGGGGTCGGTGCTGCGGGTGTTCTTCATCTGCGGGGCCTTCACCGGGATCATCGGCACGGCGGCGGGGGTGATCCTGGGCTGCCTGTTTGCGATCTATATCGACCCGATCTTTTCCTTTGTGAACTATGTCGCGGGGGGCGGGGTCTGGGATCCGGCGGTGCGCGGCATCTATGCCTTGCCTGCCAAGTTGCAACTGGGCGATGTGGTGTCGGCAGTGGCGCTGTCGCTGAGCCTGTCCTTCATCGTCACTATCTTTCCCGCAAGGCGCGCCGCGCGGATGAACCCGGTCGAGGCGCTGCGCTATGAGTGATGTTGTGCTGGAACTGGCAGGGGTGGAAAAGACCTACAACCCCGGCAGGCCCACAGCCGTGCAGGTGTTGCAGGGCGTCGATCTGACCGTGGCGCGGGGCGAGGTGGTGGCGCTGGTGGCCCCGTCCGGGGCTGGCAAATCCACGCTGCTGCATATCGCGGGCCTGCTGGATACGCCTGATGCGGGGGCGGTGCGGATCGCTGGTGCGGATATGGTGGGCCTGTCTGACAGGCGGCGCACGGCGGTGCGGCGGGCGGATGTGGGCTTCATCTATCAGTTTCACCATCTGCTGCCCGAGTTTTCGGCGCTGGAGAATATCGTGCTGCCGCAACTGGCCAATGGCGTGGCCAAGGCGCAGGCCACCGCCCGTGCGATGGATCTGCTGACCCGCGTGGGCATTGCGCCGCGCGCCGATCACCGCCCCGCCGCCCTGTCGGGGGGCGAGCAGCAGCGCGTCGCCTTCTGCCGGGCGCTGGCCAATGGGCCACGGCTCCTGCTGGCGGATGAACCCACGGGCAACCTTGATCCCGGCACATCGGATCAGGTTTTTGCCGCGCTGATGGATCTGGTGCGCGGCACGGGGCTGTCGGCGCTGATTGCCACGCATAACCTTGATCTGGCGGCGCGGATGGACCGTGTCCTGCGGCTGGATAAGGGGCATCTGACGACAGGTCTCTGACCGCCGAGGAGCACCGCGAGGAGGCCGCCCGTCACGCAGACGTGTGCCCCGCGTGACAGGGCTTTGCGCTAGGCTATGTGCATCATCCCTGCCGGAGCCTGACGATGCGCCTGTTCCACCTTGCCCTGACCGCTGCCCTTGCCCTTGCGGCCCTGCCAGCCATGGCCGAGCCGATCCGCTTCACCCCTGACTGGCGCGAGCAGAGCTTTCCGCGCCTCTCGGCCAATCGCTACGCGCCGCAGGGCGACCGGCTGGACATCGCATCCGATCAGGGGGTGTCGGTGCTTTATACTGCGTTGCCCGAGGGGCGCTGGAACGGGCGGCAGGCAAGCTGGCGCTGGCAGGTGGGGGAATCGGTGCCGCCCACGGATCTGCGCCGCAAGGGGGGGGATGATCGCAATATCTCGATCTATTTCGTCTTCATGGATGCCGCATCCGCGCGTCGCGCGGGGCCGGACCCGCGTCTGCGCAGCCTGTTGGGCAATCGCAATGCGCGGATGCTGGTCTATACCTGGGGCGGCGAACACGCGCGCGGCGATGTGCTGGACAGCCCCTATCTGGAGGCGCGGGGCCGGACGCTGGTGCTGCGCGGGGCGGGCACCGGCGCGCATGTCGAGACGGTCGATCTGGCTGCCGATTACGCGCGCATCTTCGGCGGCGCGCCCGAGGCTTTGGTGGGTCTTGCCGTCTCGGCTGACAGCGACGATACCGAAACGGCGATCCGGGCGCGGATCAGCGATATGGTGATCCGCTAAGCCGTTGCCCGGTCACGATTTCTGCGTCAGGAACACGCCCGTCGCCATCAGTGCGATCCCGCTTGCGCGGGGCAGGGACAGCGGGCTGATGCGTGCCCCGAACAGGCCGAAATGGTCGATCAGCGCGGCGCTGACCAACTGGCCCAGCAGCACGAAGAACACGGCATTGCCAACGCCGAATTTCGGGGCGATGAAGGTGATGGACAGGATGTAGAAGGCCACCAGAACCCCGGCCAGAAACAGATGTCTGGGCGCGGTGAGAATGGCCGACAGCGCGGGCAGTCCCTTGATGGCCAGCACCACAAGGGTCACGCTCATCGCCACGGTGAACAGGATCGCCGCCGCCGCCACGGGCGAGCCGATGCGGCTGCCCAAGCCTGCGTTCAGTGCGGCCAGGATCGGAATGCCGACCCCGGCGGCCAGCATGGTCAGAGCATAGGCGGTGGTGGGCTGCATCATCGGGGCGTCTTCTCGGGCACGAAAAAGGTGGCCGATGCGCTGGCGACGGGGCGGCCATCGGGCAGCGCCACAAGTTCTGCCTGCGCAAAGATCAGCGACCGGCCCGCGCGGGTGATGCGGGCGGCGCAGCGGATACGCTCGCCCCTTCCTGCGCTGAGGAACTGGGTGTCCAGATTGGTGGTGGCCACGTCGCGCGGCGCGCCGAAATGGGCGGCGGTGGACAGGACCATCGCCGTATCGGCCAGTGTCGCCAATGCCTGACCGCAGACGATGCCACCCATGCGCGCCACATCATCCGTGATGGGCATCGACAGGACCGCGTGTCCCTCCGGCGACACCGCCTCGACCCGCAGGTTGAGGGCCTGCACCCAAGGCGCGAATGAACTGGCCAGAAAGGCCTGCGCCTGATCGGGGGTGAACATGGCATGACCTCCTGTTCCGTTCGGGTGCAGAATGCCGGGCGTGGCGGGATTTGCAACCTCTGATCCAGATCAATGTGCGGGTGGCCGGGATGGGGCACACTCAACCAAAAGCAGAGGAGAGGTAACAGATGGACAGCAGCACGCGCCGCTTGCGCACCATGATGAAGGGCGGGATGGCATTGACGGTGATCGGTGCCCTCAGTGCCCTCGGGGCCTGCGCGCCGGAGCCGGTGCCCGCGCCCGGGGCTTCGGCCTATCAGGATTACTGCGCGATCTGCCACGGCACCCGCGCGCTGGGCGATGGTCCGGTCGCGGCCGAGTTGAAAGTGCCGCCGCCTGATCTGACCCGGCTGGCGGCGCGCAATGGCGGCGTCTTTCCCATGCGCGCGGTGGCCGATACGGTCTACGGCTTTGCCGGCAAGCATGAGGCCGATCTGATGCCCGAGTTCAGCCCGCTTCTGGATGGGCCGGATGTGGCCGTGCCCGCTCCGCATGGCAGGGATGAGGTCATGCCGATGCGTCTGGCCGAGGTCGTGACCTATCTGGAAATCCTGCAACGCCCCTGACCGCATGAAAGGCTGGCCGATGATCTGCCGCATATTCCTTGGCCTGATCCTGTCGCTCTCCCCCGTCAGCCTGTGGGCGCAGGATGCGGATGAGGGGGCGATGCTCTTTCAGTGGTATTGCGCCAGTTGCCATGGCGCGGCCGGGGATGGGGCGGGTCCGATGGCCCCTGTCCTTCTGGTGCAGCCCAGCGATCTGACGCGCCTCAGCGCGACGGCGGATGGGGTCTTTCCGCTGCTGCGGGTGGTCCGGCGGATCGACGGGGCCGATCCGCTGGTCAGCCATGGCAGCGCGATGCCGGTCTATGGGCCGCTCTTTCAGGGGAACGAGGTTGCACTTCGCACGGCTTCGGGCCAACCTGTGCTGATGGGGCGCGCGGTCGCCGATCTTGTCCTTTATTTGCAGGAGATCCAGCGATGAAATATCTGATGGCCGGTCTGGGTATGGCGGGTCTGGCGGGGATCGTGGCCTGCGCGACGGTCGATATGCCCGAACCCGTCGAGGGGCAGATCGTCTTTGATCAGAATTGCGCCCTCTGCCATGGCGATGGCGGGCGTGGTGACGGGCCGCTGGCGGCCAAGCTGTCGCCCGCGCCGCCCGATCTGACGCGGATCACGGCCCGGGCCGAGGATGTCTTTCCGCGCACCCGCGTGTTGTCGGTGATCGACGGCTACACCCGGCAGGCCCCGGATGAGGCGATGCCGGAGTTCGGCCTGCTGTTGCAGGGTGAAACCGTGCCCGTGGTGCTTGAGGATGGCACACTCTCGCCTGTGCCGCGCCCCCTTGCCGCGCTGCTGGTCTATCTGGAGAGCATTCAGCGCTGATCGGCCGGCGTGGCGTTCAAGGCCAGATCTGTCTCAGGGGTCAGTCCCGAAATCTCGAGGATGAGCTTGCGTCGCACGGCGGCGGCGAAATCCTCGCGGCTGACGGTGGGCAGGGTAAAGGCATTGGGTCCACCGATGATCTGATCGCGATAATTCGCCTCCAGCGTGGCGGCGCGGCCCATGTCATCGCTCAGCATCAGCGGCAGGCCGTTGATGGTGATGCCTGCCGCCAGCACCGCGTCACGCGCCTCGGCGATGGATGGGCCGGACCAGTTGTTCACGCTGTCGCCGGAAAAGTCGATCACGCGGCGCCAGCCGGTGATGTCATTCTCCTCGATCAGTTGCTTGCCGCGCAGCAGCGCAGAACCGATGGCATTGCGCCCCAAGGCGCGGCGCAGGGGATTGTCGAGCTGTGCCGCGAAGAGGGCCGCCGCCTCTGGCCCGTCGATCCGGGTCCAGTCCACGATCACGGCCTGATTGGCGGCCCATTCGACATAGGTGACGGCAATGCTGCCATAGGCGGTGTTCTGGATGGCGGCGATCACATCGGGATCGGTCATGGCCTGCGCATAGCCGCGCCGTTGCAGCAGCAACTCCTCGGGGTCGATGGAGCCCGAGGCATCGGCCATCAGAACCAGCTCCAGATCCGTGTCCTGCGCCCGCAGGGGCAGGGCAGACAGGGACAGGATCAGGGCAAGGATCATGTGGCGCATGACCTAAGGTTAGGACGCGCGCCGGGTTTGGAAAGGGGGGCGCGGATTAAACGTCCAGCTCCTCGACGAAGCGGGCATTCTCCGAGATATACTGAAAGCGCAACTCGGGTTTCTTGCCCATCAGCCGTTCCACCAGATCGCCGGTCTCGCCGGGTTCATCCTCGTCGATCGTGACGCGGATCAGCTTGCGGCTGGCCGGGTCCATCGTGGTTTCCTTCAAGTCCTTGGCATCCATCTCGCCCAGGCCCTTGAAGCGGCTAACGTCGATCTTGCCCTTGCCGCCCAGACCTTTCTCCAGCCAGATGGCTTTCTCGGCCTCGTCGATGCAATAGACGCGCTTGGCCCCCTGGGTCAGGCGGAACAGCGGCGGGCAGGCCAGATAAAGGTGCCCCTTGTCGATCATCGGGCGCATCTGGGTGAAAAAGAACGTCATCAGCAGCGCCGCGATATGCGCGCCGTCCACATCGGCGTCGGTCATGATGATGACCTTGTCATAGCGCAGATCGTCGATGTTGAACTTGGAGCCAAGGTTCACGCCAAGCGCCTGGGTCAGATCGCTGATTTCCTGGTTCGATCCCAGCTTGCCCGAGGCCGCGCCCAGCACGTTCAGGATCTTGCCGCGCAGGGGCAGCAGGGCCTGGTTCTTGCGGTCGCGCGCCATCTTGGCGGAACCACCGGCCGAGTCACCCTCGACGATGAAAAGCTCGGTCCCCTCGCGCGTGGCGGATGTGCAATCCACCAGCTTGCCGGGCAGACGC
>JAMWZG010000148.1:0-267 GCA_024304855.1 Paracoccaceae bacterium
GTCAGGGACGGCGCAGCCGCCGGCTTGCCGGGCGCAAAAGTTTTCTGCGCGCAGCACCCGACACAAGCGCGGTCTCACGCACGGGACCGCCCCTTGCCACAAACCCCGCCCTCGCCGAAAAGTTTTGCGATCCTTGACGCGGGCTGATTTGGGGGCCATCCGGAGGATATGCTTCCGCACTCATGTGTGTGTGTTTTGACGGTAGGTTTGCCCGACCCGAGCAGGCAAACGGCCCGACCGGACGCGGAAGACGGATGGAGCGGCGGG
>JAMWZG010000148.1:277-7563 GCA_024304855.1 Paracoccaceae bacterium
AAAACAGACCAGAGCGCAATCCGGCGGAGCGGCCGGGGAGGGACGTGCTCGCGAGGCGGGCAAACCGGGATGCCAGGCGCGACGCCGCGGTGAGGCCGCATGGCCGAATGCGCGACGGACCGAAGGGCCGTTCTCCCCTGCGACACGCGAAGCCGAGCTGGGGAGGCCGCAAGGCATAAGCCAAGGTTGATGTGCAGGCGACTACGCTGGCGACTATAGGAGTGTGTTTTCGCCAGCATTCGCCGTGATGGCCGGGGGCCAGTCATTCGCTGCGCCTTGGACGAACGGCAGCGATGCGCAGGAAGTGGACTTCGCAAAGTTTCGGGTTTTGGCGGCGGGTGGGGATACATATGCTGCATGCGCATCTGGATAAACCGTCTTTCGCCGTAGATGCAGCCGCCATACATCATCGAGCGGAAGGGATTCGGGACAAGGACAAAACCGTTCTCGCGGTAAGGGTATCGGCGTCGGAACTAACCATTACTTGCCGCTTAGCCACCGCCGGACACGTTGCCAAAGACCTTGTGGCGCATCCGCATTCGCCCTTGCTGCGGGGGCTTCCGGCACATCGTAAAAGCGACCTTTGGCGCGACGGTCGTGAGCCCGTCCTGCTGCAATCTGTTCATCGCTCATATCGCCTGCCCATCGGATATTGCTGTGCTTGATCCAGTAATGCGACCGGCAGGGAAAACTCCAGTTTCCGATGGATGGCGAGAGAGACACAGATACACCGTCATAACCCATCTTCCAATCCGTCGGGCTTAAAGGCGTGACCACTTCGCGGCCGCAGCCACAGGCGCATTTATGAACGGCCGTCGCGTAATCCATGGCAAGATAAAGAACGCCCTCCTCAGTCCGCTCGGGGATCGCATCTACAAATTTATGGTTAATTTTCTTTATCGTCATCGCGCCTGTCCATGTTGTTTATCATGTTGCCGTCAATCGTGTAGTTGCTGGAATGCTCGCCCTCAAAATCGGCATAAAATCCAACCAGTTTCTTCCATCTGATCACCGCAAGCGTTGCGTTCAGAGCGTTCAGGTCAGCGACTTGGATGTTGGTGGCGTAAGCTTCATCGATCTCTGCTTCGCCCATGCCCACGCGGCGGCGTAGCGGTTCGCGCCGCTCAGCTGTGCTCAGCGTCACCCGCAGCACGCCGACCAAGGCATCGTCGCCCATCTCGATGCCCATACCAACATCGATGAAGGGGATGCCCTGTTCTTCGAGGCGTTCGACTGCCGGGCGTTTGGCGATGCCGGAGTCGACGCACACAAAGACGAAATCCATCTCGTCTAAAAGGTCCGCGTTGGAGGCGTCGAGATAAACCGGGTACGGGACGATCCCCTTGCGCATGGGCTCATACAGCGTCGCGAAGTAATCGACCTTCTTTTTCCGCTCCCGCAGAGTTTCGATACTCGGCGCGCCGGGGCTACGGAAAGCGTTGTGCTGAAGAAAATCATCCCCATCGACGAGATGCAGTTCGCGGATCGGCGTCTTGGCGATCAGATCGAGCACGTAAGAGCCTGTGCCGCCGAGGCCGACAATGGCGACCTTGTTCATCGCCAGTTTGTCCGAGAGGGCGCCAATCCCGGCCCGTGTCGAGGCCGTGTCATGGTAGTTGAATACCGGATCGGGGTCCTCGGAATTTGCCACCATGTAGGTGCGTGCATCCGCTGTCGGATCGATCTTCCGCGCGGGGGATGCGATCATCTCCACATAGGTGGTCATCTTGTGCTCGTAGTCGCGGTAGCCCTCTTTCGGCTTAGCCGAAAACATATGGTCTACCGTGATGTCTTTACCGAGGCTCTGGCGTTTGCTGGAATGCCTGATGCCTTCGAGCGTTTTGCCGTCCTGATCGCAAGGATGTTCGCCCACGAAATACGCCTTGTGGTCGCTCGGCGTCATCGTCTCGCCCCCGTTCATCTGCAGAACAGAGACGAGCGAACCAAGCTTTACCTCGCGAGTGGCGTTCACGTAGGGCACGTTGGAGATCACGAGGTGGCCACCTTGTACAGCCACCTCGTATCCGCCTTCTTCGAGGGCCTTGAGATCGGCGTTACGACTTATCAGTTGCCGTGACATTGAAGATCATGCCCTCCTTCAGCTTCACGGTATCGCCGTCATCCAGCGTGCCCTCGGGCTTGTTGCCTTGGCCGCGCCGGTACGTGATCGTGAAGCAGATCAACTCGCCCGTGGGCGGGTTTTCGTAAGCAAGGGCGACCAGATCGTCCTCGCCAAGCTCCGTCGCCGTCACCGTCTTCTCGCGGCCATTCACGACAATCGTGTACTCTTTGTCGGGTTTGCCTTTTTCGTCTTTCGCCATGGCTATGACCTTTCTGTTTAACCTTTGGGCGGGAACGGATCGCCACCGTGGCTATCGCTGCTGGCGATCCGTCCGTCGCGGTTGTGGATGCGCAGTTCGCTTTGTTGGTTGCGGCTGATTTCACGTCCGCGATCAACAGCGTCCTGCTTCGTTTCATGGTGGCTGCTGGCGCGGGATGCGCCGCCACGCTTCACATCCCATCCGCCTGCCGGATTCGGCATGACGTGATGGGTCTTCGGTCCCTTACTCATGTTTCTCATACCTCCTGTTCGTTAGGGGTGCAGGCACAAAAAGTACGCCTACTCCGAACATCATATATTTGTTGAAAGTCAGAAGTCAAGCACGTAAAGTATGTCTTTACCGAACAAGAAGATCGATGGGGAGGCCGCCACATGACCAACAGCCTGGGAGAGAAGATTCGCCGCTTACGGAAGGAGCAGAAGCTAACGCTCGACAAACTCGCCGAACTCTCCGGCTCCAGCAAAAGCTACATTTGGGAGCTGGAGAACAAGAATCCGCCGCGGCCATCTGCGGAAAAGCTGACTAAGATCGCTGAAGTTCTTGGCGTCACGATTGAATACCTGCTCGACGAAAAGCGGGCGATATCAGAAGAGGATGCAGTCGATGTGCAGTTCTATCGCGAATACCGGCACATGGACGCCGACACCAAAGAAAAAATCCGCGAGATGGTAAAGCTATGGGGGAAGCCCGGATGAGCAAGCCAAAGTCACCACAACGATGGGCATACGATCTGACCATCATCCTGAACACCTTGGGTGGCGACGACCGCTTTCCGGTAAACGTTGGAGCGCTTGCCTACGATTTTTCCAAGCAGCGCTTTCCTGAAGATCCGATAAGTCTTGTGCAGGGCGCCCCGCTGAAAGGGTTCGAGGGCGCCTTGATGAAGGCGTCGCCCGGCGAAAAAGGCTGGGGCATTTTCTACAATTCCGACACAGCGTCGCCGGGACGTGTCAACTTTACGCTCGCCCATGAGTTCGGGCACTACCTCCTGCACAGACAGGATCATCCTGACGGTATCCGTTGCAGTACCGAGGATATGGAACGCTGGGACAGCAAGTACCGGCAGATCGAGAAAGAGGCGAACGAGTTTGCCGCAAATCTACTTATGCCGTTGGATGACTTCCGCGCGCAGATCGCCCCGAAATCCCAGCCTGACCTGGAAGCTTTGGGAGAGTGCGCTGATCGCTACGGCGTATCCCTGATCGCAGCGACGCTGCGCTGGCTGCAGTACACCGAGCGCCGTGCAGTTCTTGTGAAGTCTATCGACGGCTTTATTCATTGGGGGTGGTCGAGTGGTCGCGCCTTGCGCACGGGCGCTTATTTCAAAACGTCCGGCCGACCACCAATCGAGATACCGGCAGCTGCGATTCCGGCAACGGATGCAGAGCTGATTAGACGAAAGGCAACGCGAGAGCATGAGGCGGGAGTCTGGTTCAAAGAGCCCTGCACCGAGCATGCTCTGGTCTCCGAAGTCCACGACTTTGCGCTTTCCCTTATCCATCTTGGGGATGCACCATCGCGCTTCGAACTTTCCGAAGAGGCCGAGGAAGACACATACGACCGTATGATGAGCCGCACGCCCGGCTCTTCTTGGCTGAGCTAGAAACGCCCCAATGACTGATCTATTAAATTAGATCGTAAATAGAGTATGATCTATAAAGGCATATCATATCTTGAAATTGTAAGTCTTACATGATACATCTAAGTAGATCAGGCGCTTAGCTTGATGTGCAGGATTATATCAAAATGAGCTATGAGAGCGAGAAACTGGCAGCGACACTGAAGGCTGCGCGCGAGAAGAAGGGGCTTAGCCAGCGCGCGCTAAGCGCCCGTGCAGGCGTGCCGCAGTCGCACATCTCCAAGATCGAGAGCGGCGCTGTGAACCTGACGGTCTCAAGTCTGACCGCCATCGCAAACGCTCTTGGTCTGGAGCTGGCGCTCGTGCCGCGCAAGGCCGCACCCGCCGTCAGAACGATCACTCGCAGCGTGGGCGATGCGCCCAAGGCAACGCCCGAAACGCACAAGGAGTTTACGCAGCTGGCCAAGCAGCTTGAGCACATCCAGTCACTCAAGATCGACAATTCAGCCATCCAGAATCTGCAGCGACAGTTTCGGGAGCTGCGCCAGTTCGAAAATCTTATCCGGAACACTGACACATTGCGTAGCATCCGCGAGGCGCTCAAAACCGTGGATAACACGGGCGGCCTTAAAACCCTGCAAGACGCGTCCAAGCAGATGAACAGTTTCCGCAACGCCCTCGCACACGGCATGGCCGATGAGGATCGGGCGCGCCCGGCGCGTCCCGCTTACCGCCTAGATGGAGATAACGATGAGTAGTGTCTCCGTCCTTAACGTCAATCTGTATGGCGCCCCCATCGGCACACTCACCAATCTCGGGGGTGATCGCACCATCTTTGCCTTCACCGACGAGTATATTGCCGACCCAGACAGGGCGACCCTTGGTCTTGCCTTCAAGGATGAATTCGGGGAGCTCTATACGGATTTTCGTCCGTATCAGAAACGCGTCATGCCCTTCTTCTCGAACCTTCTGCCCGAAGGGCACTTGCGCAAATACCTGGCGGAACAGGCAGGCGTGAATCCCGAACGTGAATTCTATCTGCTCTGGGCGCTCGGCCACGACCTGCCCGGCGCGATCACGATCACCCCGGCCGATGGTGAAGCCTGGCCGCCTGATGTTGCCGGTGGCGACGATGATCACGGCGATGATCGTCGCCAGAACGCGCTGCGGTTTTCGCTGGCGGGTGTTCAGCTCAAGTTCTCGGCGGTGATGGGAGCAACTGGTGGCCTGACCATTCCCGCTTCCGGCGTCGGGGGCTCCTGGATCGTGAAGCTCCCCTCCCGTGAATTCGCGGGCGTACCCGAAAATGAATTCTCGATGATGAAGCTGGCGAGCCTTATTGGCATGAATGTGCCTGCCATTGATCTCGTGGGGATCGATGCGATCAAGAACCTGCCCGAAGGAATCGATAAGATCGGCAGCCATGCCTTTGTGATCGAGCGCTTTGATCGCCTGTCCGACGGATCACGCGTGCATATTGAGGATTTTGCGCAGGTCTACGGGCTCTACCCAGAAGATAAGTATGGCAATGGCACATTCCGGAACATCGCCCAGGTAATCGCCGCCGAAGGCAATGATACCGACATCACCGAGTATGTCCGGCGTCTGACCTTCAACATGCTGATCGGCAATGCCGACATGCACATGAAAAACTGGTCGCTGATCTATCCGGACCGGCGGTATGTCTCACTCGCGCCGGCCTATGATTTTGTGGCGACCGTGCCTTACATCCCAGGCGATGCGACCAACATGAAGATCAGTCGTGCGCGTGTCTTCTCAGCGTTTTCAGTTGACGAGTTAGAACACCTTGCCGTCAAAGCATCGATACCGAGAAAGATGGCAATCGACGCAGCCAAAGAGACGGTTCAACTTTTTCGGGAGCATTGGGAAACAGAAGCGGCACACCTGCCGATGAGTGATGATGTCAGGGCGGCGGTAGAGGCGCACATGCAGACGGTGCCCATCCTGGAAGAACTGTCATAGCGCAAGACGTTCCTGACTCACCAGCAAAGCAGGGCGGAGGCCGGTGCCCTGTTCTTCTGCGCCGCCGCACCCCCATCAGCAAGTGAGGGGTGACGGACGGCTTCGGCGAAGCAAGGCGATAGATGTTAGCTTGCGGCGTTTGGCAGGTTCCAGATTTTCTTGGCGTTCTCGAACAAGTCGCCCGATCGTTCTCTGATCTTTGCCTCGTTCCAGCTGTCATGTTCGCAAAGGCGCTTGTTGAGATAGAGACAGGCTGAGTTTGCAAAGATCGCTATCTGCGCTTCGCTTCCCTTGGCGCTTGCCACAGCATCAGCCGGGGCCGCCACCGCCTGCTGCATGACGGCTCTGGGCCTACTCCGACAACTAACCTAAGCATAATTTCCTTCACTCCAACGGACATGGGAAAAGGGGAACCGTGATCCCACGGCTCCCCTTTCGGTTCAGATCATTTCCCCCTCGCGCGCCGATTAGGCGACCAGCGACAGCCCCGCGCCTGCGTCTTGCGGCTGCTCACCGCTGTCGATGAACGGGATGATCGAGAAGGTCTGCCCGCCGCGCTGTTCTTCGTTCTGCACGGCGTTCACGCGCAGGTCGCCATCGGGCGTGTTGATCAGCAGCGACAGGTAGTCATTGCCCGTGCGGCTGCTTTTGGCCATCCACGCCGAGCCGACGCGGATTGGTTTACCCCGGGGCGAGCTGACCTCGATCCGGTAATCCGGGTGGGTCTCCTCGGATTTGTAGCTGTTCTCGATCAGCATGAACTCCAGATCGAACATCATGTTGGCGATGTAGCCGGTGAACGCGTTGTCGGCGTCCATGGCGGTGAGCTCGCCTGAGATCGAGCCGGATTTCATGAGGCCGTTGGAAACCAGCGGGATGATCTCGAACTCGCCGCTTTGGGCCGCGCGCGCCTCTTTCGTCTGCACCGCATTGACCCGGAACGGGCCCAAGCCGACATCGATCTGCATCGAGATGTAGGGGTTGCCGCTGGTATTGCCGGTCTCGTTCCAGGCCGTGCCGATACGCACCTTGCGGCCTGATTTGTTGACTGCCGTTACGTCAAAATCCGGGCTGCGTTCGGACATCTTGGCCCGCGCCTCCAATTGGATGGCGATGTCAAAGCGCGTCGAATGGATCATGCCGGTGTACTGAGCGGCTGCGGTCTCGACATTGCGGGTGAGGGTTCCTGCGAACATGGGATGGTTCCTTTTGGATTGGCCGGTGTCTGACGTTCTTGCCAGCGCATCCGGGATTGCTTTCTCGACCCCTTGAGGGATCACAAATCAGAAAGCCTGCTTTCCTTTCAGCCTCGCCCACGGGTCAAAGCTGCCGTCCGAGTGGGAATGCCCCCGCGCCTCCGGGTGCTTCGCCCCTCCCCTGCC
>JAMWZG010000149.1 GCA_024304855.1 Paracoccaceae bacterium
GCGCGAGGCCGACATGGCCATCGGGGTCAGCCCCCCGGCGGCGGGCCGCCTGACCGTGCAGAAGATCACCGATTACCGCCTGCATCTGGCCGCCTCGCGCCGCTATTTGCGTCGCAGCCCGGCCATCAGGACGCTGGACGACCTCCAGGGACATCCCATGGTCGGCTATATCCCGGACATGATCTTTGACAAGGAGCTGGATTATCTGACCGGCCTCGGGGTCGAACGGGTGCAGCTTGCGTCCAACTCCGTCTCGGTGCAGTTCAACTGGATCAGGCAAGGCTGCGGGATCGGCATCGTGCATGATTTTGCCATCCCCTCTGCCAAGGGGCTGGTCAAGCTGCTGCCGCAGGAGGTCAGCCTGACCCGCAGCTTCTATCTGATCCGTCATGCCGATGATCGCCGTATGGACCGGCTCAACCGTTTTGCGCTGGCCCTTGTGGACGGATTGAAGCGTGAGGTGGCGCGGTTGGAGGCCGAGGCGTGAGCGGCCCAACCACAGGGTTTTCTTGACAGACTCTTTTCGCTGAGGGACGCTGAGAGGATCACGTCCATCCTGAGGAGGAGAGGAGACATCATGCTTGTGCATCAGATCCTGAAATCGAAAGGCGATCACAGCGTTTTCACCGTCACCCCCGGCACCATCGTGTCGGAGGCGGTGCAACTCTTGGCGGAGAAGCGCATCGGCGGTCTGGTCGTGTCGCGCGACGGTGTCTCGGTGGACGGGATCATTTCGGAACGCGACATCGTGCGTTCGCTGGCGCTGCGCGGGCCGGTCTGCCTGATGGAGACGGTGGGCGACATGATGACCCGCAACCCGTCCTGCTGCGGGCGCGGGGACAGTGCCGATGACGTGCTGTCGCGCATGACGGATGGCCGATTCCGCCATATGCCCGTTACCGAGGGCGGGGAGCTGGTGGGCATCGTCACCATCGGAGATGTGGTCAAGGCGCGCATCGACGAACTGGCCATGGAGAAGACCGCGCTCGAGGGCATGATCATGGGCCATTAGGTTCTGCGGTTTTTGGGGTTGCAATCGGTGGGGCAATAATATTGCGTGCGCCGCAGAGATTACCGACAGACGACACGGAGCCTGCCCATGCGCATCGGACTGTATCCCGGCACTTTTGATCCGATCACCTACGGGCATGTGGACATCATCCGCCGCTCGGCCACTTTGGTGGACAGGTTGGTGATCGGCGTCGCCATCAACCGCGACAAGGGGCCGATGTTCAGCCTCGAGGAACGTGTCGCCATGATCGAGGCGGAATGTGCCGCACTCTCCGCCGAGACTGGCACCGAGATCGTCGCCCATCCGTTCGAGAATCTTCTGATCGACTGTGCCCGCGATGTGGGTGCCCAGATGATCGTCCGCGGCCTGCGCGCCGTGGCCGATTTCGAATATGAGTTCCAGATGGTCGGGATGAACCGCGCACTCGACAGTTCGATCGAGACGGTTTTTCTGATGGCCGAGGCGCGGCATCAGGCCATCGCCAGCAAGCTGGTCAAGGAAATTGCCCGTCTGGGTGGCGATGTGCATAAATTCGTGCCCCCTGCTGTCAACGTGGCCCTGCGGGCCAAGCTGGGCCAGACGCCTCGCCCGGTCTGACCGCGCAGCGATGATCCCACGATTGGGCCGCGTCAGGCCCGGTGGCGCGCCTTTGGCAGTGGCAGCCCGGAGGTTGCGCGCAGCAGCCCTGAGCAGATCCTCAACTTGGCCAAACATCATATTCTGTTCCGTGGTCCTGACAGTGGGCGGGAATCGCGGCAAGGCGACATGCCTCATCCTTGCCGTGGAAGGGTTAAACCTTCCTCAAGACAGGCCGGAAAATTGCTGTGGGTGAGAGGTATTTTCCGGGTCATGTGACATGATCCGGATGCAGGACATGGTCGCGTCATCGGCAACAATGGTTAAGAAGTCATGAACGTCTGTGTGTAAGTTATTGATTTCATTCTATAGGCAAAATGTCCCACGGTGGGACATCACCGCCCGAGGGTCGCCGCATCCGCCTCGCGGATGAACCGGGCACAGGCCGCGGCCTGTGTGATGGGCAGCATGTGGCCGCCGCTGATGACCTCCAGCCCGATCCGGGGATGCTTCTCCACCAAGGCGCGGCCATGCAGATCAGCCTCCAGTATCCGGTCCTGTTGCCCGTAGAGGATGCGCACCGGCACCCTGAGGCTGTCGAACTGTCCGGCCATCCAGCGCAGATCCCGGCCCGAGGCCAGATAGTCACGCGAGGTGTTGCGGAAGGACGCCGGCCTGAGCCCCAGAAGAGCACCGCCTTTGACCGCGTAGTCATCGGGGACAGGTTCGGGTCCGAAGATCTGTTCCAGAACCTGCGGCGCGGTGCGGATCGACATCGGGATGGCGAGGAGCCATGAGATCACGAAGAGCTTCACCCGCCCGGTGATGGCCAGCCCCTTGAAGGCCTCGATCGGGCCCAAGGGCGGCTGCGTCAGGGGGGCCAGAAGAGCCAGCCCTCGCGTCCGCTCGGGGTGGTCCATGGCCAGGCAGAGGGCGATGGCCCCGCCCAGGGAATGACCGACGACCAGCGGACGATCCAATCCCAGCTTCTCGATCACCGCCGCCACGGTTGCTGCCTGCGCGCGGGGATTGGCCGGGGCGTCGGGGGCGCGGTCGGAATAGCCCATGCCCGGACGGTCGATCACGATCACCCGGTGGCTTGCCGTCAGGAGCGGGGTCAGCGCAAGATTGAAATTCCCCATCTGCCCGCCCAACCCGTGCACCATGACGATGGCGGGACCGCTACCCTCATCCGTATAATGCAGCCGCCCGCCCGGCAGATCCAGAAACTGCCCACGCGGCGGGATCGCCACCTCGGCACCGCGCTTGGTGTTCCAGGTGAACCAGGCCAGGCCGACCATAGCCAGAAGGATCAACAACAGAAGCGCAATCAGGATCTGCATGAGAGGAAGGCCTTTCGCAGGGACATGTTCTGTCACGATAGAGGTTCGGCCCGGCAGGGCAAGCCCCGCGCCTCAGCGCCAGAAGGCCAGCCATTCGATCAGGTCGGCCAGCTTGCGCAGCAGGAACAGCAGGCCCGCCCCATCATAGAGCACCGCATCCAGACCCAATCCGGCGATGATCAGCAGGCCAAGGCCGATGGCGATCTGATTGGTCATGGATGGTCCTTGTCACGCGCACACAAAGCAAAAGGGCTGCGACAGCTATGCCGCAGCCCCATGATCTGTGCAAGCCTGACGGCAGGGTCAGCCCAGCCGCCCCATCAGCGCGGCCACATCCGCCATGCGGCAGGAAAAGCCCCACTCGTTGTCATACCACGACAGCACGCGCACCAGCCGCTTGCCAATCACCTTGGTCTGATCGGGCGCGAAGATCGAGCTTTCTTCGGTATGGTTGAAGTCGATAGAGACTTTGGGCGCCGGATCATAGCCCAGGACACCCTTCATCGCACCGGCCGCAGCCTCGGCCACGATGGCGTTCACATCGGCCTCGGTCACATCCTTGCCGGCGATGAAGGTCAGGTCCACCGCGCTCACATTCGGGGTGGGGACGCGGATGGCCGAACCGTCCAGCTTGCCTTTCAGCTCGGGCAGAACCTCACCCAGAGCCTTGGCAGCCCCGGTCGAGGTGGGGATCATCGACATGGCCGCCGCGCGGGCGCGGTAGAGGTCATTGTGCCGCCGGTCCAACGTAGGCTGGTCGCCCGTATAGCTGTGGATCGTGGTCATGATGCCGCTTTCGATCCCGATGGCATCGTTCAGCACCTTGGCCAGCGGCGCCAGACAGTTGGTGGTGCAGGAGCCGTTCGAGATCATCGTCTCATTGGCCAGCAGGCTGTCATGGTTCACGCCGTAAACGACGGTGCGGTCCACATTCTTGCCGGGGGCCGAGAGCAGAACCTTCTTGGCGCCACGCTCCAGATGCTTCTTCGCTTTGGTGCCATCGTTGAAATTGCCGGTGCATTCCAGCACGACATCGACGCCGGACCAGTCCAGCTCGTCCATGTTGTAGGTGGACATCATCTCGATCCGGCCAGCCCCCAGATCCATCCAGCCCTCGCCGGTGGTCACGGGATTGCCGAAACGGCCATGCACCGAGTCATAGCGCACCAGATGCGCCGCCGTCTCCAGCGGGCCGGTGGCGTTGAGCTTGACCACACGCACATCCTGCCGCGCGCTTTCGGCGATATGCATGAGGGTGCAGCGGCCGATGCGGCCAAATCCGTTGATGCCAAGTGTGATGGTCATGGGGGGCTCCTGCGTCTTGCTGGTTGCGCGCGGTATAGCCAAGCTGCCGCTGTCCCGAAAGGCAAAAAGCGACCGGGGTCGCGTTGATTGGCGTTGAAATTTTCACAATATCAGTATGTTAGCGCAAACTGTCCGGGCTGTGCCGCTGATTGCGCTAACGCCTGCGCGCTGTCACGCAAAGCGGTGAGGGATGGTGGCTTGCCATGGTTCCGTGGATGGCTACTGTCGGACGGACCTGAGCGAAGGAGAATGACATGAGCGGTTTGCTGGCCCTGCTGGATGACGTGGCGGCGATTGCCAAGGTCGCGGCCGCCTCGGTCGATGATGTCGTGGGGCAGGCCGCCAAGGCGGGGGCCAAGGCAGCGGGCGCGGTGATCGACGATGCGGCGGTCACGCCGAAATATGTCCATGGCTTCGCCCCCGCGCGGGAATTGCCGATTGTCTGGCGCATCGCGCGGGGATCTTTGCGCAACAAGCTGTTGATCCTGCTGCCGGCCGCGCTGATCCTGTCGGCTTTCGCACCGATGCTGATCACGCCGCTGCTGATGCTGGGCGGGGCCTATCTGTGCTTTGAGGGGGCCGAGAAGGTGGCCCATGTCCTTTTCCCGCATGGCGATGCGCATGTCGCCGCCGATCTGGACGTGGGCGATCCGGTCCATCTTGAGGAGACGCGGGTGGCAGGCGCCATCAAGACCGATTTCATCCTCTCGGCCGAGATCATGACCATCGCGCTGGCGGCCATTCCCGCCAGTTCCTTCTGGGTCGAGGCGGCCACACTGGCCGTGGTGGGGGTCGGGATCACCGTGGCGGTCTATGGCGGTGTGGCTTTGATCGTGAAGGCCGATGATGCTGGGCTTTTCATGGCCGAGCGGGGCCGGCTTGGCCTGACTCGCGCCACGGGCCGCGCCATCGTCAAGGGGATGCCGGGCTTTCTCAAGGCGCTGACAACGGTGGGCACGGCAGCGATGCTCTGGGTGGGTGGCTCGATCGTGCTGCACGGGATGGAGGTGTTGGGCTTTGCCGCCCCCGCCCATCTGATCCATGACATCGCCGCCAGCCTGGGGGCCATGGTGCCGCAGGCCGTGGGGGCTGTCACCTGGACCGCAACCGCCGCTATGGACGGTGTCTTCGGACTTGCGCTTGGGCTTTTGCTGATCCCGCTGGTGACGCGTGTCTTCGCCCCGATCTGGTCCGCCATGACCGGAAAGGGCCGCGCCGCCTGATCGCGGAACGGCCCTTTCATCTTGCTTCAAATACTCAACGACAAGGCCCGAGACAGGGCGCTCGGCTGGTTCAGAGCAAAGACTTCACCTTGTCGGCCACGGCCTGCGCGGTGATGCCGAACTGCTCATAGAGCACCTCGGCCGGGGCGGATGCGCCAAAGTCATGCATCCCCACAAAGCCCGACTTCTCGCGCTTGCCGCCCTGTCCGAAGAGCCAGCGGTCCCAGCCGAAGCGGATCGCCGCCTCGACCGCCACACGCACCGGGCCTGCGGGCAGGACGCGGCGGCGATAGGCCTCGTCCTGTGCCTCGAACAGTTCCCAGCAGGGCATGGAGACGACGCGGGTGCCGATGCCGTCGGCCTCAAGCAGATCACGCGCGGCCATGGCGATTTCCACCTCGGACCCGGTCGCCATCAGGATTGCCTGCCGCTTGCCCGTCGCTTCGGCCAGAACATAGGCGCCCTGCGCGGTCAGGTTCTTGGACTTGTGGTCGGTCCGCAGCGTCTTCAGGTTCTGCCGCGTCAGCGACAGCACGGATGGCGTTTCCTTGGAGGTCAGCGCCAATTCCCAGGCCTCGGCGGTTTCCACCGTGTCGCAGGGGCGGAACACCCATGTGTTCGGCGTGGCGCGGCTGATCGCCAGATGTTCGACAGGCTGATGGGTCGGGCCATCCTCGCCCAGACCGATGCTGTCATGGGTCATGACAAAAACGGTCGGGATCTTCATGAGGGCCGCCAGACGCATCGCGGGGCGCGCGTAATCGGTGAAGCACATGAAGGTGCCGCCATAGGGGCGGATGCCGCCATGCAGCGCCATGCCGTTCATGGCCGAGGCCATGCCATGTTCGCGGATGCCCCAATAGACATAGCGGCCCTTGCGGTTATCCGTGTCGAACACGCCCAGATCGCCGGTCTTGGTGTTGTTCGAGCCGGTCAGGTCAGCCGATCCGCCGACGGTTTCGGGCAGGACGGGGTTCACCACTTCCAGCACCATTTCCGAGGATTTGCGCGTGGCCACCGACGGCGCGCTTTCGCTGATCTGTTTTTTCAGGGCGCGGATCACGGCAGAAAGGCGAGAGGGCACGTCGCGGGCATAGGCGCGGGTGAATTCGTCGCGCTTCTTGCTGTTCAGGGCGGCAAGGCGTGTCTCCCATGCGGCGCGCTCGGATGCGCCGCGGGCGCCGATGGCCTCCCATGCGGATTTGATGTCGGCGGGCACTTCGAAGGGGCCTGCGGTCCAGCCATAGACGGCCTTGGTATCGGCAATCAGCTTGGGGTCGGTCAGCGCGCCATGGCCCTTGGACGTGTCCTGCGCGGAAGATCCCAGCGCGATATGCGTCTTGCAGGCGATCATCGAGGGCAGGGGGCTTTTCTTCGCCGCCATGATGGCCGCGTCGATGGCTGCGGGATCATGGCCGTCGATTTCCTGCACATCCCAGCCCGATGCGCGGAAGCGGGCGACCTGATCTGTGCGGTCGGAGAGCGACACCTTGCCGTCGATGGTGATGTCGTTGTTGTCCCAGAAGACGATGAGTTTGGACAGCGCGTGACGCCCGGCGATGCCAAGCGCCTCCTGGCTGACGCCTTCCATCAGGCAGCCATCGCCGGCGATGACATAGGTGTAGTGATCCACGATCTTGGCGCCATAGCGGGCGCGCTGGATCTCTTCGGCCATGGCAAAGCCCACGGCATTGGCAATGCCCTGACCCAGAGGGCCGGTCGTCGTCTCGATCCCGGTGGCATGGCCGTATTCGGGATGGCCTGCCGTTTTCGCGCCCCATTGGCGGAAATTGCGGATCTGGTCGATTGTCATGTCGGCATAGCCGGTTAGGTGCAGCAGCGCATAAAGCAGCATCGAGCCATGGCCCGCCGACAGGATGAAGCGGTCGCGGTCCGGCCAGTGAGGGGCGGTCGGATCGAACTTCAGGTGCTTTTCATAGAGCACCGTGGCCACATCGGCCATGCCCATGGGCATCCCGGAATGGCCCGAATTGGCAGCGTGGATCGCATCCAGCGTCAGGGCGCGAATGGCGGCGGCTTTCATCCAATGATCTGGATGGGCAGTGCGCAGGGCGG
>JAMWZG010000015.1:0-19790 GCA_024304855.1 Paracoccaceae bacterium
GCAAGGTCGCCGGGCCAACGCAGCTTTGGCTTGCGTGGCAGGCCAAGCTGCGCCAGAGATCGGGAATGACCCAGTTTCAAGATCAGGCCCGCGCAGCCGAACGCGCCATGCGTGCGGTTTTCCCCGCGACACCGCTGCTGCGCAACGCACATCTGTCAGAACGGTTCGAAGCCGACATCTGGCTCAAGCGTGAAGATCTGTCTCCGGTGCGATCCTACAAGCTGCGCGGTGCGTTCAACGCGATGCGCAAGGTTCTGGCGGCCGCTCCTGATCGGCGGCTGTTTGTCTGTGCTTCGGCGGGCAATCATGCGCAGGGGGTGGCCTTCATGTGCCGTCATTTCGGTGTGAAGGGCGTGATCTTCATGCCGGTGACAACGCCGCAGCAAAAGATCCAGAAAACCGGGATGTTCGGCGGTGATGCGGTCGAGATCAAGCTGAAGGGCGATTATTTCGATGACACCCTCGCTTCCGCTCAGGCGTTCTGCGCAGAACAGGGCGGGCATTTCCTGTCGCCTTTCGATGATGTCGATGTGATCGAAGGCCAGGCCTCCGTCGCGGTCGAGATCCTTGAGGAACTGGGACAGGTGCCCGACCATATCCTCTTGCCTGTTGGCGGTGGTGGTTTGTCCGCGGGGGTGCGCAGCTTCTTTGGGACGGACACCCAATATACCTTTGTCGAGCCTTTGGGCGGGGCAAGCCTTCAGGCGGCCTTGTCCGCCGGGCGGCCTGTGATGCTGGACAAGATCAATACCTTCGTTGACGGCGCGGCCGTCGCCTGCATCGGTGTGCAAACCTTCGCGCGGCTCAAGGACGTGGCGCCGCATGACGTGGTGATCGCACCAGAAGACCGGATCTGCACGACAATCCTCGAGATGCTGAATGTCGAAGGGATCGTGCTCGAACCTGCCGGCGCTCTGGCTGTGGATGCGCTGGTAGATGTGGCGGATCAGATCAAAGGCAAGACGGTGGTCTGCGTCACCTCGGGCGGGAACTTCGACTTTGAGCGTCTCCCCGAAGTCAAGGAGCGGGCGCAACGTTATTCAGGGGTGAAGAAATACTTCATCCTGCGGATGCCACAGCGCCCCGGCGCGCTCAAGGAATTCCTCAATATCCTTGGCCCCGACGATGATGTGGCCCGGTTCGAATACCTCAAGAAATCAGCCCGCAATTTCGGCTCGGTTCTGATCGGGATCGAGACGACACAGGCCGAGAACTTTACTTCGCTTCTGTTCAAGCTGAACAAGGCGGGGTTCACCTATCGCGACATCACCAATGACGAAACACTGGCCGAGTTTCTGATCTGACCCCTGCGCAGATGCGCGCCTCTGCCCGGTGATGGAGGATGACCGTCACCCGATCTGCGCCAGCAGATCATGATGCCGCGCCACATATTCCGTCCGCACCGCGACAGGTGGGCGCAAGGCAATGCTCAACCCCTTGGTCAGTTGGTTGTCTGGCTTGCCGAACAATCTGTCAGCCTCTGCCGCGTTGAAACCCGCAATCTCGACCGCTTCCATCCATGCGCTGATGCGGTCGGCCTGCTTGATCTGCTTCTTGATCGCCGCCGGGATCGTGGCGGGCAGGCCAAAACGGATGTGGATTGCGGCTGTCAGGCGCAGGTCCAGCTCCTCATACCCCGGACCGACCGCTGATTTGACGGGGCTGATCATATCCCCGATCACATACTCCGGCGCATCATGCAGCAAGGCCGCCAGTTGCCATTTCGGTGAAATGCCGGGCGACATGCGGCTGAACAGGGTTTCGACCAGCAGGGAGTGCTCGGCCACCGAATAAGCGAAATCGCCCTTCGTCTGACCGTTCCAGCGGGCAACAAAGGCAAGACCATGGGCTATATCCTCGATCTCGATGTCCACAGGTGTGGGATCAAGTAGATCAAGGCGGCGCCCAGACAGCATCCTTTGCCATGCGCGCGGTGTTCTTGGCATATCGACGTTCCTGTAGCGAGACCCTGCCCTTATGATCCGGAGAGCCGACTTCGCGCAAGGCGGTGTGGTTCAGGGCATGACAATTTCCAGAGCCGGACTATAACTCTGCATCGTTGTGGCACGGATCAAAGAATGATACGGCCAGCCACGAGTTTGTATTGATGAAGGGTGCCCAGATGGCCAAAGATTACATCGTCAAGGATATCGCGCTTGCCGCTTATGGCCGCAAAGAACTGGATATCGCCGAAACCGAAATGCCGGGCCTCATGGCCTGCCGCGCGGAGTATGGTGAGAGCAAGCCGCTGAAAGGCGCGCGCATCGTCGGATCGCTGCACATGACGATCCAGACCGCTGTCCTGATTGAAACGCTGGTGGCTCTTGGTGCAGATGTGCGCTGGGCGTCTTGCAACATCTTCTCGACGCAGGACCATGCCGCGGCCGCCATTGCAGCAGGTGGCACGCCGGTCTTCGCGATCAAGGGCCAGACCCTTGAGGAGCACTGGGACTATCTCGATAAATCCTTCATGTTCCCCGAAGGCGCGAACATGATCCTGGACGATGGCGGCGACGCCACGCTCTACGTTCTTCTGGGTGCGCGCGCCGAAGCTGGCGAGGACATCATCCCCGTTCCGCAGTCCGAAGAAGAAGAGGTCATCAAGGCCCAGATCAAGAAGCGCATGGCCGCAAGCCCGGGCTGGTTCACCAAGACGCGTGACGCCATCAAAGGTGTTTCCGAGGAAACGACGACAGGCGTGCATCGTCTTTATGATCTGCACAAGAAGGGTCTGCTGCCCTTCCCCGCGATCAACGTGAACGACTCTGTGACCAAGTCCAAGTTTGACAACAAATACGGCTGCAAGGAATCGCTGGTCGATGGCATTCGCCGCGCAACCGACACCATGATGGCGGGCAAAGTGGCCGTCGTCTGCGGCTATGGCGATGTCGGCAAAGGCTCCGCCGCCTCGCTGCAAGGCGCTGGCGCCCGCGTCAAGGTGACAGAGGTTGATCCGATCTGCGCGTTGCAGGCCGCGATGGACGGGTTCGAGGTAGTTCTGCTGGAAGATGTGGTCGGCACCGCCGACATCTTCATCACCACAACCGGCAACCGGGATGTCATCCGGATCGAGCATATGCGTGCGATGAAGGATATGGCCATCGTCGGCAACATCGGCCACTTCGACAATGAAATTCAGGTCGCCGCACTCAAGAACCACAAATGGACCAACATCAAGGAACAGGTGGACATGATCGAAATGCCCTCGGGCAACCGGATCATCCTTCTGTCCGAAGGGCGTCTCTTGAACCTTGGCAATGCCACGGGTCATCCCTCCTTCGTGATGTCGGCAAGTTTCACCAATCAGGTTCTGGCCCAGATCGAACTGTGGACCAAGGGTGAAGACTACAAACCCGGCGTCTATATCCTCCCCAAGGAGCTGGACGAGAAAGTGGCGCGTCTGCATCTGGACCGCATCGGCGTGAAGCTTACCAAGCTGGACCCCACGCAGGCCGCCTATATCGGCGTGTCCCCCGAAGGCCCGTTCAAGCCCGAGCATTATCGCTATTGATCTGCCCCCTCTCAAGTTCTGCAACGGCCCGCCATCGCGCGGGCCGTTTGCTTTTCTGACTTGATAAAAACGTTGTGTGTTGTGTCAGACTCGGTAACCTTTGCGTGGGGCCTATGGCTGCGCCGTCCTTTGAACAGACATAATTAACGAAACTGGGAGCTTGAATATGGGAAAGCGTGACGACTTGATCGCCAAATATGCGGACGATCTGAAAACCAAATGCGGGATGCAGCCGGACATGGATCTGCTGACAAAGGTCACGATCGGTTGCGGACCGGCGATCTATAACGCCGACTCCTCGACCGTTGCGGGCACGCAGGACGGAGAGCTGGAAACCGTCAAAACCAATTTCCTGATGAAGAAACTCGGCCTGCCGGACAGCCCCAAGTTGATGGAAGCCATCCACGCGGTGTTGGAAACCTATGGCAAGTCCGAGCGGAACAAGTATCGGGTTGTGGTCTATTACATGCTGACCAAGCACTTCGGCAAGGAAGCTGTTTACAAGTAACTGCTTCAGACTGTTGGAAAACGCCCGCCGCAAGGCAGGCGTTTCTTCATTTGCGCTAAATTATCGAGACTTCGGATTTGCCGGCTTCCCTGGCCCGGTGTAGTCTTGACCTATCGGGCCAGTATGGCCGGAGCCTTTTGTAAAGTTCACGTGTGGTGTGTAGGGAGCACGTGGGGTAGCGGGGGGTTCTGGCTTTGGCCGGTTCTCCCCGCGCATTTCAACTCAAGGCGTAACCCCTGCAAGGTCGCACAGGATGTTCCATTCCTCGTCACTGACGGGTTGCACAGACAGTCTTGAGTTCTTGACCAGAACCATCTCGGACAAACGCGGATCGTTTTTGATCTGCTCAAGTGTCACCGGCGTCTTGACCGGCCTGACCGCTTTTATATCAACGCATTCCCAACGTGGATCGTCCGCCGTGCTATCCGGGTGGGCGGGCTTGATCACCTCGACAATGCCCACGATCGCCTTTTCGTCTTGTGAGTGATAGAAAAAGCCCTGATCCCCCACTGTCATATCGCGCATGAAATTGCGCGCCTGATAGTTGCGGACACCGTCCCACTCCTCGCCCGCGTCGCCGCGCGCGACCTGGTCTGTCCATCCCCAGACCGACGGCTCGGATTTGAACAGCCAGTAGCGCATCACCCGATCACCTTGCGCCAGGGAATCAATTCGACGCTCTGGAACAGCCCGGCCTTCGCATAGGGATCACCTTCTGCCCAGCGTGCCGCGGCGTGTCTGTCCTCGACCTCAAGGATCAACAACGAGCCGATCATTTCATCCGTGTCGTTAAGCAAGGGGCCGGCCTGCCGCACGACACCGCTTTGGGCGACATAATCCAGATGAGCGGCCCGATTGGCCAGACGTGTCTCTATCGCGCCCGGTTTGTCACGGGCAATCAGCGCAAAAAGCATTCATTCCTCCTTCAGGGGTCGGGACAGCAGTAAGTTCATCGCCTGATGCAGCCCGATCTTGCCGTCAAGCATCGCAACCACAACGGCCGTAATCGGCATATCAATCCCCAGAGCAGCAGCCCGATCAAGGGCCGCTCTGGCCGTCGCCGCTCCTTCAACGGTGATTGTTGGATCGAAACTCTCGTTGCGGCCCAGAGACAGCCCGAACCGCATGTTTCGGCTCTGCGGGCTGGCGCAGGTCAGGACCAGATCGCCAAAGCCCGAAAGACCCGACAACGTCTCGGACCGCGCCCCAAGCGCCAGGGCCAGTCGTTGCATTTCGGCAAAGCCACGGGTCATCAGGGCGGCACGGGCGCTTTCACCCAGACCAGCGCCGATGACAATCCCGGCGGCAATGGCGATCACGTTCTTCATGGCACCACCCAGCTCTGCCCCGATCGTATCGGTTGTGCGATAGAGACGGATATTGCGCGTTATCAGTGTCTGTTGCAGGGCTTTTCCACGCTCTGCATTGGCGCAGGCCAGCGTCAGGGCTGTCGGCAAGCCTTTGGCAATGTCATGTGCAAAACTGGGGCCGGTCAGGATGGCCGCCGTGTTCTGCGGCATCAGTTCGGCCAGAATGGACATAGGGCCAAGCGTCGTCGTCAATTCGATACCCTTGCAGCAGGCGACAAGGTCAAGACCGCGCAGGGTATCACCATGGCTCAGCAAAAGCTCACGCAGGTGCTGCATCGGGACAGCCAGCAGAACGGGCCCGGATTCCGCCGGAATAGTGTCACTTGCCTGCAAGCCATCGGGGAAAATAATGCCGGGCAGGCGTGTCTTGTTCTCTCGAACCTCCTGCATGGATCTGACCTGATCCGCGTTCCGGGACCACAGCACAACCTCTTGACCGGCTTCGGCCAGTGAAATGGCAAGGGCTGTCCCGAATGCACCCGCGCCCAGAACCGTGATCATGCCTTGGCCCCCTTTTTGCCGCTTCCCAACAGGGACGGGCTGGTGCGATCCAGCGGCCATCTCGGACGTGCCGCTAGCGTCATGTCGTCTTGCTCTCCGGCACGAAAACGCTCCAGCCCGGCATAGGCGATCATGGCGGCGTTATCGGTGCACAGACTGAGAGGCGGGGCAATGAAATCAACACCCATTTCCCCCGCAACAGTCTCAAGTCTGGCGCGGATCAACTGATTTGCAGCTACCCCCCCGGCCACCGCCAGAACAGGCTGCGGGACCGGCTCTGCCAGATAAAGGGCCAGGGCGCGCCGTGTCTTTTCCGCCAGAACATCGGCGACGGCCATCTGGAATCCGGCAGACAGGTCAGCCCGATCCCGGATGGTCAGCCCGCCTTTCTCGGCAATCAGCTTGTCGCGCAAACGCAACAAGGCGGTCTTGAGTCCCGAGAAGGACATGTCGCATCCTTCGCGGTCCAGAAGCGGCCGCGGAAACGGAAAGCGCATGGCATCGCCCTCCCGCGCGGCGATTTCAACCGACGGCCCGCCGGGTTGCGCCAGTCCCAGAAGACGCGCTGTCTTGTCGAAGGCCTCGCCGGGCGCATCGTCAATGGTGCCGCCCAGCCGGGTGAAATCATCAATGCCGCGCACCAGCAGAAACTGGCAATGCCCCCCGGAGACCAGCAGCATCAGATAGGGGAACGCCACCTGATCCGTCAGACGCGGGGTCAAGGCATGTCCGGCCAGATGGTTGATCCCGACAAGCGGTTTGCCCGCCCCCGTGGCAAGACCCTTGGCGCACATGACGCCGGCAAGAACGCCGCCAATCAGACCGGGTCCAGCGGTCACGGCCACTGCATCCATCCGCGCAAGCCCGATCCCCGCCAGATCAAGGGCCTGCCTGACGGCAATATCCAGTTTCTCTGCATGGGCGCGTGCCGCAATTTCCGGCACCACACCACCAAAGGCCGCATGTAGTTCAGCCTGCCCCAGAACGACAGAAGACAGGATTCGCGCCGGTTCAGAGCCTGTTTGCTGCACAACAGCGGCGGCGGTATCGTCGCAACTGCTCTCCAACCCCAGTACCGTCAACGTCTTGACCATCGGTCCTTCAATCCTGCCTTGATTGGTCCTGACCGTTGCAAGACCACCCCTAGCGAGGTAACACCAGTCAAGGATGCAAACAATCCCGGGGCAACCATGACACGGCCTGTCATCCTGCTGACCCGACCCGAGGCGTCGTCGCGCAGGATGGCGGCGCTTCTGGCTGCGAAGTTCGGGGAAAGGGTCGGGTTCTGCATCTCTCCCGTGATGGAGATTGTTCCTGATCCCCGTCTGCCCGCGCTGGACGGCATCCGCACCTTGATCTTCACCTCTGCCAACGGGGTCGCGGCCTATGTCAGTGCGCTGGGACCAAAGACATTGCCCTGCTATACTGTCGGTGACGCAACGGCGCGTGCCGCGCAGGAGGCAGGTCTCAAGGCCATTTCTGCCGGTGGCGATGCAGAGGCTTTGATCAAGCGCATCATTGACGACGGCGCGCTGGGCCCGATGCTCCACCTGCGCGGGGCGCACGCCCGTGGCGACATCGCCGAACGGCTGAGCGCGCAGGGGTGTCCGGCGTCGCAGGCCATCGTCTATTCGCAAAGCGCATGTCCATTGACAGAGGAGGCTTTGGCGCTTCTGCAAGGGCAGGGACCGGTGATCCTTCCGCTTTTTTCACCGCGCAGCGCCGCTTTGATGGGGGATGGCCCTGTGGAAGCCCCGGTTTATGTTGTCGCAATGAGTCAGAACGTGGTGGACGCGCTGCGTTTTGAGGTTGAACACTGCGTCGTGGCGGCCCACCCTGATTTCGAGGCCGTGACCGAAGCCATAGGCGCTTTGCTTGAGTCGTCTCCTTGGGCGGTGAATTGACCCCTGCCCGGCGAGCGGCTTGAGACAAGAGCAGGTGCGGGGTAGGCTGGTCCGCCAAATGGCGCGATGTGGATATAGATTCGAAAGGGTATCGTTCGGTGGCGGACAAGAAAAAGACTTCCGACAAGCAGACACCTTCCCTTGAAGAGATCGAGGATGCCGTTGTTTTGAACAACGCCGGGAATGCCGGATCGACGGATGCGACGGTAGAGCAGGCAGACGCATCTTCCGTCGCGCCTCAGCCACCCGAGAGTCAGGAAGATCGGCCACAGAAGGACGCCGAAGTGGAAGCCGCCTCGCCAGGCGATGCAGCCGGGAAGCGGCCTGATACCGATGGGGATACCCCCGACAGCGCCAAGGATGAGGCTCAGCCGCCCCATTCCGAGGGAGAGGCCGATGAGCCAAAGACTGCGCCGCATGATGCGCCCGCCAAGTCCACCGAGACAGTGATCGTCCGCAAAGGCGGTTTCTTTCCCATGTTGCTGGGCGGTGTTGCAGCGGCCGCGATCGGGTTCGGACTGGCCCATAGTGGTGCGTTGGACAGTTTGCCTCTGCCTGTGTCGGGCGGGGTTCAAGATCGTCTGGCGGCGCTGGATGGGCAGGTCACTGACCAGCAGAACGCCCTGTCTGACGTGACCACGCGGCTGACCGCCCTTGAAGACGCCCCCGCCCCTGAGGCGCCGGAGATTGCCGATCTCGCACCGCGCATCGAAGACCTTACCACCCAGGTTGGTGTTCTGGCCCAGCGCATCGACGCTCTCGAAGCCAGACCTGCGGCCGCAGGCGGATCTGGCGATCCGCAGACCCAGGCCGATCTCGAGGCAGCGCAGGCCGAGTTGGACCAGATCCGGCAGGCGTTGGAGGCGCAGCGGAGTGAAATCGCAGCCCTGTCAGACGCCGCCGCCGAAGAAGAGCAAGCGGCGCGCGACACAGCCCGCGCCGTGATGCAGCGCGCCGCGCTGACACGGGTTCAGACCGCTCTCGATACTGGCACACCATTTGCCGACGCGCTGGCCGAATTGCAGGAGACGGGGGCCGAGGTGCCCGAAGCCCTTTCACAGCAGGCCGAAGAGGGTGTTGCGACCCTTTCCGCCTTGCAATCCGCTTTCCCCGATCTTGCCCGCGACGCTCTGCGCGCCGCGCGGCAGCAGACGGGCGCAACCGGGTTTGGCGGTTTTCTTGAAACCCAGCTTGGTCTGCGCTCCTTGCAGCCGCGCGAAGGGGATGACCCCGACGCAATCCTGTCTCGAGCAGAGGCGGCGGTGCAATCCGGCGATCTGAACCGCGCCCTGACCGAGCTTGAAGCCCTGCCGGACGCCGCCGCCACGGTTCTGTCCGATTGGCGTATGCAAGCCCAGGCACGCCTTGCAACGGTGGCCGCTGCACAAGACCTGTCACAAGCGCTGAATACGAACTGAAGGATAACGGAATGCTCTGGTCGCTGATAAAGATTATCCTGTTCGTGGTTCTGGTTGCCGCCGCGACCATGGGTGCTGCCTATCTGATGGAGCTTGAAGGCGGGGTCCGTATCGCCGCGGCCGGCTATGAGGTGAATCTGACGCCGCTTTACGCCGTGATGCTGTTGATTGCACTGGTGTTCGCGGTGTGGGTTATCCTGCGTCTGGTCGCTTTCCTGATTGCCACCCTGAAGTTCATCAACGGCGATGAAACCGCGATCACCCGCTATTTCAATCGCAACCGCGAACAAAAGGGCTATCAGGCCCTGTCCGAAGGCATGATGGCGCTGGCTGCTGGCGAAGGCCGACTTGCCATGGCCAAGGCCAGCAAGGCGGAACGGTATCTCCACAAGCCGGAACTGACGAATCTGCTCACCGCTCAGGCGGCTGAAATGACAGGCGATCGCCGCAAGGCCGAAGAGGTCTACAAACGCCTGCTCAAGAACGACGCCACCCGTTTCGTCGGCGTGCGCGGGATCATGAAGCAGAAGCTGGCGGACGGAGACATGACGACCGCCCTCAAACTGGCAGAGAAGGCGCTGGACCTGCGGCCAAAGCACGAGGAAACCCAGGATGTCCTGCTACGGCTTCAGGCAAGCGCCCATGATTGGGCCGGTGCCCGCCGGACCCTTGGCGCCAAGCTCAAGCATGGCAGCCTGCCGCGTGATGTCCATAAACGCCGCGACGCCGTTCTGGCACTGTCCGAGGCCAAGGATGTTCTGCAAGAGGGCAATGACATCAGTGCCCGCGAAGCAGCGATCGAGGCGAACAAGCTGTCGCCCGACCTGATCCCTGCCGCGGCTTTTGCTGCACGGGGCTATATCGACCAGGGCAACGCAAAATATGCCACCCGCGTGATCAAGAAGGCATGGGCTGCGCAGCCTCATCCTGATCTGGCGGCTGCTTTTGCCGCCATCGTCCCGGATGAAACGCCAGCCGCGCGGCTCAAGCGGTTCAAGCCGCTGATTGCGCAACATCCTGATCATGTGGAATCGCGCCTCTTGCTCGCGGAACTCAACATCGCGGCCGAGGATTTCCCCGAAGCACGCCGTGCGCTGGGCGATCTGGTGGATACCGCCCCCGATGCCCGCATCCTGACGGTCATGGCCGCCATCGCACGGGGTGAAGGTGCCTCGGATGTGGTAGTCAAGGGCTGGCTCGCCCGCGCCCTGACAGCCCCCCGCGGGCCACAGTGGGTCTGCGAAAAGTGCCACAACATCCATCCCGAATGGGTGCCCATCTGCGAGAATTGCAAATCCTTCGACACGCTCGCCTGGACCTCGCCCCCGGCCGGCGCACCGACCGCGCCGGGTGGCTCCGAAATGTTGCCGCTGATCGTCGGCTCGATCGAGGATAAATCCTCGGACGATCCCGCAAACGTCCCCGATGCCGAGATCCTGCCGGATGAGGAAAGCCTTCACCGCCCGATCGACGGGACCTGGACCGAGGGTGACGAAGTCCGAAAATAGGTCTTTTCCAACTATAGACGGGGTGTTATAGCCCCGTCCTCAAGGGCCGCTGTAGCTCAGCTGGTAGAGCACGTCATTCGTAATGATGGGGTCGGGGGTTCGAGTCCCTTCAGCGGCACCACTTTCTCATCCAAAATCATCCAATGACATCCAAAAAACCCTGGTTTATAAGGGTTTTTGCGATGCTGGTTGTCCGATGCTGTTCAGCCCAGTCCGATAGAATGCCCTCGGTTTGGGGGCATCTACGGGGGCTTCGCGAGTGATGCAGAAAAGCGATGCCCCCAGATGCCATTGACCGATACCCAGATTCGAAGCCTGAAACCAAAGGACAAACCATACAAGGTCTCAGATTTCCAAGGCCTCTATGTGACCGTAGCCCCCTCAGGCTCGCGGCTGTGGCATATGAAGTACCGGATCGATGGGCGTGAGAAGCGTTTGTCCTTTGGGGCTTATCCGGCGATCTCTCTCGCGCAGGCACGAAAGCTGCGTGACGAGGCCCGTGCGCGGCTTGCTGCAGGTGAAGACCCAGGTGAGGTGAAGAAGGAGGACAAGCGGCAGAAGTTGCTTGTGCAGGAGACGACCTTCACGAAGCTTGCGGAAGCCTACAAAGCCAAAGCCGGAAAGGAAGGGCGCGCGGATGCCACCAAGACCAAGACCGAATGGCTGTTGGGCATGGCAATTGATGCTTTCGGCAATAAACCTATCGCAGAGGTGACGTCACCTATGGTGCTTGCCTGCCTACGAAAGGTGGAGGCCAAGGGTAATCACGAAACTGCCAAGCGACTGCGTGCCAAGATCGGCGCGGTGTTCCGCTATGCGATTGCATCCGGTGTTGTCGAGCACGATCCTACCTTTGCATTGCGGGATGCTCTTATCCGACCCAAGGTCAAATCGCGCTCTGCTATCACGGACCCTAAAGAACTTGGTGGCTTATTGCGTTCGATAAACGGGTTTCAAGGGCAAGTAACGACACGGATCGCGTTGCGGTTACTCGCCATTCTCGCCCAGCGACCAGGTGAGTTGCGGCAGGCGACGTGGGCAGAGTTTGATCTTGAAAAGGCGATCTGGTTGATCCCTGCGGAGAGAATGAAGATGCGCGCGCCGCATTCGGTGCCGCTGCCAGCGCAGGCTTTAGCTTTGCTGAAGGACTTGAAACGCATCACCGGCAATGGCGTCTTCCTGTTTCCCTCCCTGAGGTCGGTGTTTCGTCCCATGAGTGAGAATACTCTGAACGGCGCGCTTCGTCGCTTGGGCTATGACGGGGATGAAATGACAGCGCATGGGTTCCGCGCAACATTCTCGACCTTGGCCAATGAAAGCGGGCTGTGGAACCCAGACGCGATAGAGCGTGCCTTGGCCCATGTCGATGGTAACAAGATCCGCCGGATCTATGCCCGTGGCGAGTTTTGGGAAGAACGTGTCCGACTGGCCGATTGGTGGGCTGGATACTTGGATGAGGTGGAGGCAGGATCGCCCAACTCACAGTAGAAGGGTGGTCATGTGTCAAACGAACCGTCGCGGGCGTATATCACGACGAAGATATTGCAACGTCGCTATGGCAGGCTACTGAAATGGAGAAAACCTGTCATCCACAACATTAGGGGTCCAAAGCGACACGTAGAAGTCTACGGTCAGCAACCAAGTCCTCCGCAGAGTTGATCTTGCCGATATTGGCCTCAAAATAGGCCGTGTCGCGCGACAGATCCGGGCGCCTGTCAAACACGTCGCTTTGCGCTTCCATGGTTCGCTGGAGAAAGCGCCAACCAGACAGGCCTGGCAGGGGTATGACAGGTTGAAAACTCATGATCGACCGACGGCCAGAAGCCGCTCCTCGCGAGGAAGAAGAACGCGCAAGGCCTTTAGGCAGGGATAGTATTGGCCGGCAATGATCGCGTCGGTCGCCAATGCCAACTGAGCACGACTATCCTGATCAGTGAGAATGCGGCTCAACTCTTCGATCCGGCGAAGGGTCGGCAAGCGAGCATCCTCGGGAGAGCTATCACCGGACAATACGAGCTGCACGGAATAACATACCCGGCGAACAGGGGTTGTCACCTCGTCAGGGTGAATTGCATCCCTCAGACGCAGGATATGAGCATTGGGCGTCATGATCGCCAACCTGCTGCGACGATCTCCGTTCTCAATAACAGCCCCGTTGATCAGCACCCGCTCTTTGGGTCCGAGTTTGAGAACAAGGCCGCTCATGGTTTTGCCCCCTGTCCCCGCAGCCCCCGCATGACCGCCATATTAACGTCAATCAGTGAGGACGCACTTGCTTTACCTCCAAGGACTTTACTTGTGTGACCGAATGTGTATTCCGCCAGATAAAACAAACGGGCACGCAGATCCTGAGGCAGGCCGTTCTTTGGGTCAGCCACATCTGTTGCAAGCGTTGTCCACAGGCGACGGTTTTCATCCAAAGCTTCGACCAACTCAGGAAAGCCGTTCTTGCCCTTCAGGGCAGCCGTCCTGATTCTGTGAGTGATGCGGGCAATGACCTCATATTCCGTATCCCTTGCGGTGCGGGTTGGGGCAGTCTTTTGTCCATAGGCGTTGTGCGCCAACAATTTGTTGTTCACGTCGTTTCCCTTCTCATGGCTAATTGGAGAGAATTGGCACGAAGGCAATTAACCGTGCCTTCGTGCCAAACGTGATTAACGGAACAAGGAGAGGATCGACTGAGGCGCCTGGTTCGCGATGGACAAGGACTGAATGCCAAGCTGCTGCTGGACCTGAAGCGCCTGAAGTCGCGCCGATGCTTCTTCCATATCTGCATCGACAAGCGTGCCGATACCAGAACGCAGAGCATCACTCATCTGGCTGACAAAGGCCGCCTGGGTATCAATACGGCCCTGTGCCGAACCAAAGTTCGCCGCCGACCCGATGGCTGTTTCGATCATGAACTCGATCGAGGTCAGTGCCGAAGCCGCTCCTGCATCAGTTGCGACGTCGATATCGTTCAGCGCCTCAAGACCGCCACCGATTGTCGTCGACGACCCCGCTCCGGCCTGCGGATTGAAGACGGCCACGGCAATCGTGTCGCCCACTGTCGTTGCTGTAGACGAGATCGCAAGACCAGAACCTGTGGCATCAATGTTGAGCACCGAGGATTCAAGACCATTCTCTGCCGCATAGATCTTGAACGCGTTCGCAAGTCCCTTGGCAACGTCAGCCGCAGTGTCTCCCTCGCGCGAGATATAGCGGATCGCTGTCGCTTCCGCGATGTTGGTCGGAGTAGCTGCCGTGCCGGTGCGATAGTCGGCCTGCGAGAACGAACTGTTATCGGCGTCGGTTCCGAAGATGCTCAAGCCAAACAATTGGCCTGCGGCAGTCGGTGCAGCAATGGTGAGGGTGTCGGACTGCGTTGCAGCAAGCGTTCCGCTGTCAACCGCCGTGCCGATTGTCCATGTTGTGCCATTGACGGAACTTGCCGTCGTGCCGAGGTCCTGCTTGCGCACCGCGATGTCACTGGCCGCAACGCCGCTGTCCGAACGATCCAGAGAGGCGAGGATGTTGACGCTACCGGTCCCAGCCTCGGCACTACGGTTGGACAAGAGGTTGAGACCATTGAACTGCGATGCTGTTGTGATCCCGGCGATCTGTTCCCGCAGCGCATCGATGTCGGACTGGATCTTTCCCCGATCGACGTTCTGCTCCTGTGAAGCAACGATCTTCCCCTTCATCTGCTTCAAAAGATCCGTCACACGTTCAGATGCCTGACGCGCAACCGAGACGGTCGATTGGCCCAAAGCAAGGCTTGAACTGATGGCCTTGAAGCCGGTCAGGTCGGATTCCATGACCTTGGAAATCGCCCAAAGCGCCGCGTTATCCTTGGCGCTGGCGACCGATTTGCCGGTCGAGATCATGTCCTGGGTCTTGCCCAGGTTCGAATTGATGGATTTCAGGGTTTGCAGCGCGACCATCGCGCCGTTGTTGGTCAGAATGCTGGACATAACTCAGGTTCCTTTTCACATGTTGAGCGCTTTTTGCGCATTCGATTGTGTCGCCCCCACAAGAACGACTGCCTGCCTTCTGACGTTTGCAGGTCGGTGTTCACCCAACGACTTGCGCCACCCTCTTGGATGCAGGCTCAACATGCAGCTTGAAGTGCTAAGGATCTCCTAAACGCGGCTGCGCATTTCCGCGGGATTTGAGTTAAACCGTCGCCTATGCGCGCTTCTCGACCTGACCTGTCCGAAGCGTGGAGATCGCTGTCTTGCGGCCGCTCTGGTCATAGGTTTCAAGTGTGTCACGCACGCGTCGCAATGCGGCCACCCGATCTGCAACTGCGCGGATACCACTCAACGCGCTTTCCAGAAGTATCTGATTTCGCTGAGCTTTGTTGCGAATTGCCGAGAGATCCTCGTCCTGATCACCATGCAAGGCATTCAAGGCATCAATCAGCCGCTCCTTCTCGCGCAGCCCGCGCGAGATGGCGTCAAGATCGCCGTTCAGAAGCGCAATCCGCTCTCTGTCCAGCAGATCGTCCAGACTGGCAAGGATCACGGTCGCCTGCTCCGACGCCGCATGAGAGTTGCTGGGCTCAGCCATCCTGACGCTCCTTCAAGGCGTGGTAGAGCGATTCGGCCAACCCGATTCCGCCCGCTTTAACCATGTTTTCGGCCTGAGACTGACGAAGAAAGGACGCGAACTGCTCCTCTCCGACACCGCCGCCAAAAGCCGTGCGCGCGGCACCAAATCCGGCTGATTTCAGCATTTCAGCCAAAAAACTGGCCTCCAACTGCTGCGCGGCCAAGCGCAAAGGGTCTTTCGACAAGCCCTCCATGCTATGCCCGTCTTTCACGGTGAGAGGATTCTTGTTGGGAACTGTGGGCGGTAAGGCTAGTTGCATCGGGTTACTCCAATTGAAGCGATTTTTCTGATCTTGCTCCAGGAGCGGTAAAGAACTGGTAATCAAACGGGTTCATTCTTGGGGCAAGTCGAACCCCGGAGTGATTCATGTCTCAGCCAGCGATGCCAGCAATTGGAATGACGCCCATTTTCGCGCTGCTGAAACCTGCGCCGCAGGCAGGGTCAGTCACTCCTCTATCCCCGGTTTTGCGCGAACCCTCGCAGTATCTTTCGGATTTCGCTGACATTTTCGACAGTGTTCTGGGAGAGGAGATGATCGGTCATGTCGATCCGCCTGCTCCGCAGGCAGAACCGGAGGTCGAGATTGCTACGCAGATTGCACAGGATGCGGGGTTGGAAAGGTCGTCAGTTCAGGCACCGGAAGAGATGGATACTCCTCTTCCAGGGATTGTTGATCTTGAATCAGTGGCGAGTCCTGCGCAGGTCATTGTATTGGCAAAGCAAGCTGTTGTGGAACAGGCCTTTGTTTCCATGGCACCCCCGGGACAACAAGTCATGGGTAGTCCCATCTTTTCGGCGACAGCCGAAGAGGAGCCACTGAGGTCTGACGACCGCTGGCAGCTTCCTTTGACACCAAAGAGCGCAATGGAAGCCGCCGAAACGACGCCTAAGGGATGGACTCCTGTTACCTTGCCGGAAAAAGGCGTCACCGTACAAACACCTTTGCAAAATGTGGGTATTGCAGAGAATCGAGAATCAAGCTCGCTACGGGCAAGCCCACACGCCGTTTCCTCCGATTCATCAGACCCTAAACAGCCTGTTCGTAACGGTTTTGATGCGGGACAGCAGATCCAGGCTGAATTTCGCGATCAATCGAGAGAGGTGACTGAGGTCAAGCCTGCCAGGAACATGGAAGGTAATCTTTCCCCATTGCAGCCCATGAGTTTAGATGCGCAGCCCCCTCGTTCGTCTATCCCTGAGGTGGAGAGCGTTCGCAAGACTTTACCCGGCAGTGCATCCGCCATTCCCCAGACCGTCAGTGTCAGTCAGTCTCGTCCGGCTACGGAACCGGAGCTTTCTGCCGAAATAGTGACTGATACAGCTCAACGACCAGCGTCAGGGAACACCTCTGGAACGCAGTATATTGAGCAGAGCGTGCCTCAATCGCAGGAGCATCCATCGACTGATGACCAAAGCGTTCAGCCCAAGGAGCGTCAACACCCCACAGTTTCGACAGTTCCGCCTAAATTGCACGGAATTGACGAGAGGTTTGGAGTGCTATCCGCTCCAGTCCCGGTGCCAGCCTCGCCAGAGGGGGCAAGTCGCAGGACTGTGGGTCAACTCGTACAGAGCACTGATTCCAGAATGCAAAGCGTGGACGATCAACCTCTTGGGTTCACAGTTCCAGTAAGGAATGGTTCAGAGGACCGGCGCTTGCCTCTGCGGGATCATGTACCGCCCCTTCGGGTCGAAGGGAGGGTCGCATCCGAGCCGGTTTTGCCGTCAACATCAGGTGTCGGCTCATCGAACATCTTGCCGCCCAGCCCGTTACTCACGATCTCGCACGATGCTGGGCGTTCCGATCCGATGGTCGCGGACGTGTCCGAGGCCATGGGGTTGCAGATAAGCACTTCCTCTTCGGTGCTGCCTGCGGGTGAGGTCATTCAAGCCCGGTCCGACACTCAGCGCCCGGTTTTGCAGCAGTTTCTGGATGCTTCCGCCCGCGCCTTCGAGCGTCCGGTTGATCTGCACCTCAACCCCGAGGAGCTTGGCAGAGTTCGCATCAGCATGGTCATGAACGACGGCGTCATCACGATGACCGTCGTTGCGGAGCGGTCCGAGACGTTGGATCTGCTGCGCCGGCACAGTGAACAACTCGCGCAGGAGTTGCGGCAGATCGGCTATGGCACGATCAATTTCTCCTTTGGGCAAAATGACGGTGGCCGCGACGGGCGGCAGGAAACGCCGCAGTTTGAACAATCACCTGAACTCGCCGCAAGTCCGCCCACAACACAGCCCCGAGACAGGCCGACGGGTCATCAATCAGGTCTCGATATTCGGGTTTGAGGAGACAAGAATGACCACGATAGACACTGCAACCAACGCGCTTCCGCCTCGGGTTGGCACGCCTGCTGGAAAGACAGTCATCAATTCCGATTTTGAGACATTTCTGAGGATGCTCACAGCGCAGCTTAAAAATCAGGATCCGCTCAACCCTATTGAGTCGAATGATTTTGCTGTCCAGTTGGCGACATTTTCATCTGTCGAGCAGCAGGTTCTGACGAATGATCTGCTCACCGGGCTTTCCGGACAAATGGGACAGATGGGCATTGCACAACTGGCCGCATGGGTCGGGATGGAGGCCCGCGCACCAGTGCCGGCACGCTTTGATGGCTTCCCTGTGACCCTGTTCACCACACCCGTGCCAACGGCTGATGCAGCCCGTCTTGTTGTGCGCAATGAAAGCGGTGATGTCGTTCAGACGGTTTCCATCCCTGTCGCTGCGAAAAGCCATGATTGGACCGGCCGGGACGCGGCGGGGCAAAGCCTGCCATCCGGTCTCTACAGTTTTGAAGTCGAGAGTTACTTTCAGGAGGAGTTACAAAGTAGCAGCACACCCGATGTCTATGACCGGATCGCTGAGGCGCGGAGCGATGCCGGCCGCACAGTGCTGGTCATGGAAAGCGGGGCGACGGTGGATGCCGATCTGGTCACCGCCCTGCGCAACTGACGCACATCACAAAGGAGGGCTGTGAATCCCGTAAGGATCGCATTAGGTCTGGCAAGCCGTCCGGGATGAGGATGTGCCAATTGCCATCGAACGCCATCAAGTGACCCAAAGATCGTGACCGACACCAGAGCAGATGCCGTTGATCTGATTGACCCACCGTCCGCACTTCAGCGCGATTTGTCGGTGGCGGGCTTGGTCAGCATGAACGCAGTCTGGACAGCTTTGCCGGGTGGCCGCACCAATCAGGTTTGGCGGGTCGAGGATGAGAGCGGCCGGCGTGTGGTCAAGCTCTATGCCAAATCCGGGGGCACCCCTCTTTTCCGCAATGACCCGAAGGCCGAGGCCATGGTTCTGGAAGCGATCAAGGGTCGGAATCTTGCGCCGGAACCGATATTCAGCGGTGATCTGCCGTCGGGCGCGGTCCTGGTCTATGCCCATCAGAGGGGTTCGCCCTGGCGCTCTGGTGTGGCCCCTGTGGCTCATCTCCTCAGGTCACTTCATGACCTGCCACTTCACGCGGACCTGCAACCCATGCCCTCTGCGTCAGATGACGCTCGGTCGTTGATGGCGCAGACATTGGACATCCTGTCGCAGATCCCGTCCCATGACGCGCAACCTCTGCGCGCCCTTCAACCGGATGGTGTCACGTTTCCATCTGGTCCGCGCCGTTTGCTGCATGGGGACCCCGTCCCGGACAACCTGATCTGTCCTGCTGGCGAACCGGAGGGGATGCCCGTCCTGATCGACTGGCAATGTCCGGCCGTGGGTGATCCGCTCCACGATATTGCCCTTTTCCTGTCGCCCGCGATGCAGCAGGTGGGGCGCGGTCAGCCGTTGACGCCGGACGAGCGAAAGGCCTTTCTGACGGCATATGACGACCCCGCAACCGAGGCCCGGCTTGCTGCGCTACAGCCCATTCTCCATTGGCGCATGGCCGCCTATTGTTTGTGGAAACTCACCCGGTCCGCGCCGGATCGAGCCTATGAAGCGGCCATGCGGGCGGAAATCGCAGCGTTGCAGGCGCTCTCCGCTTAGCTGTCAGAGCAGGGTGAAAACCAAAACCGAGCCACCCGCGCCCGCGATACCCCCCAGCAGCACCCAGAAAACCGGCCAGAACGGGCTGGGGCGCGGCGGCGGGTCGCCTGCGCTGGCCTGGCGGATCAAGGCCGCCTCGACCAGACCGGGCAGACGGGGGCCGAACCGGGCCAGAACCTGCGCCGTCTTTCCCAGATCGCGCAGCACGGCACGCGGTCCGATGCTTTGCTTGATGTAATCCTCGACGATCGGTTTCGCGACTTCCCAGATGTTGATCTGGGGGTAAAGACTGCGTGCCACGCCTTCCACGACAACCATCGTGCGTTGCAGCAGGATCAGCTCGGTGCGCGTTTCCATCCCGAAACGCTCTGTTACATCAAAGAGATAGCTCAGAAGCCGCCCCATCGAGATCTGCGTCGCGTCCATCCCGAAAATCGGCTCGCCCACCGCGCGCAGGGCGCGGGCGAACTCATCGACATCGCGATCGGCGGG
>JAMWZG010000015.1:19800-21546 GCA_024304855.1 Paracoccaceae bacterium
AACATAGCCCGCCTCGAAATGCACCTCTGCGACGCGTTTGTAATCCTTGCGGATAAAGCCGAACAGGATCTCGGCATAGACGCGGCGGGTATATTCGTCGATATGCCCCATGATTCCAAAGTCATAGGCGATGATGTCCCCATTCGCCGCGACCTTGAGGTTGCCCTGATGCATATCGGCGTGAAAGAAACCATCGCGCAGCGCATGGTTGAGGAACAGTTGCAGCACCCTTTCCCCAAGTGCCCGGCGATTATGACCCGCCGCGTCGATGGCGTCATTGTCGCCAAGCGGCACGCCTTCGACCCAACTCATCGTCATGACCCGGCGACCCGAGAACATCCATTGGATACCGGGGAGGCCAAACCCTTGATCCTGCGCCGTATTTGCCGCGAACTCCGAGGCAGAGGAGGACTCAAGCCGCAGGTCAAGCTCGCCCAGAACCACGCCCTCGAAATGAGAGATCACATCCGTCGGCCGCAGCCGCCGCGAGGCGGGGGAGAGGAACTCGATCACCCCAGCCGCAAGGTAGAAGGCGTCGATATCCTTGCGAAAGGCGCGCTCGATCCCGGGCCGCAGCACCTTGACCGCCACATCCTCTCCAGTGCTGCGAAGACGTGCGCGGTGCACCTGCGCGATCGAGGCGGCCGCGACGGGCGGGCCGAACTCGGAGAACACCTCATCCACTGGCAGCTCCAGCTCGGCTTCGATACTGGCCTTGGCCTGTGCGATCGAGAAGGGCGGCAGCTTGTCCTGCAAGACGCGCAACTGCACGGCCAGCTCATCGCCCACCACATCAGGGCGGGTCGAGAGGATCTGCCCGAATTTGATATAGGCCGGGCCCAGCGCCGTCAGGGCCCGCGGCGCAGGCGGCATCGCCACATCGCCCTTGAACCCCAGCCAGCGGAAGGGCCAGACCAGTCCGCGCAGCACGATCCGCACCAGACGCGGCGCCTTCATCGCATCCAGAATCACGCTCATCGCGCCCGTGCGCTCCAGCGTGGCACCCGTGCGGATCAGGCGCCAGATATTGTGCGGACCGCGCATCTCAGATCTTCCAGCCGGAATGCAGCGCCGCGATCCCAAGGCTCAGGTTGCGATACTTGGCCTGTTCGAACCCGGCATCGCGCACCATGCCCAAGAATGACTCTTGATCCGGGAATTTTCGAATGGATTCAACAAGATACTGATAACTGTCGCGATCATTCGCGATGATCTTGCCCATCGTCGGGATCACGTTGAAGGAATAGCGGTCATAGGCCCATTGCATTGCTGGATTGGGAATTTGACTGAACTCCAGAACCATCAGCCGACCACCGGGTTTCAGCACACGGTAGGCTTCGTTCAGCGCCTCCTGCGGGCGCGTGACGTTCCTGATCCCGAACGAGATCGTATAGACATCAAACGTATTGTCCGGAAACGGCAGCGCCATCGCATCGCCCACGACCCAGTCCAGCATCCCGGCCATCTGCTCGGCCTCGGCCCGCTTGCGGCCCTCGACCAGCATCGGTTCGGTCAGATCCAGCACCGTGGCCTGTGCATGGCCGGCCCGTTTGAGATAGCGAAAACTGATGTCGCCCGTCCCCCCGGCCACGTCCAGCAACCGCGTTCCGGCGCGCGGGGCCAGCCAGTCCATCATCGCGTCTTTCCAGATGCGGTGGATGCCCATCGACATCACGTCATTCATCACATCGTATTTCGACGCCACCGACCCGAAGACGCCGCGCACACGCCCGGCTTTTTCCGATT
>JAMWZG010000015.1:21556-22611 GCA_024304855.1 Paracoccaceae bacterium
TCCTTGTTTCCCTCCTTCTTATAGGGCGCGGGCAGGGGGCTGCAATGCGCCCCTTGTCGCGTCTCATGTCAAAGTCTTGATCCGCAGGAACATCCATGCCCGAATTGCCCGAGGTTGAAACCGTCCGCCGCGGCCTTGCCCCGGTGATGGAGGGGCAGGTGATCGCGCGGGCGCAGGTCAATCGCCCCGACCTGCGCTGGCCCTTTCCGCCGGATATGGCCGCGCGGCTGACCGGACGGCGCGTCATGGCCCTGCGGCGGCGGTCGAAGTACATCCTCGCCGATCTGGACAGCGGCGAGACGCTCTTGATCCATCTGGGCATGTCGGGGCGGATGCTGGTGTCGGGCGATCCGCTGGGGCTCTTCGTGCATGATCACCCCATGGCCGAGAAACACGACCACGTTGTGCTGCACATAGCCAATGGCGCGCGCATCACCTTCAACGATCCCCGCCGCTTCGGGGCGATGGACCTGCTGGAGACTGCCACTGCCGATCAGCACAAGCTGCTGTCGGTGATCGGCCCGGAACCCTTGGGCAATGACTTTAACGAACCCTATCTGGTCGCCGCGCTGAAAGGGCGGAACACGCCCGTCAAATCCGCCCTGCTGGATCAGCGGATCGTGGCGGGCCTGGGCAACATTTATGTCTGCGAGGCCCTGTTCCGCGCCCGCATCTCGCCGCAGCGCCGTGCCGGGCAGATTGCGGCGACCCGTGTGGCCGCGATGGTTCCGATCATCCGGCAGGTGCTGGCCGAGGCGATCGAGGCCGGCGGCTCCTCCTTGCGCGACTTCCGGCAGGCGGATGGCGAGCTGGGCTATTTCCAGCACAGTTTCGATGCCTATGGCCGCGAAGGCGAACCCTGCCGCGCGCCCGGTTGCAACAGCACGATTGCAAGGATCGTGCAGGCGGGGCGGTCGTCCTTCTACTGTCCCAAATGCCAAAGATGACTTGATCGCCGCGCCCAAGCTGATACTCAATCAGGTCTGTCGACAACAAGCGAAAGCAGAATTCATGGCCTATGAGACGATCATCGTCGAAGTAGAAGACCACGTCGC
>JAMWZG010000015.1:22621-29869 GCA_024304855.1 Paracoccaceae bacterium
CGCCCTTATCACGCTGAACCGCCCCAATGCCCTGAACGCGCTGAACGATCAGCTGCTGGGTGAGCTGGCGGATGCGTTGACCGGGTGCCAGAACAACGAAAAGGTCCGGTGCATCGTCATCACCGGATCGGAAAAAGCCTTCGCCGCCGGGGCCGACATCAAGATGATGGCCGAGAAGACATTTGTGGATGTGTTCGCAGGCGATCTCTTCACCCCTGAATCCGAGCAGATCCTGCGCGTGCGCAAACCGATCATCGCGGCCGTGTCCGGCTATGCGCTGGGCGGGGGGTGCGAGCTTGCCATGATGTGCGATTTCATCATCGCCTCGGATACCGCGAAATTCGGCCAGCCCGAGATCAACCTGGGCGTCGTGGCAGGGCTTGGCGGCACGCAGCGCCTGACCCGTGCCATCGGCAAGGCCAAGGCGATGGACATGAACCTCACCGGACGTTTCATGGATGCCGAAGAGGCGGAACGCGCCGGTCTTGTCTCGCGCGTCGTGCCCGTCAAGAAGCTGATGGAAGAGACGATGGCGGCGGCCCAGAAGATCGCCGAGAAAAGCATGATCACCGTGATGGTCGTCAAGGAGGCGGTGAACCGCTCTTTTGAGACGACGCTGCGCGAGGGTCTGCTGTTCGAACGCCGGGTGTTCCATTCGCTCTTCGCCAGCGAAGACCAGAAGGAAGGCATGGCCGCCTTCATGGAAAAGCGCACGCCGCAGTTCCGCGACCGCTGAGACAGCCATGTGCAGGGCGCTGCTTGCGGCGCCCTGTGTTCCCGCGCAGTGTTATTTTGCGGTTTCCAATCGACGCGAAATCCCGTAAGGACGCCGCTACATGCGCGTGAGACCCGCTCTGGTCAGAATCAGCCGGTTGATGAAACCCGGTCCGGGATCGTTGCGCGATACATATTCAACAGACCCGGAAAGTGGGAAAAACCATGGCCAATTCGCCTCAGTCCAAGAAACGCGCCCGTCAGAACGAAGCCCGTTTCGCTGTGAACAAAGCGCGTCGTTCGCGTATCCGTACCTTCATCCGCAAAGTCGAGGAGGCTATCGCCTCCGGTGACAAGACCGCCGCAGCCGCTGCGCTTCAGGCCGCTCAGCCCGAAATGATGCGCGGTGTGACCAAGGGTGTGTTGCACAAAAACACCGTCGCGCGGAAGATCTCGCGCCTTGCAGCACGGGTCAAAGCCCTCGGCTGATCCAGCTAACTGATTGACTCAAAAAGCGCCGCCCGCGGGTTCATCCGGGCGGCGCTTTTTTGCATTTCACGAGCATCTTCACGAAGCCGAGAGATTCTTTTTCGAAAAGGATGAGTCAAGGTCATAGTTCGGTTGCTTAGGCTTCACGGCAATTGGTAATTTCAGCTTGCGAGTCACTTCGCCCTGGGGGGACAGGGATGCCGACGCGCCTTGTTTACAAGGTTCAACGGCAACGACGAGCAGCGGGAACGGCATGATTGGGCATGTCGTGAAAACTGTTTGGCGGATCACTGCTGATGCAGTGAACCATGTCCTTCCGAATGTGCATTATGCGTGTCCGCGCGCTGAGTGCGACCCTTGGGACGGGGCGCAATCAGCGGGTCAGATACGCGGTGCGGATCGGTCATGAGTCATGGACCTTGTGCCATTGCCGCTGCGGCAATGCTCGGGGCTTCTGTGTGCCATAGACCCGGGGAAGTGTGATCTCGCAGGACTTGAACAGGCGGGACTTGGGGACGAATGACACAAGAACAATGGGGACAGCTACAGCGGAAACTTCTCGGCACGGTGGGCAAGAACAACTATGCCAACTGGATCGAGCCGCTTGAATTCCACGAGATTTCGGAAGGTGTCGCCACGTTCCATGTCCCGACCAATTTTCTGGGCAATTATGTCGCGCAGAATTTCGGGGATCTGATTCTGCACAAGCTGTCCGAGGCCGGGCAAACCGTGCGCCGCGTGAATTTCCGCGTGCCTGCCAATTCCGCGCAGCGCCCGTCGCCCGCAACCCCGACCCCCGTGGTTGAGGAGGCGTCCTCCGTCGCCACACTCTCCACCGATCAATTGCCGGGAGCGCCGCTGGATCGTCGCTTTACCTTTGACAGTTTCGTCGTGGGCAAACCCAACGAACTGGCCCATGCCGCCGCGCGCCGCGTCGCGGAAGGTGGTCCTGTCACGTTCAATCCGCTCTTTCTCTATGGTGGCGTCGGGTTGGGCAAAACGCACCTGATGCACGCGATTGCCTGGGAATTGCAGACGAAGCGCCCCGATCTGAATGTGGTCTATCTGTCCGCCGAACAGTTCATGTATCGTTTCGTGCAGGCGCTGCGTGACCGCAAGATGATGGATTTCAAACAGATTTTCCGCGCTGTGGACGTGCTGATGGTCGATGACGTGCAATTCATCGCCGGCAAGGACAGCACGCAGGAAGAATTCTTCCACACGTTCAACGCGCTGGTGGATGGCAACAAGCAGATCATCATTTCGGCGGACCGCGCGCCGGGCGAGATCAAGGATCTGGAGGATCGGATCAAATCGCGCCTGCAATGCGGTCTGGTCGTCGATCTTCATCCGACGGATTACGAACTGCGTCTGGGCATTCTCCAGTCCAAGGTCGAGCATTACCGCAGCCAGTATCCGGGGCTCGAGATTTCCAATTCCGTTCTGGAATTCCTGGCCCATCGCATCAGCACCAATGTGCGTGTGCTGGAAGGCGCGCTGACCCGGCTCTATGCCTTCGCCAGCCTTGTCGGCCGCGAGATCACGATGGAACTGACGCAGGATTGCCTGGCCGATGTGCTGCGCGCATCCGAGCGCAAGATCACCATCGAGGAGATCCAGCGCCGCGTGTCCGAACATTACAACATCCGCCTGTCCGACATGATCGGCCCCAAGCGGGTGCGCAGCTATGCCCGTCCGCGTCAGGTGGCGATGTATCTGTGCAAACAACTGACCAGCCGCTCCCTGCCTGAAATCGGGCGCCGTTTCGGGGGCCGCGACCACACCACCGTGATGCATGGCGTGCGCCGGATCGAGGAGCTGCGCGTGCAGGACGGCCAGATCGCCGAGGACATCGAGATGCTGCGCCGCACACTGGAAGCCTAGGGCGCATCCTCCGACCCTGACGGGTCGTCCTCGCAGCATTTGCGGGCGGCAAGGCCCATGTCGGCCTTGACGCCCCTGCAATTCCAGCCGAAAACACAAGAAAAGCCTTGAGTGGGCAGGTATTTGGGATACCTTGCCCATCCCGGACCGCGCCGGGGTGATCATGGCGCAGGGTCCGCATCGGATAGGAGCGACGGAATGAAACTCAGCATCGAACGCGGCACGCTTCTGAAGGCCGTGTCACAGGCGCAGTCGGTCGTGGAGCGGCGCAACACCATTCCGATCCTGGCCAATGTGCTGATCGAGGCTGAAGGAAGCACTGTCACCTTCCGCGCGACCGATCTGGATATCGAGGTGCTGGACAAGGCCCCCGCGCAGGTCGAGCGGGCCGGTTCAACCACCGTCTCGGCCGTCATGCTGCATGAGATCGTGCGGAAACTGCCGGATGGCTCGCTGGTGACACTCTCCGATGACAGTGCCGCAGGTCGTTTGACCGTGCAGGCTGGGCGGTCGCATTTCAATCTGGCGACCCTGCCGAAGGAAGATTTTCCGGTCATGGCCTCCTCGGACTATGCCAGCAATTTCAGCGCCCCGGCCGGTGTGCTGCGGCGGTTGTTCGACAAGTCGAAGTTTGCCATCTCGACCGAAGAAACCCGCTATTATCTGAACGGCGTCTACATGCATGTGGCCGATGGCGAGGGCGGCAAGGTGCTGCGCTGTGTGGCCACCGACGGGCACCGTCTGGCCCGCATCGATGCAGAACTTCCCATGGGTGCCGAAGGGATGCCGGGCGTGATCGTGCCGCGCAAGACCGTGGGCGAGCTGCGCAAACTGCTGGACGATGACGATATGAAAATCGCCGTCTCTGTCTCGGAAACCAAGGTGCGCTTTGCCACGCCAGACATCACCCTGACTTCCAAGGTGATCGACGGCACCTTCCCGGATTACACCCGCGTCATTCCGCAGGGAAACACCCGCCGTCTCGAGGTGGATGCCCGCGATTTCGCCGCTGCCGTGGACCGTGTGGCCACCGTGTCGTCGGAACGGTCCCGCGCCGTGAAACTGTCGCTGGACGAGGATCGGCTGATCCTGTCGGTGAATGCACCGGACAGCGGCGCCGCCGAGGAAGAGCTGGCCGTGGCTTATGGTGACGAGCGGCTGGAAATCGGCTTCAACGCGAAATACCTGTTGGAGATTGCCAGCCAAGTGGATCGTGAGAATGCGGTGTTCCTGTTCAATTCCGCCGGTGATCCCACGCTGATGCGCGAAGGCAATGACATGTCGGCGGTCTATGTCGTCATGCCGATGCGGGTGTGACACAGCTTTGGCCGGGTGCCGCGGTGATACCTGCGGCGCGAGTATTTGAAGAACGATGAAAGGCCGGGATATGTCTGGCCTCTTTCTCACCGAACTCACCCTGTCTCACTTCCGCTCGCATCGCTCCGGGCGGATGGCGTTGGACGGGCGTCCTGTCGCGCTGCATGGCCCCAACGGCGCAGGCAAGACCAATCTGCTTGAAGCCGTCTCCCTCTTCTCGCCCGGTCGCGGTCTGCGCCGCGCCAGTGCCGCCGAGATGGCGCGACGCCCGGAATCGCTGGGCTGGAAGGTCACTGGCACGCTGCGCAGCCTCTATCAGATCCACGAGGTCGAGATCTGGTCCGAGGAGGGCGCCTCGCGCCAGGTGGGCATCGACAGCAAACCCGCCACGCAACTGGCCTTGGGGCGCGTGGCAAGGGTGCTTTGGCTGATCCCGGCGATGGACCGGCTCTGGATTGAGGGCGCCGATGGGCGGCGGCGGTTTCTGGACCGCATGACGATGAGTTTCATACCCGATCACGCCGAAGCCAGCCTGACCTATGAAAAGGCCATGCGTGAGCGCAATCGCCTGCTCAAGGATCAGGTGCGCGATACGCATTGGTATGGCGCGATCGAGGCGCAGATGGCCCGCGCCGGCGCGGCGATTCATGCCAACCGTCTGGCGGCGCTGGATCTTCTGCGCGCCTCGCAGGATGAGGCAGAGACCGCCTTTCCCACCGCCGAGTTGGACCTGCAACAGACCGAGGGCGCGATGCCCGAGTCCGAGCCAGACCTGCTGGATGCCCTGCGCGAAAGCCGTTTCCGCGATCTGGCCGCCGGGCGCAGCCTTGTGGGGCCGCATCGCAGCGACCTCTACGCGGTCTATACTGCCAAGGGTGTGCCTGCCTCTGACTGCTCGACCGGCGAGCAGAAGGCGCTTCTGGTGTCCCTGATCCTGGCCAATGCCCGCGCCCTTGCCCGCGATTTCGGCGCGCCGCCCCTGCTGCTGCTGGACGAGGTGGCCGCCCATCTGGATGCCGGTCGCCGCGCCGCGCTCTATGACGAGATCTGCGCTCTGGGGGCGCAGGCCTGGATGACCGGAACCGGGCCGGAGTTGTTTGACAGCATCGCCGCCCGCGCCCAGATGTTCGAGGTGACGGAAGACGCTGGAACATCGGTGATTTCAGCGCAATAAGAGGGCGGGCGTCCGTGCCCCCACTTGCTGTGAAAGCCCTTGCCATGACCGCTACACCCGCTGATCTGCTGCTCTATGCCGGGGCGATCCTGATCCTGTTTCTGACACCCGGTCCGGTCTGGGTGGCGCTGACGGCGCGGGCGCTGTCTGGCGGGTTCGCCTCGGCCTGGCCTTTGGCGGTGGGTGTGGTGCTGGGCGACATCCTCTGGCCCTTGCTGGCGATCCTGGGGGTGGCCTGGATCGTTTCGGTCTTCGATGGTTTCATGACCGTGATGCGCTATGTGGCAGCGGGGATGTTCCTCTTCATGGGTGTCATGCTGATCCGCCATGCCGGGGCCACCATCGGCACCGACAGCCGCCTGACCCGTCCGGGGCGCTGGGCCGGGTTCATGGCCGGTGTGGCCGTCATCGTCGGCAACCCAAAGGCCGTCTTGTTCTACATGGGCGTCCTGCCGGGCTTCTTCGACCTGACCACGATCACCGCTCTGGACATCGCCGCCATCCTCGCCATTTCGGCCACGATCCCGCTGATGGGCAACCTTCTGATGGCCCTCTCCGTGGACCGCGCGCGACGGCTTCTCACCTCTCCTGCCGCGCTTAGGCGGGTGAATATCGTGGCGGGTGTCCTGCTCTGTCTGGTGGGTCTCATAATCCCGCTGATCTGACGCAAAATCTGGGGCAATCGCGTGACATTCCCCCCAAGGTTTCGTATAAAATCCCGAAATAAAGAAGGATTGGCGGAATGTCCGACAACGAAAAGATCCCCGAAGAATACGGCGCGGATTCTATCAAGGTTCTCAAGGGGTTGGAGGCCGTTCGCAAGCGGCCCGGCATGTATATCGGCGACACCGACGATGGGTCGGGTCTGCATCACATGGTCTATGAGGTTGTGGACAACGGCATTGACGAGGCTTTGGCCGGTCACGCCGACCATGTCCATGTGATCATTCACGCCGACAACAGCGTGTCCGTGCGCGACAACGGCCGCGGAATCCCGGTGGGTATCCACGAGGGCGAGGGCGTCTCTGCGGCCGAGGTCATCATGACCCAGCTTCACGCGGGCGGCAAATTCGACCAGAATTCCTACAAGGTCTCGGGCGGTCTGCACGGGGTCGGTGTGTCCGTCGTGAACGCCCTGTCCGATTGGCTGGAACTGCGCATCTGGCGCGAGGGCAAAGAGCATTTTGCCCGGTTCGAACGTGGCGACACCGCCGAACATCTGCGCGTCGTGGGCGATGCCAATGGCCAGAAGGGCACCGAAGTGCGCTTCCTTGCCTCGACCACAACCTTCTCCAACCTCGAATATTCCTTCGAAACGCTGGAAAAACGCCTGCGCGAACTGGCCTTCCTGAACTCCGGCGCGCGGATCATCCTCGAAGATCTGCGCCCGGCGGAACCGCTCAAGACCGAACTTTTCTACGAAGGCGGCGTGCGGGAATTCGTCAAATATCTGGACCGTTCGAAATCCTCGATCATGGCCGACCCGATCTACATGACCGGCGAAAAGGACGGTATCGGCGTCGAGGTGGCGATGTGGTGGAACGACAGCTACCACGAGAACGTGCTGCCCTTCACCAACAACATCCCGCAGCGCGATGGCGGCACCCATATGGCGGGCTTCCGTGGCGCGCTGACCCGGACGATCAACAACTACGCCCAGTCCAGCGGGA
>JAMWZG010000150.1:0-4493 GCA_024304855.1 Paracoccaceae bacterium
GCGGACCTGTTCATCTGACTTCAGCATGTGGAGACGACGCGCATGACTTTCGCATCGACATTCGACAAGGACACGGGGCACAGCGCGCCCGACGCCTTCGGGGTTGGCCGGCATCTGGTGATGGCCGGCGTGCTTGGGCTTGCCCTGATCGGCGGGTTCGGGGGCTGGGCCTTCACCGCCCAACTGAACGCCGCCGTGATCGGGCGGGGCACCGTCAAGGTGGACCGCAAACTGCGACTGGCGCAGCATCTAGAGGGTGGGATGCTGGCGGAAATTCTGGTCAAACCGGGGGATCGCGTGGCCGCGGGTGACGTGATGATGCGCCTTGATACAGTTGAACTGGAAACCGCCCTTTCCGTGCGACGTGCACAGTTTGCCGATATGTCCGCACGCGCCGCGCGCTTTGCGGCCGAACGTGACGGACAGATCGTGTTGGCCAGTGCGCCGGGGGCACAGGACGAAATGACCCGCTCCCTCTTTGCAAGCGAAGCCCTGCTTTTGCAGCAATCGCAGGAAGATCGCGAGACAACAAGGACGGCGCTTGGGCTGCGGCGCGACCGCCTGGCCCACGAAACTGCGGGACTTATGTCGCGCCAGACCTCCATCGGCAGCCAGCTCAGCCTGGCGCAGGTCGAGCTGGAACGAACCCGGACCCTCGTTGAGCGCGGTTCCTTTGCACCCAGTCAGTTGATGCAGATCGAAAGCGAAACACTTCGCCTGTCGGGAGAGCTTGACGAGATCTCCGCAATGATCGCGCAGAATAGTGCCCAGATCGCGGAAATCGAGCTGGAGATCAGACGGATCGGCAGCACGGCCGCCCTTGAGGCGCATCGCAGCCTGCGCGAGCTGGAGCCGCGGATCATGGAGTTGCAGCAAGAGATCGCCGCACTTGAAACCCGCCTGTCTCGCAGCGTGATCCGCGCGCCCGAAGCAGGGATCGTAAACGAAGTGCCGGTCAATACAGTTGGCCAGATCATAGCCCCCGGCGAGACGGTAGTGACAATTGTTCCCGCAGGCGCCGATCTTGTTATCGAGTTCCAAGTCAGCCCCACCGATATCGACCAGATCACGGCCGGTCAGGAAGCGCGCCTGAAATTTCTTTCGTTCAATCAACGCACAATGCCGGAAATCGCGGGCACCGTTACCCATGTCGGTGCTGCCAGTCAGCTGGATACCACGACGCGGGCTGAATACTTCGTGGCACAGGCTCTCCCCATCACGGCAGCGGACCTTCCGTCGGGCAGCGCGCTGATGCCGGGTATGCCTGTCGAGGTCTATGTGAAGACCGCGTCCCGCACGCCGGCAGATTTTTTCCTGCAACCGATCCGCGACAGTTTCCGCAGGGCCATGACTGAAGAATGACTCAAGGCAATGCCGCGCCGACATCAGATGTTGCACGAAATTTGGTGACGGAATGGCTTCGTTTCCATAAGCTCCGGGACAAGGTTGACGAGAGATGAATATCCGAACGATGGTGAACGCTCCCGACTCCCTCTCTCGCCCATCTTGGTCCACGGGTCTGTGGCACCTCCTGCGCCGCGGCTGGAAGGGACTGTCGCTGCTAACGCAATTCATGATCCTGTTGACCGTGACGATGGTGTTCATCTCGGCGATATCGAACAAGGCAATCAAGGAAGTCGCAGCCAGAAGTTTGGTAGAAACGTCTCTTGAGGTTGAGCAGGCCATGGCGCGCAGCGTCGTCCTTCCTGTCTTGGGACAGGAGGCAATCAGCGGGAGCCTCGATCCCGAGATGGAAAACACGCTGCGCAATGTGGTGGATCGCCACCTGAACCCTCGCTACATCAACAAAATCAAGCTGTGGGGCGTTAACGGCCATCTTCTGTTTGACTCGGATATGGATGAAGTGCCGAACGTCACTCTCGACCCGACGGCGATTCCCGCATTGCACGGGGAAACCGTTGTGTGGATCAGCGATGCAGACCGACGTGAGAACAGCACAGACAGCGTTGGCGGTGATCTGATCTACGAAGTGTATATGCCGCTCTATGCCTTGAACGGGACCCTGATTGCCGTGCTTGAGGCTTATTGCAGTTCGGATCTTCTGGCCGCGCGCATCCAGTTCACCCTGCAAAAAATTGACCAGATCCGCTTTGGGGTTCTGCTGCTGGGTATGCTCATGCTGACGGCTCTTGTGTTCTACGCACAACGGCACATTCAGTTTCAGGAAAAGCAACTGCTCGCCAGCATCGACGCGACGGAACGCCTTGCACAGCGCAACAGGGAACTGCTGGAACAATCCGAGGATCTCCGCCGCCGGTCAGCCGTAGCGAATGAACAGCTTCTCAATCATATCGGGGCGGAATTACACGACGGCCCGATCCAACTTCTATCGATCGCGGCCCTCTATCGGGGACAGGCTGATGTGGAACAGGTGGACAATCCACTACAGGAGAAGGCCCAGCAGTTGTTTCACAAAGCATTGAACGAATTGCGAAATATCTCGATCGGGCTGATATTGCCCGAGCTTGAGGGGGCGTCGCTCCGCGAAGCCGTGATCAAGGCCGTTGACGCCGCAAAACAGGATTGGGACATGGCGGTAGAGTTGGAATTACCGCGCAACGATTGCAATCTACCTCTGCCTCATCTGGTGGTGGCTTATCGCGTCGTGCATGAAGCTTTGACGAATGCATGGAAACACGGAGGTCAGTCAGTGGGAAAGGTGAGGCTCTCCATCAAAGAAACGCAGTTCGAGATCAAGATTTTCAACGTCGCGAAGGATGATGAGTTCGTTGCGGAGCAAATCCCAAGTGATGAGCCACCTCATAGCGGTCTGGGAATGATCGGGATGCAAAAAAGGGTCCAAGCAGTAGGCGGCACTTTGGCAGTTCAGCATACGCAGGGTGGCGTGCTCGTCCACCTGATCGCCACTATGGTCGAAACTTAACTGAACGATGCACGCGGCGAGGAATTCAATGTGTTCGTCGTTGGTCAAGACGGTTGGACAAAGGAACCACGTTCACCGTGACTACCCGTGGATGCAATTAGCTCAGCATATGATCAAGCAGGCCGACGGGCGGGATCACATAAAGCCTTGTCGTGCAGTGACCCGCCCTTTCTGACCATCACGAGGTCGTTGTGGAAACGTTTCCGACAAAACCAGATTCAGTGATTCAGCCTGTCACAACAGCTCACCGCCAGCACCTGCCGTGCCACGACAGGCTGCGTGATATCCTCGGAAGAGAAACCATTCTGCGGAGCGACACTCGCCGCCAGTTGCGCCGAAAGCTCCCAATTCCTGTTGCGCTGCGCCGCGATGATCTGGTTTTTCTCCCGTGCAAGCTGCTCCAGATGGCCGGCACTATCTATCTCTGGCGCATCACTTTCCTGCCGATCAAGCATCCGTGCGACTGCGCGGCGCGCCAGGTCCTGAATCAAGGCTTTGGTCCGTGTCTCGCAGACGGGGTTGTCTGACAGGACTGCAATCATGTCTCTCTCTCCTGCTTCGATGAGGGTCAGCAGGAGTGCCGACCGTTTCACCGCGTCGCTGAGAACATCGTTTCGCAGAGAGACAGACAGAAATGCAGGCGCACCGTGCTTGGTCAGTGCGGTGGGCCAGTGGCGGCGGAACTGGAAGATTCCGTTTCTGCGCACGAGATGCAGACCCCACCTCCGGCAGGAATGACTCGGCCTAGCGCGCATACGATGTGAAGCAGGCTGTGAAGCAGTGCGACACATCGGGAACAGGTTGGCCGTTTTGACATCGGCTAATCTATTGGAAGGCATTGAGTTTTTCATGAGTGTTGGCTGGGGCGGTAGGATTCGAACCTACGGTACACGGTACCAAAAACCGATGCCTTACCACTTGGCCACGCCCCAACGTGTGGGGGTGATTACTCTGACATCGGGATGGGTTCAAGACCCGTTTGTGAAAAATCGTCACGAATTTTGTTTCGCCCGATCAGTCCAGCACTTCGTCTGCTTTCACGCCCCAGAGCGCAGTCTTGGGGGCCCAGCCGCGATAGCCTCCTGCGGAAAGGCGGCACCAGTCCTGGGTGCAATCATCCAGCCGGGCGACCACGTTCTGTTCCAGCTTGGCGGTGGCCGGGGCGGTGGGGTCGGGGCTGCTGTGCAGCGCCAGCATGTCCTGATCCACGATCACCGTCCGCGTGCCCGAAAGCAGCGAGTAATGCACCCAGCCCCCCGCGCCGTCGCGGTCGCGCACACGCCGCCAGTGGCCATATTCGGCCGTGATCTCGACCGGCATATCCTTGCGCGTGAAGACCCAGTCCACCCGATGCGTCAGCGAGGGGCCACGCCGCACATTGACCTCGCCCGATTTGATCGAGACATAGCGCGGCAGCGGCAGATTGGTGACGCTGCCTTTCTCCGTTGCCTGTGCCGCCGGGGGCAGCGCCAACATCATCAGCACCGTCACAAGGGTCACAAAACCCCGTTTTCCCCGCACAGACCCGCGGTCCGCCCGAAAACTCAGCTTTTTCATTGCGTCTGCCTGCCTTCTATCCGCTCTGACC
>JAMWZG010000150.1:4503-7530 GCA_024304855.1 Paracoccaceae bacterium
CCGGTGATGCCTGTGAAGCGTCTGAGTGTTGTCGTGACGCGACGCTTGCCCGAAGCGGTCGAGACGCGGATGAAGGAATTGTTCGATGTGCAGTTGCGCGAGGATGACACGCCCATGACCCGCGCCGCGCTAGTCGCGGCCATGGCCGAGGCGGATGTCCTGGTCCCGACCGTCACCGACGAGATTGACGCAGGGCTCATCGCGCAGGCCGGGCCACGGCTGCGGCTCATTGCCAATTATGGCGCGGGTGTCGATCATATCGACGTGGAAACCGCGCGTCAGCGGGGCATTCTGGTGTCGAACACGCCGGGTGTGCTGACCGATGACACGGCGGATATGACCATGGCCCTGATGCTGGCCGTGATCCGCCGGATGCCCGAGGGTCTGGCCATCATGAACGAGGGGAAATGGACCGGCTGGGCGCCGACCGCCCTGCTGGGCGGGCGGATCGGCGGGCGGCGTCTGGGCATTCTGGGCATGGGCCGCATCGGTCAGGCCGTGGCCCGGCGCGCCCGCGCCTTCGGGATGCAGATCCATTACCACAACCGCCGCCGCCTGCGCCCCGAAATCGAGGACAAGCTGGAGGCGACCTATTGGGAAAGTCTGGATCAGATGGTTGCCCGGATGGATGTGATCAGCATCAACTGCCCGCATACCCCTTCGACCTTCCATCTGATGAACGCGCGGCGGCTGAAGCTGATGAAACCCGACGCGGTGATCGTGAACACCTCGCGCGGCGAGGTGATTGACGAGAATGCCCTGACCCGGATGCTTGAGGCGCGTGAACTGGCCGGGGCCGGTCTCGATGTCTATGAGCATGGCACCGAGGTGAACCCGCGCCTGCGCGATCTGCCCAATGTCGTGCTGCTGCCGCATATGGGATCGGCCACGCGTGAGGGCCGGGCCGAGATGGGCGAGAAAGTCATCATCAATATCAAGACCTTCGCCGACGGGCACCGGCCACCGGATCAGGTCGTGCCATCCATGCTGTAAAGGGCCACTGACGGCCCGCGACAAAGGAGGCTGTCATGAGATTTCCAGTTCTGGCGCTGGCCGCGTTCTGCGGCCTGACAAGCGTGGCTGCGGCGCAGCAGGCGGCGGATGCCGTGGCCCCCGAAGCCGCCAGCGCCCGCGCCAAGGCCGAGGCGCGCCCTGTTCTGGCGCAGGACTGGATGGTGGTCGCAGCACATCCGCTGGCGTCACGCGCCGGGGCCGATGTGCTGGCGGCCGGTGGCACGGCGGCCGATGCCATGGTCGCGGTGCAGGCGGTTCTGGGTCTGGTCGAGCCGCAATCCTCGGGTCTGGGCGGCGGCGCATTCCTGTTGTGGCATGATGGTGAAACCGGCGCGATCACCACCTTGGACGGGCGCGAAACTGCACCATTGGCCGCAACGCCGCGCCTCTTTCAGGATTCCGCGGGCGCGCCGCTGGCCTTTTTCGAAGCGGTCGTGGGCGGGCGCAGCGTGGGCACCCCCGGCACCCCCGCCCTGATGGCCGACGCGCATCGCCGCTGGGGCCGCAGCGACTGGGCCTTGCTGCTGGACCCGGCGATCCGGCTGGCCGAGGCGGGCTTTGCCGTCTCGCCCCGACTGGCCACGCTGGTGGCGGGCGATGCCGAGCGGCTGGCGCTGCATCCCGACACGGCCGCCTATTTCCTGCCCGGCGGCAAGCCGCTGGCCGAGGGTGATACCCTGCACAACCCGGCCTATGCCGCCACGCTGCGGGTCTTGGCCACGCAGGGCGCCGACGGCTTCTATACCGGCCCCGTGGCCGACAGCATCGTGACGGCGGTGCAGGGGGCGGCCGACAATCCCGGCGTGCTCGACAAGGTCGATCTGGCGATCTACCGCGTCAAGGAACGCGAGGCGGTCTGCGCGCCCTATCGGGTCTGGCAGGTCTGCGGGATGGGGCCGCCCTCCTCGGGCGCGCTGGCGGTGGGGCAGATTCTGGGCCTGTTGCAGGGCCATGACCTGACGGCCCTTGGCCCGGACAATCCCGAAAGCTGGCGTCTGATCGGGGATGCCAGCCGCCTGGCCTTTGCCGACCGGGGCCGCTATGTGGCCGACACGGATTTCGTCCCCGTCCCGGTGCAGGGGATGCTGGACCCGTCCTATCTGCAAGGGCGGGCGGCGTTGCTGCTGGGCGATGATGCATTGCCCGAGGTCAGCCCCGGCACGCCCGCGTTCGATCACACGCTGCTCTGGGCCGATGGGCCGACGCTGGAGCAACCCGCGACCACCCATATCTCCATCGTGGACAGCTACGGCAACGTCCTGTCCATGACCTCGACCATCGAGAATGCCTTCGGGTCGCGCGTCATGGCGGGCGGCTTTCTGCTGAACAACGAGCTGACGGATTTCTCGTTCCGCAGCCATGACGGTGGCGTGCCGATCGCCAACCGGGTCGAACCGGGCAAGCGCCCGCGCAGCTCGATGGCCCCCACGATCGTCTATCGCGACGGGGCCCCCGTTCTGGCCATCGGCAGCCCCGGTGGCAGTTCGATCATCGGCTATGTGACCCAAGCCCTGATCGCGCATCTGGACTGGGGCTTGGATGTGCAGCAGGCGGTCGGCATGGGCCATGCACTGAACCGCTTCGGCGTCTATGACCTTGAGGAAGGCACGTCGGCCGAGGCCCTGGCCGCGCCCTTGCAGGCGATGGGATACGAGGTGAAGATCGGGCCGCAGACATCCGGCCTGCACGCCATTGCGATTGGCGCGGATGGTTTGCAGGGCGGCGCCGATCCCCGCCGCGAAGGTCTGGCGCTGGGCAACTGACCGGGCAGGGGGCTGTCTGCCCCCGGGGCGAACTGCGTTCGCCCACCCCCCGAGGATATTTCGCGCAAGAAGAAGCGGGCCGCGCGTCGCTTTCCGGCGACAGGTCGGTTTTGGGCGGGATTATGTCGGCTGGTTCACGCGCGTATTTCTGTGCCTGCTATTGATCGGCCAACGCTTGATCCAAGGGAGTCGCAGGCACCATGAAAACACATGTCAAAGCTCTGGTCGTCGGTGGCGGCGCGGTTGGCAC
>JAMWZG010000151.1 GCA_024304855.1 Paracoccaceae bacterium
CCCAAACCGCTGACACAGGCCCCCTACAGGAACACCGCTTCCCCTGCGAAGCCTGCGGTGCCGACTACCGCTTCGCCCCCGGCGAAGGCGCGCTGGTCTGCGACCATTGCGGCCACCGCCAGCAGATCGCGGCACCGGGCCCCTGGTCCGGCGCGCTGCGAGAGCTGGATTTCAACGCCGCCCTCTCCCAATCCCTCCCCGCCTCCGAGATCGAGGAGACGCGGATTTCCACCTGCACCAATTGCGGCGCACAGGTGGAATTCGACCCGGCCATCCACGCCCTCGAATGCCCCTTCTGCGCCACGCCGCTTGTGGCCGACACCGGCACGCACCGCCATATCAAACCCCGCGCCGTGCTGCCCTTCGCGCTGGATGAACGCGCCGCCCGCAGCGCCATGACCGACTGGCTGGGCCGCCTCTGGTTTGCCCCCAACGGCTTGCAGGACTATGCCCGCAAGGGCCGCGCCATGGCGGGCATCTACGTGCCCTACTGGACCTTCGACGCCGATACGCAATCCAGCTATGCCGGCCAGCGCGGCACCGTCTATTATGAAACCATCACCGTGATGCGCGACGGCAAAGCCGTGCGCCAGCAAGTGCCCCGCATCCGCTGGACACCCGTCTCGGGCCGCGTCAAACGCTGGTTCGACGATGTGCTGGTGCTCGCCTCCGCCAGCCTGCCCCGCCGCTATACCGAAGGGCTGGAACCCTGGGATCTCTCCGCCCTGCAACCCTACCGCCCCGAGTTTCTGGCCGGCTTCCGCGCCGAAGGCTATACGGTCGATCTGGAACAGGGCTTCACCCTCGCGCGCGACAAGATGGACCGCGTGATCGAACGCGATGTGCGCTTCGACATCGGCGGCGACCAGCAACAGATCAGCCATATCGACACAAGGATCGCGGATGTGACCTTCAAGCACATCCTGCTGCCGGTCTGGCTCGCCGCCTATAAATACCGCGGCCAGACCTACCGCTTCGTGGTGAATGGCGCGACCGGACGGGTGCAGGGCGAACGGCCGTGGTCCGCATGGAAAATCGCCTTCGCCGTGCTCCTCGGTGCCCTCCTCGCAGGGGCCGTCGGCTACGGGATCGCGCTGAACGAAGGAATGATGTGATGCCTCAAGATGCCGCCACCACGCTCGACGCGCTGCTGCACGCCCGCCATAGCTGCCGCGCCTTCCGCCCCGACCCGCTGCCCGACGAGGTGATCGCCGCCATCGTCACCAGCGCCGCGCGCGTGCCCTCCTGGTGCAACGCGCAGCCATGGCAGGTCATCGTCACCCGCGCGCCGGAAACCGACCGCTTCCGTGACGCGCTCCATGCCGCCGCTGCCAGCACGGCCCCCAACCCCGACCTCGAATGGCCGCGCCAATATACCGGCGTCTACCGCGACCGCCGCCGCACCTGCGGCTTTCAACTCTACGACAGCCTCGGCATCCCCAAGGAAGACCGCGCCGCCACGCACCAGCAAATGATGGAGAATTACCGCCTCTTCGGCGCGCCCCATGTGGCCATCGTGACGACCGAGGCCGATCTCGGCCCCTACGGCGCCATGGACAGCGGCGGCTTTGTCGCCCTCTTCACGCTGGCGGCCCAGGCGCGCGGCGTGGCCTCGATCCCGCAGGCGGCGGTGGCGGCGCAAGCCCCCTTCCTGCGCGACTGGTTCTCCATCCCCGAGACGCGCCACATCCTCTGCGCCATCTCCTTCGGGCTGGAAGACACCGCCCACCCCGCCAATGCCTTCCGCACCGACCGCGCCCCCCTGTCCGAAATCCTCGACCTGCGCGGCTGACACAAGGCACGCGCCCTGCGTCTTCTTGCCGGAAATATCCTCGGGGGGGCGTTCAACGCAGTTGAACATGGGGGGCAGACAGCCCCCCACCTTTTCCCCCGATCAGCTTGTCCTGATCTGCACCTTGGTGCTTTTCGCCTCCTGCGGGGCCTTCTTGGGAATGCTGATGGTCAACACGCCATCCTTCAGATGCGCCTCGACCTTGTCGGCATGGGCGTCGGCAGGCACCCGGAACGTCCGGCTGAACGCCCCATACTGCCGCTCGCTGAAGAACCAGGTCTCGCCCTTGTCCTCCCGGCTCGATGATTTCTCACCCTTGACGGTAATCATCCCCTCCTGCACCGACACGTCGATGTCCTTCTCCTCGACCCCCGGCAGTTCCACCGTGATGCGGTACGCCGCCCCATCGGTGGATGCATCCGACGCCGGCGCCAACCAATCGGCCATCCGGGTGCCGATGCTGCGGAACGGTTCGGTCAACGCGGGCCAAAGCCCGGCGGGATTGGTCTTCTCAACCATGGCAACGCCTCCTTAAGCTGCTGTCGCAATGCGCTGAATCTACCCTGGCTTGCGCAACCACACCTTGATCCGCGTCAAATCCCGGCCTAGTCACAGCAGCATCACAGGAAAGGACACGCCATGCGCGCGCTCATCCAGCGGGTCTCCCGCGCCTCCGTCCGCGTGGACGGACAGCAGATCGGCCAATGCGGACCGGGCCTTCTGATCCTGATCTGCGCCATGCAGGGCGACACCGAGGCGCAGGCCGCACAGATGGCCGCCAAGATCGCCAAACTGCGGATCTTCAAGGATGATGAAGGGCGGATGAACCGCTCGATCCTCGACACCGGCGGATCGGCACTGGTCGTCAGCCAGTTCACGCTGGCCGCCGACACCGCACGCGGCAATCGCCCCGGCTTCTCGACCGCCGCCGCCCCGGATGAGGGCCGCCGCCTCTACGAGATATTCGCCGCAAACCTCGCGGCCTCCGGGATCGCCACGCAAACCGGCTCATTCGGCGCGGATATGGCGGTGGAGCTGGTGAATGACGGCCCCGTGACGATCTGGATCGACCTCTGATCCGCCACGGACCTCAGGATTTCTTCACAAATTCCGTCAGAATCACGATCCGCTGCCCTTCGACCCGCCCCTCGATCTGCACGGCATTGTCGGCAACCAGCGCGATGCCCCGCACCGCCGTGCCGCGCTTGGCGGTGAAACCCGCGCCCTTGACCGGCAGATCCTTGATCAGATGCACGGTATCGCCCTGCGCCAGAACCGTGCCATTGCTGTCGCGATGCACGACCTCGGGCACCTGCGCGCCATCAGGCGCGCCGCCGTCCCCCCCGGCCTCGGCCCAGGCCTGCACCTCGGGCTCCAGATAGACGACATCCAGCAGATCGCGCGCCCAGACCGCCTCGACCCGCCGCAGCAACCGCCAGGCCAGAACCTGCACCGCCGCCTCGCCGCTCCAGACTGCATCCGTCAGGCAATGCCAATGCGGCCCATCCACCGGACCGCCGGCCGCCCCGGCATGACAGACATCACACAACGCCACCTCAACCCCCAAGGGGGCAACCGTATGGCGCTGGGTCGCTTCTGTGCCGCACAGGGCGCAAGACATGCTCATGAACGCGGGCCTTTCCTCACTGATGCCCGCTTATGCGCCGCAGACCCGCCGCCGCCAAGGGCCAATCGCCCCCGGACCAGCCTCACCCGCAACCTGCCTCACGGCTCGCGCAACGCCTCGCGCGATTTGTAGAGCGGCTTGAGCAGATATTGCAGCACCGTCTTGGCCCCCGTGTGCAACTCGACCGAGGCCTGCATCCCCGGCCTCACCTGCACCGCCGCCTGCCGCCCGGTCAAACTGTCCTTGTCCAGCCGCAGCGTCACCCGGTAATGCGCCGCCGCCTCCGGGTCGCGCGCGCGCTCATCCTTGAACGTATCGGCGGAAATCACATCCACCGTGCCCTTCAACGACCCATAGATCGTATAGTCATAGGCGGTCAGCTTGATCGTCGCCGCCTGTCCGGGGCGGATATTGGCGATATTCTCGGGCTTCACGCGGGCTTCGACGAACAGCTCCTCATCCAGCGGGATGATCTGCAAGATCTCCTCGCCCGGTCGCACCACCCCGCCGATCGTCGTCACCGAGACCGCCTTGACGATCCCCCGCATCGGGCTGATCAACTCGGTCCGCGTCAACTGATCCTGACTGGCCTTGAGGTTCTGCCGCAGCGTCGCCAATTCGCGCAGCGTCGTGGCATAGGCATCCGCCCGTTCCAGCGCGGCCCCGGTGACGATCTCGTCATGGCGGATACGGGCATCGGCATGATCCTTGCGCGCGCGCGTGACCTCGATCAGGGCCACGATCTTGCGCTCCAGCATCTTCTCCATCATCTGCATTTCCTGCCGCGCCTGCTCCAGCACCCGCTTGGCCCCGTCGATCCTGCTTTGCAGATCGGCCTGCCGCGCCTGCAACAGCAACCGCTCCGAGGCCAGCATCTCCGGGTCGCGCAACGCCAGCGCCTCGGGCACGGTGAAATCCGTCTGGCCCGCCAGCTCCGCCTCCAGCCGCAGCCGCCGGATCTCCAGCGCCGCGATCTGATCCGTCAGATCATCGACCGAGGCGCGGAACTGCGTGCCCTGCAACCGCGCCAGCACATCGCCGCGCTGCACCATATCCCCCTCGCGCACCGCCAGCTCGGCCAGAATCCCGCCTTCAAGGTTCTGGATGATCTGTGGCCGCGAGGCCGAGATCATCTCCCCCTCCGCCCGCACAATCTCATCGACCCAGGCCAGACTGGACCAGATCAGGAACAGCAGCACCGTCCCCGCGCACAGCCAGATCGTCAGACTGGGACCACGCAACCGCGCCCCCAACTGCCCCGACAGCGTCAGCGACGGCATCGACGGCATCGACAGCCTCGCCGCCCCCAACCGCACAGCCCCCAACCGAACAGCCCCCAACCTCAAAGCGCTCAGCCTCATAGCGTCCTGCCCCCCGGCGTCGCCAGATGCGCCAGAACCTGATCCCGTGGCCCATCCACCGCCAGCCGCCCGTTTTGCAGGATCATCACCCGCCCGGTCAGCGACAGGATCGGCATCCGATGCGTGGCAATCACCACGGTCCGCCCCTCCAACCAGCTTTCCAGCCGGCTGATCAAGGTCGCCTCCAGCCGCTGATCCAGCGCGGCGGTGGGCTCGTCCAGCAAACAGACCGAAGGGTTCTGCAACCACAGCCGCGCCCAGCCCACCGACTGCCGCTGCCCGATCGACAGCCCCGCGCCGCCATCGCCCAGCTCAAGGTCAAGGCCGCGCGGATGCGCCTTGACGAATTGCCCCAGCCCCGCGAAATCCAGCGCCTGCATCAGCCGGTCATCATCCCGCTCCAGCAGGTTGAAGGTCAGGTTCTCGCGCAGCGACCCCGCGAACAGCCGCACGTCCTGCCCCAGATACCCCACCGCCCGCCGCAGGTCTTGCGGCTCGATCTGGCCCATCTCGGTCCCGTCGATCAGAAGACGCCCCTGCGTCGGCCCGTAAAGCCCCGACAACACCCGCAGGAATGTGGACTTGCCCGACCCGTTCGCGCCCAGAATGGCCACCCGTTGCCCCGGCAGGATGGCCAGCGCCGGAATATCCAGCACCGCCGCCGTCTCGGCCGCATAGCGGAACTGCACCTCGCGCAGCTCGAAATGCCCGCCCAGCCGGTCACGTCGCAGATAGCTGCGCCCCGGCGCGCGATCCTGCGGCGCATGGGCGATCATCTCCAGCGCATCCAGCGCTGTGCGCACATTGCCCCAGCGCGCCATCGTGCCCGCCAGCTGCGACAGCGGCGCCAGCGTGCGCCCGGTCAGGATACCGACCGCGATGATCGACCCCACCGTGAACTGCCCCGCAAACACCAGATAGGCCCCCAGCACCACCGCCGCCACATAGGTCGCCTGCTGCACCCCCTGCGCCCATGTCGTCAGCAGCGACGCCAGCCTGCGCTGCTCGGATGAAGTATGCGCCGACAGCGCCATCAACTCGGCCCACAACCGGCAAACCCGCGCCTCGCCGCGCAGGGATTTCACCGTCTCCTGCTCGTGGATCACCTCCTGCAACAGCCGCCCGACCCGCGCCGAGGCGCCCTGCCCCTCCTCGGTCAGCCGCATCATCCGGCGCTGCATCACAAAGCCCGGCACCACCATCAGCACGCCGCCCAGCACCAGCACCCAGACGACATTCCCGCCGATCGAGGCGACAAGGATCAGGAACACGAAGATGAAGGGAATATCCGCCACCGTCCCCACGGTCGCGGTGGTAAAGAACTCGCGCACCGACCCGAATTCGCGCATCGCACTGAACATCTGCGACGGGCTGCGCCCCGGTTGATCCGACCGCGCCCCCAGAATCCGGTCCATCAGCAGGGCCTGCACCGACAGCTCGATCTGCTTGCCCGCGCCATCCATCAACTGCGCCCGCGCCATCTTCAGCGCCGCCTCCATGATCAGCGCCAGAATGGCCCCCGCCGCCAGCACCCAGAGCGTCGCCTGCGACTGATGCGGAATGACCCGGTCATAGACCTGAAGCGAGAACAGCGCGACCGCCACCGCCAGAAGATTGGCCACGAACGACCCCAGCATCACCTCGGCAAAGGGGCGGCGCAGCGTGGCGAAACTGCCCCAGAACCAATGCGCCGGCTGCGGCGCGGGCAACAGCGCCTGCGCCAGATCCGCGACCTTCACCTCGGCGCGCACCAGCACCCCGGCGAAATGCGGGGCAAACTCGGCCAGCGGCACCTCAAGGCGCTGATCCGGGCTGGCCGCGTCATGGATCGTGACCACGCCCTCCGCCAGATCGTCGCCCCCCGTGCTCCCCGTGCCCCTCTGCTCCAGCACCAGCACGAAAACCCCGCCGGTCATCTGCGCCAGTGCCGGCCACAGATCCGCGCGCGGCGCCGCCGCCTGCGTGATCCGCGCGTGCAGGCCAAAGGCCTCCAAGCCCTGCATCAGCGCCTGACTGCGCTCCTGCACACCGGCCAGATGCGCCACCGTCATCGCCTCGATCACATCCGCGCGCGGCAACCGCCGCCCCAGCACCGCAGCATAGGCCAGCACCAGATCGGCCCGCCCGATGATCCGCGGATCACCCTGCCCGCCGTCATCCGCCGCATGATCCACCGGGCTGCGCACGCTCTGCAAGGCCGGGCGGAACAACACCGCCCCCACCTCATTGCGCAACCCCTCCGCAACCGGATCGGGCAGATCCAGCGAAAGCTGCTCAGGCTCCCGCGCCGCCTCCCGCAGCGTGCCAGAGGCGCGCCCCGCAGATTGACGCGCCGCGCGAACCGCAGTCACAGCCGATCCCCATCCGCCAGAAGACCCAGCTCCGCCGCCATCTCCAGCCCGGCCAGAACCGCACGATACCGCAGCCCGGCGGCACTGTGCTGCTGCCGCGCGAATTGCTCATAAAGCCCGACCACATCCATCACCTGACGCTGGCCCGCATCATATTGCGCCTGAAACAGATCAAGGTTCGCCTTGGCCCGGCTGGTCAGCACCGCCGCCTCGGCCGCCTGCCGCTGCAAGGCCGCCTGTTCCTGCGCCAGCCGCGTCAGACGCCGCTGCGCCTCCTCCCGCGATTGCGCCACCTTGCGCCGCTCGCCCTCGGTCGCGGCCTCGATCGCGCGCAGATCGTCGCCGGTGCCGAACCCCAGCGGCCGCGTCGTGCTCAACCCGACCG
>JAMWZG010000152.1:0-5531 GCA_024304855.1 Paracoccaceae bacterium
ACGCCCCGATCCGCAGGTAATCGGGCCGGAAATCATGCCCCCACTGGCTCACGCAATGCGCCTCATCCACCGCGATCAGGCTCACACCCGCGCGGCTCAGCATCCCGAAGGACGACTGCGCCGCCAACCGCTCCGGCGCGATATAGAGCAGCTTCAGCCGCTTCTCCTCCAGCGCCAGCCAGACGGCATCCGTCTCCTCCGGCGTATTGCCCGAGGTCAGCGCCCCCGCCTCGACCCCCGCCTCGCGCAGGGCGCGCACCTGATCTCGCATCAGCGCGATCAGCGGCGAGATCACGACAGTGACCCCCTCGCGCATCAGGGCAGGCAGCTGGAAACACAGCGATTTGCCACCACCCGTCGGCATGATGGCCAGCACATTGCGCCCCTCCGACACGGCCTCCACGATCTCGGCCTGTCCGGGCCGAAGGGCGTCGAACCCGAAAATATCGCGCAGCAACGGCACGGCGCTTTGCATGGAAACCCCTGTCGGTTTGTCTATATCTGCTCTGTCCCGACTAATCCCACACCATCGGTTGTAGAGCAAGAGGCCGATAGACGCCCGCAGGGCGGAAAGAGGGGCTTACCCCAGCAGGATCGCAGGCAAGATGAAATCGCGCAGCGAGATCACCGCGATGAAGGCCACCAGCGGTGCAAGGTCCAGTGGGCTCGTGTCGGGCAGAACGCGGCGGATCGGCGTATAGACCGGCTCCAGCACCCGGTTCAGCCCCGTCCACAGCTGATAGACGAATTGCTGGTTCAGGTTCAGCACCTGAAAATTGATCAGCCAGCTCATGATGATATGGGCCAGCATGATGAAGAAGACCACATCCAGGATCAGGGCAAGGGTCTGGTAAAGCGCAATCATCCGTCTCGGTCCTTTGTTGGGCGCCTCACAAGTAAGCGCCCGCCGCCCCGCTGGCAAGGTCCGCCGGGCTTTGCCGCCACGTCCGGGTTGACGACCCGCACCGCGCGCCGCACAAGCAGGCACCCGCCCGGAGCGCTCCATGTATCCAGTCATCCGCCTTGTCGCCGCCTTCATCCGTTTCCGCCGCGCACCGACGCTGCCGCTGACGGGCACCCATGTCTCGCATCACATCTGCCTGCCATGGGACATCGACATGTGGATGGAACTGAACAACGGCCGCACCCTCACGCTATACGATCTGGGCCGCCTGCCGCTGGCCAAACGCGCGGGTCTGATCGGCGCGATGAAGCGCAACGGCTGGGGCCTCACCATGGCCGGGGCCACCGTGCGCTACCGTCGCCGCATCCGCATGTTCGAACGGGTCGAAATGCGCTCCCGCGCGCTGTGCTGGGATGCACGCTTCATCTATCTGGAGCAATCCATGTGGAAATCGGATGGCGAATGCGCCAATCACATCGTCTATCGCGCCGCCCTGACCGACAGCCGCGGGATCGTGCCTCCGGAAAAGGCCGTGCGCGCCATCGCGGGTTCAATCGCCTCGCCACCCATGCCCGACTGGATCACCGCCTGGGTCGCGGCCGAGGATCTGCGCCCCTGGCCGCCCATGCAGGATGCAACCCCCGGCTGAACCCGGCCCCCGCGACGATGGGCTTGCCACTGTCGCAGTTTGCCTGTCTTATCCCGAAAAAGGCCCGCCAAGGGCCGATGAGGGGGACGGAATGACGGCGATTTCCATGCGGCGGCGCATCTGGGGCTGGTTCTTCTTCGACTGGGCCAGCCAACCCTATAACACCCTGCTGATCACCTTCATCTTCGCCCCTTACGTCAAGGAACTGATGGGCGACGGCACTGCCGCGCAATCGGCCTGGGGCTTCGGCATCGGGGCGGCGGGCTTCGTCATCGCGGTGCTCGCGCCCTTTCTGGGTGCGCTGGCCGATACATCGGGCAACCGGCTGCGCTATATCTGGCTCTTTTCCATCATGTATGTGATCGGCGCCTTCGGCCTCTGGTGGGCGGCCCCCGATGATTTCAACCTGATCCTCACGCTTGTCTTCTTCGCCATCGGCATGATCGGCATGGAATTCGCCACGATCTTCACCAATTCCATGCTCCCCGATCTGGGCCCGCGCGATCAGATCGGCCGCATCTCGGGCAATGGCTGGGCCTTCGGCTATCTGGGCGGCATGGTCACGCTGATCATCATGCTGGCGCTGCTGGCCGAAAGCGCCACGACCGGCAAGACCTTCATCGGCATCGACCCGATCCTCGGCCTTGACCCCGCGCAGCGCGAGGGCACCCGCGCCGTCGGACCGTTGACCGCGATCTGGTATATCATCTTCATGATCCCCTTCTTCCTCTGGGTGCGCGACCCCAAACCCGTCCGCGCCGCGCCCGGTGCCGCCCGCCGCGCCCTGGCCGAGGTGGTGACAACCATCCGCGCGCTGCCGCAGACGCCGTCCCTTTTTGCCTATCTCGCCTCGTCCATGTTCTACCGCGACGCGCTGAACGGCATGTATGTCTTCGGCGGCATCTACGCCGCGGGCGTGCTGGAATGGTCCGTGGTCGATACCGGCGTCTTCGGCATCGTCGCCATCATCTCGGGCACGATCTTCGCCTGGATCGGGGGCAGGGCGGATGACCGTTTCGGCCCCAAACGGGTGATCCGCACCTGTATCCTCATCCTCACCTTCGTGGCCATTTCCATCGTCTTCGTCTCGCGCGACAGCGTCTATGGAATGCCCGTCGATCCCGCCTCGAACCTGCCCGACATCACCTTCTACATCCTGGGTGCCCTGATCGGCGCGGCCGGCGGCGTCATTCAGGCGGCCTCGCGCACGATGATGGTGCGCCAGGCCAACCCCGCCCGCATGACCGAGGCTTTCGGCCTCTACGCCCTCGCCGGCAAGGCCACCTCCTTCCTCGCGCCCCTCTCCATCGGGATCATGACCGCCGTGACACAAAGCCAGCAACTCGGCGTCACCCCGCTGATCGTGCTTTTCCTTCTGGGCCTCTTGTTGCTAGGCTGGGTCAAACCGGATGGAGATGGCAAGGCATGGGATACGCGCGCACCCTGACACTGACGATGGCCCTGTTGCTGGGTCTGGTGTCCGCCGATGAGGCGGGCGCGCAGGCTGCCAAGCAACTCTTCGGCGCGCAGAAAACCGCAGCCGCCGCCCAGCCCGCGCCCTTCGGCGGCTATGCCAAGGGCTGCATCGCAGGGGCCGTGCAACTGCCCGAAACCGGCCCCACATGGCAGGCGATGCGCCTGTCGCGCAACCGCAACTGGGGCCATCCCGACACGGTCGATTTCCTGATGGATCTCTCTGCCTTCGCCGCGCGCCTGCCCGGCTGGCAGGGGCTCTATATCGGGGACATCAGCCAGCCGCGCGGCGGGCCGATGCTCACGGGCCATGCCAGCCACCAGATCGGTCTGGATGCCGACATCTGGATGCTTCCGCCGCAACGCCTCAACCTGTCGCGCAACGAGCGCGAGAATATCTCCTCGATCTCCCTGCGCCGGGCCGAGGGGGCCTATGTCAATTCAAGCTGGACCCGCCAGCATCACGAGGTGATCAAGGCCGCCGCCTCCGATCCCCGCGTCGCGCGGATCTTCGTCTTTCCCGGTGCCAAGGTGCAGATGTGCAAGGATGAACGGGGCGACCGCGCCTATCTGCGCAAGATCCGGCCCTGGTATGGGCATCACTACCATTTCCACGTCCGCCTGAACTGCCCGCGCGGGGCGCGCGGCTGTCTGGATCAGGACACGCCCCCGCCCGGTGATGGCTGCGACGAGGCGCAGGGCTGGGTGAACAACATCCTCAACCCGCCACCGCCCGCGCCGCGCGACCCCAACGCGCCCAAGCCGCAGCCCCGGCGCGAGCTGACCCTTGCCGATCTGCCCGACCAATGCGCCGCCGTCTTGCGCTCGCGCTAGGGGCGGTTGCGGCGCTTGGCCTTGCCCTTTCGCTGACAACCCAGGCCGGACAACCGGGCAAGGCCACCTATCTGGGCAGCTATCGCTGGGCGATGGATGATCCTGCGTTCGGGGGCCTCTCCTCCCTCGCGATGCTCGAGGATGGCACCCGCCTGATCGCCATGTCCGACAGCGCCGATCTCTTTCAGGCCCGCGTGACCCGCGACGCGTCGGGGCGCATCACCGCGATCACGGCGGGCCGACCCCAACGCCTGCGCGCCATCGCGGGAGAGGCTCTGGCCGGAAAGGCCAGCGATGCCGAAGGTCTGGCGCTTGATCCCCAAGGCGGCTTCTTCGTCTCCTTCGAGGCGCAGCACCGCATCCGCCACTACCCCGCCCCCGATCAACCGGCCCGGCGGGTGCCGGGTCATCCCGATTTCGCCGCGCTCCAGATCAACTCCGGCCTCGAGGCGCTGGCCATCGACGCGCGCGGGCATCTCTTCACCCTGCCGGAACGCTCGGGCGCGCTGGATCGCCCCTTTCCCGTCTACCGTTTCGACGGGCAGGGCTGGGACATCCCCTTCCGCATCCCGCGCAGCGGACCATTCCTGCCGGTCAGCGCCGACATCGGCCCCGATGGCTGGCTCTACATCCTTGAACGCGCCCTGACCGGGCCGGGCTTCCGCAGCCGCCTGCGCCGCTTCGACATCACCGGCGACCGCCTCAACGCCGAGGAGCTGCTGCTGCAAACCCGCACCCGCCAACACGACAACCTCGAAGGCCTCTCCGTCTGGCAGGACGGGCAGGGGCGCATCCGCCTCTCCATGGTCTCGGACGACAATTTCAAATTCTTCCAGCGCAGCGAGATCGTCGAATACGCGCTGGACGCCCCCCTTGCCAGCCTGCCGGACAAGGAGTAAACGGCGGCCTTCACATCGTCTGCCCCCACCGGGGCCAAGTCGCCGCAACCTTGTCAAAACGGGCACCAACATGAACCGCACCCATCTTCCCGGCATCCTTGCCATGGCCGCCATCGTCGTGGCCTCGAACATCCTCGTCCAGTTCCTCTTCGGCCAATGGCTGACATGGGGCGCCTTCACCTATCCGCTGGCCTTCCTCGTCACCGATGTGATGAACCGCGTCTACGGTGCCGGTCCCGCGCGCCGTGTCGTATTCGTGGGCTTCGTCGTGGGCGTCATCTGCTCGCTGATCGGCACGCAGATCATGGGCGAATTCGGCCCGCTCGTGACGCTGCGCATCGCCATCGGCTCGGGCCTCGCCTTCCTCACCGCGCAACTGCTCGATGTGGCGATCTTCGACCGCCTGCGCGCGGGTCGCTGGTGGCGCGCGCCGCTGGCCTCCACCCTCATCGGCTCGACCGTGGATACCGCGCTCTTCTTCACCATCGCCTTCTCGGCCAGCCTCAGCTTCATCGAACCCGCCAATGACGTGTCCTGGGCCGCCGAGGTTCTGCCCCTTCTGGGCGTCGGCCCCATGGCCCCGCTCTGGGTCTCGCTCGCCGTCGCAGACTGGAGCGTGAAACTTCTGCTCGCTTTGGCAGCACTTATCCCCTTCCGCATCATCGTGGGGGCGCTTACCCCGCGCACCACATGATTTTGTTTTTGACATCTGCTGATTTTGTGGCAACCTGACCTCAGGCGAAACAATTGAAAGGAGGTGCTCTAGTGTCTA
>JAMWZG010000152.1:5541-7479 GCA_024304855.1 Paracoccaceae bacterium
AGTTCGGGGGACGCAGTCCTGAGGCAGCCCTTGGGGATGCAACATCCGAATTGGTGAGAGCCTAACCGGCCCCACCTCCGTAAATCTCAGGGGGCCATCCGCAAGGGTGGCCCTTTCTGTTTGCCCGCCATCCGCAAGGGTGGCCCTTTCTGCTTGGCGCGATGCCGCGCCCGCCCTACAGGTCCGTCATGCTGCATATCACCGACGCCATCATCATTCAGGATTGGGAGCTGACCGAACAGTTCATCCGCGCCAGCGGTCCGGGCGGGCAGAACGTCAACAAGGTCTCCTCAGCCGTCGAACTGCGCTTCGAGGCGGAACGCTCCCCCAACCTGCCCCTGCCGGTCAAAAAGCGCCTGCGCCGTCTGGCAGGGCGGCGCTGGACCAAGGAAGGCGCCATCGTCCTGCAAGTCGATGACACCCGCAGCCAGGTCCGCAACCGCGAGATTGCCCGCGACCGTCTGGCCGAACTGATCCGCGCGGCCCTTGTCGCCCCGAAACGCCGCGTGGCGACCAAACCCACCTTCGGCTCGGTCAAACGCCGCATCAAGGCCAAGAAAGTGCGCGGCGAGGTCAAGGCGATGCGCGGCCGCGTCGAGGGCGAGGAGTGACCGCAAGGTCACGACCGAGCCACCCCCGTCATCAGATTTTCACTTGATATGGCGGGCATTTGCCCCTATCCACCCGCTTCCTGTTGACGTCCCGCCCTGCCACCCGCAGGCCGCCATACATGGGGGAAGGCTCGATGCTGCACACGCCTTACTACCTGATCGACAAGGCACATCTGCTGCCCAATCTGGAAAAGATCGCCCATCTGCGCGAAACATCCGGTGCCAAGGCGCTGCTTGCGCTGAAATGCTTTGCCACATGGTCGGTCTTCGACATGATGGCCGAGTATATGGACGGCACCACCTCCTCCTCCCTGTTCGAGGTGAAACTGGGCCGCGAGAAATTCCCCGGCGAAACTCACGCCTATTCCGTCGCCTGGGCCGATCACGAGATTGCCGAGGTTCTGGCCAATTCCGACAAGGTGATCTTCAACACCGCCAATCAGCTCCGCCGGTTCGAAGGCGTCAGCCGTGGCCACACCCGCGGGCTGCGCGTCAATCCCGGTGTCTCGACCTCCAGCTTCGATCTGGCCGATCCTGCCCGCCCCTTCAGCCGTCTGGGCGAACATGACCCCGCCGTGATCGAACCTGTTCTCGATCTGGTCAGCGGCTTCATGTTCCACAACAACTGCGAAAACGCCGATTTCGACCGTTTCGATGCGATGCTGGGCAGTATCGAACAGCGTTTCGGCCATCTGATCCGCAAGATGGAATGGATCTCCCTCGGCGGTGGCATCCATTTCACCGGCGAAGGCTATCCGCTTGATCGTCTGGCCGAACGCCTCAAGCGTTTCGCCGGCCAGAACGAGGTGCAGGTTTACCTCGAACCCGGCGAGGCGGCGATCACCAAATCCACCACGCTGGAACTGACCGTTCTGGACACGCTCTACAACGGCAAGAACCTCGCCATCGTCGACAGCTCGATCGAGGCGCATATGCTCGACCTGCTGATCTACCGCGAAAGCGCCAAGGTCGCGCCTGACGCAGGGCCAGAGGAATGGATGATCTGCGGCAAATCCTGCCTGGCGGGCGACATCTTCGGCGAATTCCGCTTCCCCGCCGCCCTGAAAGCAGGCGACCGCATCAGCATTCAGGACGCCGCCGGTTACACGATGGTCAAGAAGAACTGGTTCAACGGCGTGAAAATGCCCGCCATCGCCATTCGCGAACTCGACGGCACCGAACGCCTCGTGCGCGATTTCGGCTATGACGATTTCGTCGCCGCCCTGTCCTGATAAAACAGTCGTGATCACCCGCGCCGGGGGTATGGCGCTTTCCCTGCAACTGGAACCTTAAAGGAGGTCTGGTGACACCATGAAACGCAACGTGC
>JAMWZG010000153.1 GCA_024304855.1 Paracoccaceae bacterium
GGGCCTATGCCCATGTCTTCACCTCGGGCGGGATCGGGCCGACCCATGATGACATCACCGCCGATTGCATTGCCGCCGCCTTTGGCCGGTCCATCGACGTGCGCGATGACGCGCGCGCATTGCTGGCCGCGCATTATGCCCGCACGGGCGGCGAGTTGAACGCGGCCCGCCTGCGCATGGCCCGCATCCCCGAGGGGGCGAGCCTGATCGAAAACCCGGTCTCGACAGCACCCGGTTTCACGCTTGCGAATGTGCATGTCATGGCGGGCGTGCCAACCGTGTTTCAGGCCATGGTCGCCTCGGTCCTGCCGACACTGACCGGGGGCAAGCCGCTCTTGTCGCAGACCCTTCGCATCCAGCGAGGCGAGGGGGATATTGCCGGACCCTTGGGTGATCTGGCCGCGCGCTATCCCGATCTGTCCATCGGGTCTTATCCGTATCAGATGAACGGGGCGTTTGGCGCGAATATCGTGATCCGGGGGCAGGACGGTGCCCGCGTGGATGCGGCGATGGCCGAATTGTCTGCGCTTTTCCCCGCATGATGCCGGACGCTTCCCGCCTCTATGATGTGATCGACGGCACATGGCCCGCCGCCGCCCAATGGCAGGAGGGGCCGTTTCTGCTGCGCCGGGGCGAGGGTGGCGGACAAAGGGTATCGGCGGCGACGGCCCTGGGTGCTGTGACGGCGCAGGACATCGACGCGGCAGCACAGGCGATGCAGGCGATGGGTCAGCCCCGCCTGTTCCAGATCCGCATGGGGGATGAAGCGCTGGATGCCGTCCTTGCCACGCGGGGGTATCACATCGTCGATCCCGTCAATCTCTATGTTGCGCCGGTTGCGCAGATCGCGACGCGCCGCCCGCCCCCTGTAACGGCCTTCTGTGTGTGGGAACCCTTGGCGATCCAGATCGACATCTGGGCCAAGGGTGGCATCGGCCCCGGCCGTCTGGCGGTGATGCAGCGGGCCAAGGGGCCGAAAACCTCGATCCTGGGCCGGCAGAACGATCATCCGGGCGGCACGGCCTTTGTGGCGATCCATGACCACGTCGCCATGGTTCATGCAGTCGAGGTGTTGCCGCATCAGCGCAAGCAGGGCATGGCCGGCTGGTTCATGCGTCTGGCGGCCTTCTGGGCGCAGGCGAACGGGGCCAGTCACATTGCCGTGGTGTGCACGCAGGCGAATACCGGCGCAAATGCCCTCTATGCTTCCCTCGGGATGGCGCTTGTGGGACAGTATCATTATCGCAAACATCCAGATGACATGGAATGAGACGCCTATGAGCACGCATGACCAGCCCACCGCCCTGAACCTGCCGCCTGTCGATCCCTTGCCTGCCGCGACGCAGAAGTATTTCGACATCTGTCAGGACAAGCTGGGAATGGTGCCCAATGTGCTGCGCGCCCATGCCTTCGACATCGACAAGCTGAACACGTTTTCGGCGCTGTATAATGACCTGATGCTGGCCGAGAGCGGCCTGAGCAAGCTGGAGCGCGAGATGATCGCGGTCACGGTCTCGTCGATCAACCGCTGCTTTTATTGCCTGACCGCGCATGGCGCCGCCGTGCGGCAACTGTCCGGTGATCCCAAGCTGGGCGAGATGCTGGTGATGAATTACCGCGTCGCCCCCTTGGATGCGCGGCAGCGGGCAATGCTGGATTTCGCGGCACTCGTGACCACGGCCTCCGCCACGATCGAGGAACATCACCGGCAGGCGCTGCGCGATGTGGGGTTCAGCGACCGCGACATCTGGGACATTGCCAATGTGGCAGCCTTCTACAACATGACGAACCGGGTCGCCTCGGCCACCGATATGCGTCCGAACGACGAGTATCACGCGCAGGCCCGGTAAGGCACCCGGATGCGGAAGAGCAGTTATGCAAAGCTGATCGGCTGCTGTGTCGGTCTGGGTCTGGTGACAGGCATGGCCGGGCAGGCCCGCGCGCTTGATCTGACGCTGCCGTTCAGCGCGCAGTTGACAACGCGCGTGGTGACGGCCCCGGACAGTCATGCCCTTGCCACCGCCCCCTTTGCCGCAGGGCGCTTGCCTGTCCTTGATCTGGAAGGTCAGGTGGAACGTCAGGTGTTCCGCTTTCCCGGTCAGGCGCTCACCACCTTGCAACTGCTGACCCCGCTGCGCGACCAGTTGGGCGCGGCAGGATACGAGATCCTCTTCGAATGTGAGGCAGCAGCCTGCGGCGGGTTCGATTTCCGCTTCGCGACCGAGGTTCTGCCCGCCCCTGACATGTATGTGGATCTGACGGATTTCCGCTTCCTCTCGGCCCGGCGCGGGCCCGTGGATCACATCGGTGTGCTGGTCAGCGCCTCGGCCAATGCGGGGTTCGTGCAGATCATCCGCGTCACAGCAGACCCGGATGCCGAAAGCCTGCGGGTCGAAACGCCGGGTGACAGTTCGGGGGCCACCGCCGCCGATCCCCTGGCCACGCTGCCGCAGACCGCCGATCCGACCCTTGATCCGGCATCCCGACCCCAGCCCGCAGCAGAGCCGCTGTCTCTGGTCGAGGCGCTGCGGCAGAACGGGCATGTCATCCTGTCGGATCTGAGCTTTCCGACCGGATCATCCGAACTGTCAGAGGGGCGCTATGCCTCGCTTGAGGAATTGTCCGCCTTCTTGCTGGATGATCCGACCCGGCGGATCGCGCTGGTCGGGCATACGGATGCGGTGGGCGGTCTGCCGGTGAATATCACCCTCTCGCGGCAACGCGCCGTCTCGGTCAGGCAGCGTCTCATATCGGATCATGCCGTGCCCGCAGATCAGCTTGAAGCGGAGGGCACGGGCTATCTGTCGCCCATAGCCCCGAACACGACGGCAGAGGGGCGCGACGCCAATCGCCGTGTCGAAGCGGTCCTGCTCAATACCGACTGACCCGTTCGCGGATCAAGATCGCCCGCAGATCGTTGACATTGGTGCCAGTGGGGCCGGTGACGAAAAGCTGATCCACCGCATCAAAGGCACGCCACGCATCATGACCCGCCAGAAGTGCTGCGGGATCAAGCCCCAAGGCGCGCATCCGCGCCACGGTCTGCCCATCGGCGAAGGCGCCCGCGTTCTCCTCGGACCCGTCGATGCCATCCGTATCGGCGGCCAGCGCGGTGATGCCTGCGCAACCCTCGATCTCCAGCGCCAGCGAGAGCATGAACTCGCTGTTGCGCCCGCCACGCCCGTGATCGCCCCGGATCGTCACCGTCGTCTCGCCGCCTGACAGCATCACCACGGGCGGCGCGAAAGGCCTGCCGCGCCGCGCCACTTCGCGGGCCATGGCGGCGTGCATCCGCGCCACCTCGCGCGACTCGCCCTCGATGGCATCCGACAGGATGACCGCCTCAACCCCTGCCGCACGGGCCACCTCGGCCGCCGCCTCAAGCGAGCGGGCGGCCGATGCGATGACCTGCACCTCATGCCCCGCAAAACGGCTGTCATCGGGATGCGGCGCATCCTCTGGCGCAGTCTCAAGATGCCGCCTGATCCGCTCCGGCAGATCAATCGCGTAATCGCGCACGGCCTTCAACGCCTCGGCCCGACCAACCGCATCCGGCACAGTCGGACCCGAGGCCACCTGCGCCGGATCATCGCCCGGCACATCCGACACGATCAGGCTGACCATGCGCGCAGGATGGGCAGCCGCCGCCAGCCTGCCCCCCTTGATCCGGCTGACCTGCTTGCGGATCGCGTTCATCGCCCCGATCGGCGCGCCCGAGGCCAGCAGCGCCCTGTTCAACGCCACCTCGTCATCCAGCGTCAGACCCTCGGCCGGCGCCGCCAGTAGCGCCGACCCTCCGCCACAGATCAGCGCCACCACCAGATCCTCAGGCAGCAGCCCCGACACCGCATCAAACAGCGCCTGCGACGCGGCAAGCCCCGCGTCATCGGGCACCGGATGAGCCGCCTCCAGCACCTTGATCTGCCGCGTCGCACAGCCATAGCCGTAGCGCGTCACCACCACGCCCTCCAGCGGGGCCTGCCACAGATCCTCGAACGCGGCGGCCAGTTGGGCGGCACCCTTGCCTGCGCCAATCACGACCGTGCGCCCCTTGGGCCGTTCAGGCAGATGCGCGGCCAGGGCGCGGCGCGGATCAGCAGCGGCCACCGCCGCATCAAAAAGGGATGCCAGGAGGGCGCGGTCATCGGTCTTCATCGCTTCGCCTTCGTCACAGGGGATCAGACGCGCCCCTTCCAGGGCACCAGCCATTTCTCCGCGATCCGCATCAGGATGTCGATGCCATAGCCGATGATGCCGATCAGGATGATCCCCATGATCACCACATCGGTCAGCTGGAACCGGCTGGCGACCATGATCATCATGCCTGCGCCCTTCTCGGCCGCCACCAGTTCGGCAGCCACCACCGTGCCCCAGCAGACACCCATGGCGACACGCGCGCCGGTGAATATCTCGGGCAGGGAATTGGGCACGATGACATGGCGCAGGATCTGCCACTTGCTGGCCCCGAGCGAATAGGCGGCATGGACCTTGGAAATCGCCACACCCGAAACACCGGCCCGCGCCGCAATCGTCATGATCCAGAGAGCGGCCAGAAACAGCAGGATGATCTTGCCCGCCTCGCCGATACCCGCCCAGATGATCACCAGCGGGATCAGCGCCAGGGGCGGGACGGGCCGCATGAATTCGACGATCGGATCGAACCAGCCGCGGAACCAGCCCGACAACCCCATGGCATAGCCCAGCGGAATACCCACCAGCGCGCCCAGCAGGAAACCGGCGATCACGCGATAAAGCGACCAGCCCAGATGCTCCCACAGCGTGAAGTTCTGATAGCCGCTGGCAGCAATCTCGGCCACGCGGGCCACCACTGCTTCGGGCGGGGGCAGCCAGATCGGCTCCATCTGCAACCCCTTGGGCGGGGCGTAGTTCAATGTTCCACGCGCGGTGACGGTCACGCGGCCTGCGGCAGTCTCGACCGTATCGCCGGGCTGGACGGGCTGCCCCTCGATGGCCACGACCTTTGCGCCATCGGCGCGGGTCGCAGCGTCGTTGTCGTCCCATGTCACCAGCACGGACCGCCACGCCCCCACGGTGACGGCATCGTCGCGGGCAAAGCCGTCTCCGGGTGCAACCTCGGGCGCGGTCCCGGTTTCGCCCGCAGGGGATACGGTGGCAAAGACCGTGGCCTCGTCGCGCGCACCATCCGCCGCTTCGACAATATAGGTAAAGCGCGTCTCGCCCACGAAAGGACCGGGCACATGGATCGGTGCCCATGCGCTGCCGGTGAATGCGCCCCAGATCAGAAAGATCGTCAGAACCGAAATCACACTGGCCAGACGGTCCGGGCGCACCGCGCTTTCATCCCCGAAGGTGACGGTCTTGAGCGAGGTGAAATCATGCCGCGCCCGCAGGCGTCGCAATGCCAGACGGATCAGGACAAAACTGCCGCCAAAGATGGCAAGATAGATCAACATCAGCGGGATCATGCGCCGGCCTCCACGTTGCGGCCCATGATCTCTTCTTCCATATCCCAGATCATGCTCAGGATCTCTTCGCGTCTTGCGGCGAAATCCGGATGCTTCTTGACAAGGCGCAGATCCTGTCCCGCGCCCATCTCGGCGAAAGGAAGGCGATATTCGCGGTGGATGCGGCCCGGTCGCGGTGCCATGACCAGCAATCGCTCGCCCAGAAGCAGCGCCTCCTCGACCGAATGGGTGATCAGGATGATGGTCTTGCCCGTCTCCTTCCACAGCTTCAGGACCAGACCCTGCATCTTCTCGCGTGTCAGGGCATCCAGCGCGCCCAAAGGTTCATCCATCAGGATCACATCGGGATCATTGGCAAGGCACCGCGCCAGCGCCACGCGCTGCTGCATCCCGCCCGACAGCTCATAAACCGCCTTTTCCTTGAAATCGCGCAGCCCCACCACATCAAGCAGGTGGTCCACGGCTCCCTTCCACTGCGCCTCGCGCTGGCCGGCCATGCGGGGGCCAAAGCTGACGTTGTCGCGCACGCTCATCCATTCGAACAGCGCGCCTTGCTGGAACACCATCCCCCGCTCTGCGGCAGGCCCGGTCACGCGCGTGCCATTCAGGGTGATCTGCCCCTCGGTCGGGGCCAGGAACCCCGCCACGATGTTCAGAAGCGTGGTCTTGCCACAGCCGGACGGGCCCAGCACGCTCAGCAATTCGCCGGTGTTCAACGTCAGGCTGACATCACGCAGCGCCTGCACATGGCTGCCATTCGGCAGATCGAAGCGCATCGAAACCTTGTCGATGGAAAGTGTCGACACCTTCCGCCCTTTCCTGTTCACAGGTCCGGCTTTGCCCAGCACCGCTGCGGTCGCTTGAACTGCCGGCTTCTTCTTGCCCAAAATATCCCCGCCGGAGGCATCAGACCGCGCATCGCGCGCGCCCGACGGGTGGCAGGGCCGCCCCGGGCAGCCCTGCGCCAGTGGCGTCACATGCCCTGCGCCGCCGTCAGCGGGCCGGTGTTCACCCGGTCGGCATAGCTGTCCAGCGCCGAGGGGATGCTTCCCGCCTCGACAAAGACCTGCGCCACGCCCAGCATGAACTCCTGCGCGCCGCCGCCCAGCCATTTGGCCGACAGCTGATCCTCGATCGAGGGGAAGACGAAGGTGCTCATGTCCCGTTCGGTCGCGGCCTCGTCCATGCCGGCATCCTTGGCGATGACGGGCAGCATCTCGGCCTTTTTCGACCCTTCGTTCCACATGGCATTGGCATCCGCCGTGACCTTGACGAACGCCGCCACCAGCTCGGGGTTCTCCGCCACAAAGGACGCGGGCGAGGAGGTCACGTCGAAGACCAGAATCCCCAGCTCTTCCTTCTCGGCGCCGGTCAGCAGCACGTTGCCATGTTCCTTCATCCGGTTCAGACCGCCACCATAACCGCAGGCCATGTCCACGGCGGATTGCGCCAAAGCGGCGGCCCCTTCGGGCGGGGCCATGTTCACGATCTCGAGGCTGGCCAGATCAATCCCGAAATGATCCATCTGCCGCAGGAAACCATAATGCGCGGCGGTGCCCAGCGGCACGGCCACCTTCTTGCCCGCCAGATCGGCGGCATTGGTCTTGTCGATCTCAAGATCCGTGCGCACCACGCAGTTGTCATTGTCCGAATAGGACACGGCCACGTCGATGATCTGCAAATCCTGCCCGGCACTGGTGGCCACGACAAAGGGCGGCACACCCTGGCTGACCGCGATATGCACATCGCCCGAGGCCATGGCCGCGCTCATCGCCGTGCCGGTATCAAAGGCGCGCCAGTTGACCTTGACGCCCAGCGCCTCGTCAAAGGTGCCCATCTGCTTGGCATATTGGAAGGGCATGGGCCATTCGGTGAAATAGCTGT
>JAMWZG010000154.1 GCA_024304855.1 Paracoccaceae bacterium
CCTTCCATCACCTTCTCGGCCAGTTCCTTTTCGGAATAGACGGGCCGCATCCCGCGCCCGCCGCCGCCCCAGCTGGCCTTGAGCATCAGGGGATAGCCGACCTTGGCCGCCTCGGCGCGGATGGCGTCCATGTCGGTGCCCAGCACCTCGGTCGCGGGGATGACGGGCACGCCCGCCTCCATCGCGACGCGCCGCGCGCTGGCCTTGTCACCCAGGGCGCGCATCGTATCGGCCTTGGGGCCGATGAAGGTGATCCCGTTGGCGACGCAGGCATCCACGAAATCGGGGTTTTCCGACAAAAGGCCGTAACCGGGATGGATCGCATCCGCCCCCGACAGCTTGGCCACGCGGATGATCTCCTCGATGCTCAGATAGGCGGCCACGGGGCCCAGACCCTCACCGATGCGGTAAGCCTCATCGGCCTTGAAGCGGTGCAGGCTCAGCTTGTCCTCCTCGGCGAAGACGGCGACGGTGCGTTTGCCCAATTCATTCGCCGCGCGCATCACGCGGATGGCGATTTCACCACGGTTGGCGATAAGGATCTTCCTGAACTCGGCCATGGCCTGCTCCTTGCTGGGGGCGCGGTCCGAGGGGTCGGCCGCGAGAGGATAGCTATGCGTAGCGTCACGCCGCATTGCGGCGCAAGTGCGGGGTTGGGCAGTTTGTAACAATTCGAAAGAATTGTGGATGTGCCGAAAGCGACAGGGGTGGCGCCGGGCAGGATCACCCCGGCATGACCCGCGAAGGCAGATCGCGCAAGGCATGGGTGCCAAGCTGGCCCATGTTCGACGCGATGTCCTTTTTCAGCATCTCGATCAGATGCGCGGGGCCAGCCTCTCCCAATGCGCCAAGGGCATAGTGCCAGGGCCGGCCCATCATCACGAAATCCGCGCCCAGGGCGATGGCGCGCAGGATGTCCAGACCGCCTTCGATCCCGCTGTCGAAGATCACGGGCAGGGTGGTGGCCGCGCGGATGGCAGGCAGCATCGACACGGTCGAAGGGGCGCCGTCGAATTGTCGGCCCGCGTGGTTGCTGACCCAGATGGCATCGGCCCCCGCCGCCTCCAGCCCCGGCACATCGCGGGCGTCCAGAACGCCCTTGACGATCAGCGGCCCGTCCCAGGCATCGCGCAGCGCCTTGAGATAGTCCATGTCGGGCGAGGTGCGCAGCATGTAACCGGCGTGTTCGGTAGAGCTGAGGCCGGTGAGTTGCCCCGCGTAGCCGTCGATCAGCCGCATCCGGGGCATCCCCAGCCGCGCCGTGCCCATGGCCCAGGCGGGGCAGCGCGCGACCTGCGCCAGCAGGCGCGGCGTCAGGCGCGGCGGCGAGGTGAGGCCCGAGCGCGTCTGCCGTTCGCGCCGGCTGGCCACCGGCACATCCACGGTCAGGACCAGCGCGGAAAAGCCCGCGTCGCGCGCGCGTTTGAGCATATCGGCGCGGATGCCCGGATCGCGCGGGGGATAGATCTGGAACCAGCCGTTGCCGTCCAGCGATGGTCCCACCTCCTCGGGCGTGCGGCTGGCGACGGTGGACAGGCCATAGGGCAGGCCCGCCTTGGTGGCGTTGCGGGCCAGAATCCGTTCGGCATCCGGCCAGAACAGGCCCGACATGCCCACGGGGCTGACCCCGAAGGGCAGGGGATGGGTGCGCCCGAACAGCGTGACCGACATGTCCGGTTCAAACTCGCCATGCAGGATCGAGGGCATGAGCAGCACCCGGTCCAGATCATCCCGGTTGCGGCGCAGCACGGATTCGCTGCCCGTGGCGCTGTCGAGATATTCAAAGACGAACCACGGCATCCGGCGGCGCGCCTTGGCCTTGAGGTCGGAAAGGGCGGGGTAGCGTTGAAACAGATCCATGGGCCGCATTTGCGTGGCGCTTGCGTGAATTGTCCAGAACCCAGCGCGGCAAAAGCGGGAAGATACGAAAATATCGACAGAACAGATCAAGAACTTCTCTTTCACATGGCGCGCAGGCGCGCTAGGGTCAGGGGCATGAGCCAGTTTGATGACATGCCCGACAGCCCGACCATCCCCTTGTCCGCCCGCGCCATGGCCGCGCGGCCCGTGGCCCCCTATCTGGACGGGTTGAACCCCGCGCAGCGCGCCGCGGTCGAGGCGCTGGATGGTCCCGTGCTGATGCTGGCGGGGGCCGGCACCGGCAAGACCAAGGCGCTGACGGCGCGGATCGTGCATCTGATGACGATGGGGCGCGCGCGGCCCGATCAGATTCTGGCCGTGACCTTCACCAACAAGGCCGCGCGCGAGATGAAGAACCGCGTGGGCGGGATGCTGGGTCATGAGGTCGAGGGGATGCCCTGGCTGGGCACATTCCATTCGGTCTGCGTCAAGCTCTTGCGCCGTCACGCCGAACTGGTGGGGCTGAAGTCGAATTTCACGATTCTGGATACGGATGATCAGATCCGGCTTCTGAAGCAGTTGATCGCCGCCACCAATATCGACGACAAGCGCTGGCCTGCGCGGATGCTGGCGGGGATCATCGACGGCTGGAAGAACCGCGCCTGGACGCCCGAGAAAGTCTCGGCCGCCGAGGCGGGGGCCTATAACAACCGCGGGATGGAGCTTTACGCTGCCTATCAGACCCGGCTGCGGGAGTTGAACGCCGTCGATTTCGGCGATCTGCTGCTGCATATGGTCCATATCTTCCAGACCCATGACGATGTGCTGGATCAATACCGGACCCGCTTCCGCTATATCCTGGTGGATGAGTATCAGGATACCAACGTCGCCCAATACCTCTGGCTGCGGCTGCTGGCGGGGGGGCATCGCAACATTTGCTGCGTGGGCGATGACGATCAGTCGATCTATGGCTGGCGCGGCGCCGAGGTCGGCAACATCCTGCGGTTCGAGACGGATTTTCCGGGGGCCAAGGTGGTCAAGCTGGAACAGAACTACCGCTCGACCCCGCATATCCTGGCCGCCGCATCGGGCGTGATCGCGGGCAATCAGGGGCGGCTGGGCAAGACCCTCTGGACGCAGGAGGAGGATGGCGAGAAGCTGCGCCTCATCGGCCATTGGGACGGCGAGGAGGAGGCGCGCTGGATCGGCGAGGAGATCGAGGCGCTGCAACGCGGCACGCGGGGCCTGCGGCCGTATTCGCTGGATGAGATGGCGATCCTGGTGCGCGCCAGCCACCAGATGCGCGCCTTCGAGGATCGGTTCCTGACCATCGGCCTGCCCTACCGTGTGATCGGCGGCCCGCGTTTCTATGAGCGGTTGGAGATCCGCGATGCAATGGCCTATTTCCGCGTCGTGACCAGTCCTGCCGATGATCTGGCCTTCGAGCGGATCGTGAACACGCCCAAGCGGGGCCTGGGTGACAAGGCGATGCAGACGATCAAGCGCATCGCGCGGGACAATGGCGTGCCGCTGGTGCAGGGCGCGCAGATCGCGGTGGGCGAGAAGGCGATCACCGGCAAGGGGGGCGCGGCGCTGGGCCAGTTGGTGGGCGACATCGCGCGCTGGGGCCGGATGGCGGGCGATCCCGACATCAGCCATGTCGAACTGGCCGAGATGATCCTGGACGAGAGCGGCTATACGGGCATGTGGCAGGCCGACAAGACGCCCGAGGGGCCGGGGCGGCTGGAGAACCTCAAGGAACTGGTCAAGGCTTTGGAACAGTTCGAGAATCTGCAAGGGTTTCTGGAACATGTCAGTTTGATCATGGATAACGAGAGCGCCGATGACGGGGCCAAGGTCAGCATCATGACCCTGCACGCGGCCAAGGGGCTGGAGTTTCCGGCCGTCTTCCTGCCGGGGTGGGAGGATGGGCTGTTTCCGTCGCAACGCTCCATGGATGAAAGCGGCACCAAAGGGCTGGAGGAGGAGCGGCGGCTGGCCTATGTCGGCATCACGCGGGCCGAGGAGTTGTGCACGATTTCCTTCGCGGGCAACCGGCGCGTGTTCGGGCAATGGCAATCGGCGCTGCCCTCGCGCTTCATCGACGAACTGCCGCCCGAACATGTGGACGTGCTGACGCCGCCCGGCCTTTATGGCGGCGGCTATGGTGCGGCGGGGATGGGCGGTTTCGGGGCAGGCTCGCCCTCATCCGGGATCGAGGCGCGGGTGGCCGAGGCGAATGTCTACAACTCCCCCGGCTGGAAGCGGCTGCAAAACCGCGTCGCACAACGCCCGGTCAGCCAGCCGAGCGAGGCGCGCGAGACCGTGATCGACATGCAGGCCATCAGCGCGCATACGATGGGCGAAAGGGTGTTCCACCAGAAATTCGGCTATGGCCGCATCGTCGGGATCGAGGGCGACAAGCTGGAGATCGACTTTGAAAAGGCGGGCACCAAGAAGGTCGTCGCGCGCTTTGTCACCGGGGCGGATGACATCCCGTTCTGATCAGCCGTCCCCGGCGGCGTGACGCCCGTCTTCGTGACCCCTTGCCAGACTGACCCCTTGGCACAGTGACCCATTGGCACAGTGACCCATGACCCGCGCGTTGAACGTGCCGGGGCTGCGCTGCATGGCGCCCGCCCTGTCCGTGTCTGTTCTGTCCTGTGAAACCCCCGAAAATGCGAAACGGCGACACCCAGGGAGGAGGAGGGGGTGCCGCCGCTCTTGCAACGTGGCCCTCAGGGAGGAGGAGGAGAGCCAGCGTATGATCCAAGATGCGACGGTATCCAGGGAGGAGGAGAGGATACCGTCGCTCTTGCATACGAAGCCCTCAGGGAGGAGGAGAAAGGACTTCGCAATTCTGTGTCCGGGACGGCGACACCCAGGGAGGAGGAGAGGGTGCCGCCGTTCTGGACAACGAAAGACCTCTGGGAGGAGAGGGCCTTCCGTATTCTGTCTCAGGGACGGCGACACCCAGGGAGGAGGAGAGGGTGCCGCCGCTCTTGACAACGAAAGACCTCAGGGAGGAGGAGGAAGTCTTTCGTATTCTATTTAAGGTGCGGCGACATCCTGGGAGGAGGAGCGGATGCCGCCGCAAGTTCACAGATGACCCAGGGAGGAGGAGAGGGCCATCTGATCCCGGTGTTACTTTTGCGCGCCGTAGGCGTGCTGATAGGCGACCGAGCGGATCTGCGAACGGTTCAGGCCCATATCGGCCAGAACGCTGTCCGGCAGGATCGCCAGATCATTGACGGTGTCGCGGAACACCCGGTAGCGGGCATAGCGCGCCGTCAGGTCGGCCTTGAACGCCAGCAGCTTGCCGACAAACCCGGCCTGACCGGCGCGGGACTGTGCAAGGCGAAGATCCGATGTATAAGCCATGTTCGGTCACTTTCGGTTTTGCTCGTGGCGGGATCGTTTCCGCTCTGTTGTGACTAAGATACGTCGATGCTGCGATTGCACAATACCTATCTCGCGCAATGCTGCTATGCAGCAAATGCATATGAAAGACTGACCTATAATTTAGGCAATTGGCCTCAAATAAAGGCGGATTGCGCGCGGGGCTTGTGTCTGCCTGCAAACCTGCCACCTATTGCGGCACAGATGATGGAGGATTTGGCATGGCGATAACCCGCGACAATATCGAACAGGCGCTGCGGCAACTCTCGCTGCCCGATGGGGGCGACCTTGTCAGCCGCGACATGATCCGCGCGCTGAGCATTTCAGGCGGCACGGTGCGATTCGTGATCGAGGCGCAGACCCCCGCCATGGCGCGCCAGATGGAACCCCTGCGCGCCGCCGCCGAGGCCCTTGTCGCGCGCTTGCCGGGGGTCGAGAGCGTGAGCGTCGCCCTGACCGCCCATGGCCCGGCGGATCAGCCGGCCGCGCCCAGCCTCAAGATCGGGGGGCATCCCACCCCGCAGGCGGGGCCGACCAAGCCGTCGGGCGTGGACCGCATCCTGGCGATTGGTTCCGGCAAGGGAGGTGTGGGCAAATCCACCGTCTCGTCGAACCTGGCGGTGGCGCTGGCCCGGCAGGGGCGGCGCGTGGGCCTGCTCGATGCTGATATTTACGGGCCCAGCCAGCCGCGCATGATGGGCGTCAATCAGCGCCCCGCCAGCCCGGATGGCAAGACGATCATCCCGCTGCACGCCCATGGTGTGACGCTGATGTCCATCGGGTTGATGCTGGACCCGGCCAAGGCGGTGGTCTGGCGCGGGCCGATGCTGATGGGGGCGCTGCAACAGATGCTGGGGCAGGTGGAATGGGGCAAGCTGGATGTGCTGATCGTCGATCTGCCACCCGGCACGGGCGATGTGCAACTGACGCTGTGCCAGCGCACGCAGTTGACCGGGGCGATTGTCGTGTCCACCCCGCAGGATGTGGCGCTGCTGGATGCGCGCAAGGCGATCGACATGTTCAACACGCTGAAGACGCCGGTTCTGGGTCTGGTCGAGAATATGTCGGTCTTCTGCTGCCCCAACTGCGGGCATGAGACGGCGATCTTCGGCCATGGCGGGGTGAAGGCCGAGGCCGAGAAGATGGGCGTGCCGCTGCTGGCGGAGCTGCCGATTGATCTGGACACGCGGCTGGGGGGCGATGCGGGCGTGCCGATTGCCGCCGGTGAGAGTGCGGCGGCACAGGCCTATGCGGCGCTAGCGACACGTCTGATCTCGGGCGGCATGGCCTGAGCCGCCTGATTTTTGAGTATTTGAGGCAAGATGAAGAAGGGGCGCGCAGGATGATCCGCGCGCCCCTTTGGGTTTATGGCTTGCGGCGCGGCACGGCATTGGGACCGCGTGCGGGGCCACCTGCGCGGGGCTTGGCCCCCTTGCCTGCGGGCAGCGGCTTGCCGCCCGGCCCAAGCCGCGCCGAGGTATTGGCCGCGGCATTGCGCGCCGGGGCCGCGGGCGCGTCACCGGCGGGTTTCTCCCATGGTTTGCCGCCCGGCTTGCCACCCGGCTTGCCAAAGGGCTTGGCCCCCGGCTTGCCGTAAGGTTTGTCACCGGGCTTTCCGGCAGGCTTGCCGGCGGGTTTGCCATAGGGCTTGTCGCCTGCCTTGCCGGCGGGCTTGCCATAGGGTTTGTCACCCGGTTTGCCCGCCGGTTTGCCATAGGGTTTGGCACCGGGTTTCGCGCCGGGCTTGCCTGCGGGTTTGTCAAAGCCGCGATGCACCTCGGGGTCGATGGCGCGGGGCTTGTCGCTGCGCGGTTTGGCGGCGTGGGATTTCATCCCCTCGGCGCGTGCGGGTTTCGCGCCATCACGCGGCGCGCCGCCATGGGATTTGAAACCCGTGGACTTGAACCCCTCGGCTTTCGCGGGACGGGGGCGGTCATCCTCGCTGCGCGCGGGCTTGGCGCGCGGCGGTTTCGGGGCCTCGGCCCTGGGTGCGGCCTCGGTCGGGGCGACGCGGTCGGGCACATCGGCCCAGACGGCCGCCTCGGCCGGGGGGGGCGCGCGG
>JAMWZG010000155.1:0-5649 GCA_024304855.1 Paracoccaceae bacterium
CAAGGTTTTGGCCGCCACCGGATGCAGGTGCCGCGCGCCACGCTGCAAAACCAGATCCGCTATCAGGTGGGTGCCGCGCAGGCCATGGCGCGGGCCGCAGGCGGGCAGGTGCGGCACCTCAAGTTGCACGGCGCGCTGGCCAATACGGCGGCCGAGGATTTCGAACTGGCCACCGCCCTCTATGATGCGGCCCTGTCGGTCGCCCCCGACATCGCGATCATGGTGCTGGCCGCGACCGAGCAACAGGCCGCCGCCGCGGCGCTGGGCTGCACATTCGTCTGCGAGATCTTCGCCGACCGCGCCTATAATGACGATGCGACGCTGGTGGATCGCACCATCCCCGGCGCGGTGATCCATGACGCGGATCTGGCGGGCAAGCGCATCACCGACATGGTCCTGCGCCGCGCCATCGTCACCGCCTCCGGCAAGGAGATCCCCACCCGGATCGACACGATCTGCCTGCATGGCGACACGCCCGAGGCCGTGGACATCGCCCGCGCCGTGCGCCGCGACCTCGAGGCGGCAGGCGTCACCGTCACCCGCTTTCCGGTCTGACGGCCCGCTGCTTCTTCTTGCCTCAAATATCCAAAGCGCGCGGCATCAGCCCGCGAAAGGGTCGCGAGGATAGCCGACACCCGCCAGATACAGCCCCTGCGGCGGACAGACCGGGCCGCAGGCGGCACGGTCCCGCGCCGCCAGTGCTGCTTTCACGTCATCGGGGGACCAGGCCCCCGATCCCACGCGTTCCAGCGTGCCCACGATGCTGCGCACCTGATTGTGCAGAAAGGACCGCGCGCGCAGGCGGAACTGCAATTCCGGCCCCGACAGCCCCTCGACCCGGTCGATGGTGATCGCGTCCAGCGTCTTCACCGGGCTGGCCGACTGGCACATGGTGCTGCGGAAGGTGGTGAAATCATGCAGGCCCAGCAGATGCGCGGCACCTGCGCGCATGGCCGCGTGATCCAGCGCGCGCGGCACCTGCCAGACCAGCCCCGCGTCATGGGTGGCGGGCGCACGGCGCATCAGCAGGCGGAAGAGATACCGGCGCTCGGTCGCGGAAAACCGTGCGTGCCAGTCGTCATCCACCCGCGCCGCCGCCACAATGGCCACGGGCAGGGGCTTGAGGTGATAGTTCAGCGCCTCGGACAGGCGGAACGGTTCCCAATCGCGCGCCATGTCGCAATGCGCGACCTGCGCCAGCGCATGAACGCCCGCATCCGTGCGCCCGGCGGCGGCGATGCGGTGCGGTCCGGGTTCCAGCCGCGCCAGCGCCTCCTCGATCGCGCCCTGCACCGAGGGCTGGTCGGCCTGCGCCTGCCAGCCGGCAAAGGGCGCGCCATGGTATTCGATCCTGAGGGCATATCTGGGCATGATCCGGGTCATAGAGGGTTTCGCGGCCCGGCTCAATCCATCCGGGCGCGGCGCGGGCTGCGACGGCAGAGGCGCTCCGCGCGGGGATATTTGCAGCAAGAAGAAACGCCGGGACAAGGCACTGGTGATCCGGGGGCGGCTTGCCTATCTTGGGGGCAGGCAAGGAACGAGGCAGGCAGGTGGCATTGATTGATCTGGCGGACGGGATCACGCGGCGCGTCGAGGCGCTGGGCGATACGCTGTCGGGCGCATTCCTCGAGCCGGTGATCCGGCTGGGCGTCACGGGATTGGCGCGGTCGGGCAAGACGGTGTTCATCACCTCGCTGGTGGCGAACCTGATCGACCGGGCGCGGATGGGCGCGCTGGCGGCGCAGGCCGAGGGGCGGATCGAGGCGGCCTATCTGCAACCGCAACCCGATGACACCCTGCCGCGCTTTGACTATGAGACGCATCTGGGTGCGCTGACGGCCGCAACGCCGCAGTGGCCGGACAGCACAAGGGCCGTGTCCGAGCTGCGCCTGTCGCTCAGGGTGCGGCCGACGGGCCTGCTCTCGGGTCTGTCGGGGCCGCGCACGCTGCATCTGGATATTGTCGATTATCCCGGCGAATGGCTGCTGGATCTGGGGTTGATGGACAAGACCTATGACCAGTGGTCGCGCGAGGTCATGGCGCGGATCGCCGCGCGGGGCGAGGCGGCGGAATTCATGGTCAAGGCGGCCAGTGTCGACCCGGCCAGCCCGCATGACGAACCCGTGGCGCAGGATCTGGCGCGGCGCTTCACCGCCTATCTGAACGCGGCGCGCGCCGCCGGATACTATGACTGCACGCCGGGGCGGTTCATCCTGCCCGGTGATCTGGCAGGCTCGCCCGTGCTGACCTTTGCCCCCTTGCCGGGCGAGGGCGATGGGCCACGCAAATCCCTGCGCCGCGAGATGGCGCGCCGATACGAGGCCTATAAGGCGCAGGTCGTGAAGCCCTTTTTCCGCGATCATTTCGCCCGCATCGACCGGCAGGTGGTGCTGGTCGATGCGCTGGGCGCGATCCACAAGGGCCCCGCCGCGGTCGAGGATATGCGGCAGGCGATGGCCGAGACGCTGGGCGCGTTCCGCCCCGGAGGCAATGCCTTTCTCAGCCGTCTGCTGCGCGGCAAGCGGGTGGAGCGCATCCTGTTCGCCGCCACCAAGGCCGACCACCTGCATCACAGCCAGCATCCGCGCCTGACCGGGATCATGCAGGCGCTGACGCGCGAGGCGCGCGCGCGCGCCGATTTCGCAGGGGCACAGACCGCCGCCATGTCCATCGCGGCCCTGCGCGCCACGGTGGAGGAGACGATCACCCACGATGGCAAGCCCTTGGACTGCGTGCGCGGCACCCTGCTGGAGACGGGCAGGCAGGCGGCCTTCTATCCCGGAGAGTTGCCGGAAGATCCGAACCGCCTGCTGGGCCCCGCACGCGAGGGGGCGGCGGGCTGGCTGGATGCCGATTACAAGGTGATGAATTTCGCCCCCGCCCCCCTGCGCCTGCGCCCTGGCGAAGGCCCGCCGCATATCAGGCTGGACCGTGCGGCGCAGTTCCTGATCGGGGACCGCCTGTGATCCGGCCTGCGCATCCCACCGACGCGGGCAGCGTGGCCGCCATCCTGTCGCAATTCATCGACACGACCGACTGGATGCCGCGCCTTTACACCCGCGCCGAGGAGCTGTCCTTTGCCGGGCTGATGGTGGATCGCGGCTGGGTATCTGTGGCCGAGCCGGATGGGCCGGGAAGTGGCATTGCCGGGTTCATGGCGCTGGATGCAGGCTTTATCCACGCGCTTTATGTGGCGCAGCACAGGCGCGGGCAGGGGGTGGGGCAGAGCCTGCTGGAACGGGCCAAGACCGGCGCCGCCCGGCTGGAGCTGAACACCTTTCAGGCCAATCTGGCGGCGCAGCGGTTCTATGCCCGCGCCGGGTTCCGCGAGATGGGGCGCGGGGACGGGCGCGGCCTTGGCTCGGTCAATGATGAAGGCTTGCCGGATCTCCGGCTGATCTGGGAAAGGAATGTCGCATGAGCGGGCAGGCGCAGGACAAGGGCACGCGCGGCCCCGTGTTGATCGAGATGGAGGACCGGCCCGCCGCCGGCCCCGATCTGGCCCCGCCCGTGCCCGACACCGATGGCGCGGCACAGATGCCGCAGGGCCGCGCGATGCAGCGCGTGGCGCAGCTTGCGGCAAGGCCGCCCTCGCGTCTGGCCCGCTGGTTCTGGGGGCTGACGCTGACGCTGCTGGGGGCGGTCGTCTCGGTTGCGGCCTATGATTTCGTGACCGCGCTGATCGCCCGTGCGCCGCTGCTGGGCTATGCGGTGACGGGGATCATGGCGGCGCTTTTGCTGGTGCTGCTGGTCATCGCCCTGCGCGAGGCGGCGGCTTTTGCGCGGCTGGGGCGGATCGACCGGCTGACCCATGCCGCCCGCACCGCCCTGGCCGAGGAGGATCTGCGCGCCGCGCGCGATGTCGTGGCGCGGTTGGATGCGCTTTACAAGGGGCGTGCGGCGCTGGACTGGGGCCGCGCCCGTCTGGCCGAGCGGCAGGCCGAGCAGTTTGACGCCATCAGTCTGCTGGGTCTGGCCGAGGCCGAGCTGATCGCGCCCCTGGACGCCGCCGCGCGTCTGGAGGTCGAGGCGGCGGCGCGGCAGGTGGCGACGGTCACGGCCCTTGTGCCCATTGCGCTGGCCGATGTGGTGGCGGCGCTGACCGCCAACCTGCGCATGATCCGCCGCATCGCCGAGATTTACGGCGGCCGGTCGGGCACGCTGGGCAGTTGGCGTCTGACGCGGGCGGTGCTGACGCATCTGGTGGCGACCGGGGCCGTGGCCATCGGGGATGACATGATCGGCACGCTGGCGGGCGGTGGTCTGCTCTCGAAACTGTCGCGCCGCTTTGGCGAGGGGGTGGTGAATGGCGCGCTGACCGCCCGCGTCGGCATCGCCGCGATCGAGGTCTGCCGCCCCTTGCCCTATGTCACGAGCAGCCGCCCCTCGGTCACGGGGGTGGTGCGGCGGGCGCTGACGGGGTTGTTCGGGCAGGCGGGCGAAAGCTCTGCCAAAGATTGAGTATTTCGCAATCACCCCTGTGGATATGTGGATAAGTCGGCATTTTCGACGATCAGGGGCAAGTGCCGCGCGGGGGTGAAGGTCGCTCAGACCAGCCGCGGCGGCGCGCCCTTGACCACGTCGCGATCCGCCACGCCCATGCGCAGCCCGCGCCCGATGCGATGCGCCAGGGCCGACCAGGCGGCTGCGGTGTCGGGGGAAAGCTGGCGGTGCAGGACAGCGTCGAAAAGCGCAAGCCAGACCTCGAACTGGCCGGCGCGCACATCGCCCGCCTCGACATGCGCGCGCTGCGGATTGCCGTCATAAGCGCGCTCGAACAGGATCGCATTGGCCCAGAAACGCACGATCTTGGCCTCATGCGCGGGCCAGTCGGTGACATGGGCGGCAAAGACCGGACCCAGACCAGGATGGCGGCGGATCAGGTCATAGAATTCGGCCACGACCCCTTCGATCTGGGGGCGGGTGATGGCGAAACGCGGGGGCAGGGCGGTCATGCGGCACTTTCCAAGGGTGAAAGCCAGACCCTGCACCCCGCATCCCGACAGTGCAAGTGACCCGCTGTCGCAGGCCCTGCGCCACGCACCATGCCCCGACAGGCGCAAGACCCGTCGGGGCGATCCGTGGGGCGATCTGTGCCCCCGCGTGAGGCGCTCAGTCCTGCGCGGCGGGGGCTGCGGGGGCTTCCTGCTCGGTCATCGGCACGGTGGCGGGCGCGGCTGCGCCATCCTCGCCGCGCTGATCGGCGGGGCCGACCATCATGGCAAGGCCCAGCAGACCCAGCAGCACGACCAGCACCACCGCAAGACCCCAGGCCGACCCGCCGGAGGCATGGGCCCCGACCGGATGGGTATTCGTGCCGCCGGGCGAATAATGATCTTCCTTGAATGTCATGATGTCCTCCTTTTCCTGTCGATGGAGCAAGGATACCCCGTGCAGAGCAGGCTTTCACCGATTTGCGCCGCGCCGCCCCTTTTCGGCATCCGCTTGCTGGAACCGGGGGGTGGGACTGGCCAAATCCTGCTCAAACGGGCGTATTTCGCGTCAAACGGGAAAATCCGGGGCGCGAAGGGTCGGCTGATCCCGCCTCTGGACGTGTGCGCGCCATCCGCCTATAACGCGCCCATGCACAAGGAATTTGCGACAATTCGGCGAATTACCGGCCCGGCGTCCTGATCCTGATGATGGATC
>JAMWZG010000155.1:5659-7319 GCA_024304855.1 Paracoccaceae bacterium
CGCATGGAGTGCCGCGCCGCCCCCATCCTTACCGCCCATTCGCTGACCGAAGGACGCCTGATATGAGCGCCGACACGACCGAAGTTCAAGATTACAAAGACACGCTGAACCTGCCCCGGACCGAGTTTCCGATGCGCGCGGGCCTGCCCCAGCGCGAGCCTGACTGGCTGGCCCGGTGGGAGAAGATCGGCATCTATGACCGCCTGCGCGACAAGGCGCGCGCCAGCACGCGGCAGCCCTTCACGCTGCATGACGGCCCCCCTTACGCCAACGGCCATCTGCATATCGGGCACGCGCTGAACAAAATCCTCAAGGATTTCATCGTCCGCAGCCAGCAGATGCTGGGCCGCGACGCGCGCTATATCCCCGGCTGGGATTGCCACGGCCTGCCGATCGAATGGAAGATCGAGGAACAGTACCGGGCAAAGGGGCTCGACAAGGATGACGTGCCGGTTGTCGATTTCCGGCAGGAATGCCGCAAGTTTGCGGAAGGCTGGGTCGATATCCAGCGCGAGGAGTTCAAGCGCCTTGGTATCACCGGCAAATGGGAAAACCCCTACCTGACGATGGATTTCCACGCCGAACGGGTGATCGCGGAGGAGTTCCAGAAGTTCCTGATGACGGGCGTGCTTTATCAGGGCTCGAAGCCGGTGATGTGGTCGCCGGTCGAGAAAACCGCGCTGGCCGAGGCCGAGATCGAGTATCACGAACACAAGAGCCACACGATCTGGGTGCCGTTCAAGCTGCGCGCCGTCGCGGGCGCGGCTGAGACAACCTCCAGCGACCTGCGCAACGCGCGCGTCGTGATCTGGACCACGACGCCATGGACGATCCCGTCCAACAAGGCCGTGGCCTATAATCCCAAACTGTCCTACGGCCTCTATCATGTTGATGGAACGCAAGAGGAAAGCTGGACTGCCATCGGCGATCTGTATCTTTTTGCCGATGCTTTGGCCGAGGAGTGCCTGACCAAGGCCCGTGTGACGGCGCATACCCGTGTGCGCGATGTGACGGCGGATGAACTGGCCGGTCTGACGCTGGATCATCCCTTCAACGGGCTTGAGGGCGCGAACGGCTTTTGGGATTACGACGTGCCGATGATCGACGGCGATCACGTCACCGATGATGCGGGCACGGGTTTCGTGCATACCGCGCCCAGCCACGGGGCCGATGACTTTGACTGTTTTGTCAAGCGCAACTGGCTGGACCGGATGACCCATAACGTGGGCGAGGAATCCGAATTCCTGCCGCATGTGCCCTTCTTCGCGGGGCTCAAGGTGCTGGATCACAAGGGCAAGGAAGGCCGCGCCAATACCGCCGTGATCGAAAAGCTGGTCGAGGCCAAGGCCATCATCGCGCGCGGGCAATTGAAGCACAGCTATCCGCATTCCTGGCGGTCCAAGGCGCCGGTGATCTTCCGCAATACGCCGCAATGGTTTGCCGCCATCGACAAGCCGGTGGGCGACGGGCAGGACGATTACGGCACCACGATCCGCCAGCGCGCGCTGACCTCGATCGACCAGTTGGTGACATGGACGCCGCCCACCGGGCGCAACCGTTTGTTCTCGATGATCGAGGCGCGGCCCGATTGGGTGCTGTCGCGCCAGCGGGCATGGGGCGTGCCGCTGACCTGCTTTACCAAACGGGGCGCGCTGCCGAC
>JAMWZG010000156.1 GCA_024304855.1 Paracoccaceae bacterium
GGCCTTTTCCATACTGCCTATCCACCTCGCACGCCCATCAGGCGCAACAGTTCCGGTTGCAACGCAGTGGCCGCGTCCTGATGCGCCATCGGCCCCAACATGCTGGCCGCCATCGGCGCATGGAGAGGGTCGAACACCATCCCCTCCGTGCCGCGCGACAACGTCTCCGCGCTCAAGGGCACCTGCACCACGCTTGTCACCATGGGACGCAGCGCCTCGATCATGGCGCGATCCACGAACAGCGGGTCACTTCCCAACCCATCCCCCGCATCGCCCACAGGCCTGTCGGCGGCATTGGCATCCGGGTCATGATCCGCGAACCACAGCAGAATGGTCCGCCCCCCGATGGCCTTCAACAAATGGCGCATCCGGCCAAGCCAGGCCTCCTGCAACTCGGCCCGAATGATCTCGAACCGATCAGGCGAGAGCGCAAGCACAGCCGAAAGCATATGCCGGTTGAAGGAGAATTCGACAAAATCCACGTCCCGCACCAGTTGCTTCATCAAGCCCGAAGCGTGAAGGAAACGGTCATTGCGCCTTGGATGCACAGAGTAAAACCTGTTCGACAGGTTCTGCGCCCCCATCACCTGCACCACCGTCACCCGCGCCCGCTGCGCGGTTTCCATCACCGTGGTGTCATTCAGAAACGCGTCGATCCCACCGTTCTGAACGCCGAAATTGACGCAGCGCAGACCGGTCGCCTGCTCGATCAGCCGTGGAAAGGGCGCCTCGACATAGCGCCCATAAGTCTCCGTCCCGCCGATGAACAGGGCATAATCCCCGACAAGCTGTTGCTTCGGTCCACGAAACTGCAAACGTGACCGGCCATACCGGCACGGCAAATAGTCAAGGCCAGCACGGCAATTGTTCTCATAGGTCATTCGCCCACCCACTGAAATCTCACTCACCCACCGGCAGAATCACCCAGAGACATTGCGATTTCCCTAAAGCTCCAATGCGACACAATGTTTAACGATCCGCCTGCCCGCCTGTGCCCTTGCAGGAGGGCGCCACCCCGGCCTATTGTCGGGCCGAACACAGGAAAACGGGAAGCAGGTCGCGCATGGATATTCAAAGCATCGGCATCGTGGGCGCAGGGCAGATGGGCAACGGGATCGCTCATGTGATGGCTTTGGCCGGGTATGACGTGCTCTTGACCGACATCAGCCAGGATGCGCTCGACGCCGCCGTCGCGCTGATTTCGCGCAACCTTGACCGACAGGTCAGCCGTGGCAAGGTCAGCCAGGGCGACAAGGACGCCGCCATGGCGCGGATCAAGACCACGCCGACCCTGACCGACCTCGGCCCCTGTGACCTGATCATCGAAGCCGCGACCGAGCGTGAGACGATCAAGCAGAAGATCTTCGACGACCTTTTGCCGCATCTGGCGGCGCATACGATCCTGACCTCGAACACGTCCTCGATCTCGATCACGCGCCTGGCCAGCCGCACCGACCGGCCCGAGCGTTTCATGGGGTTTCATTTCATGAACCCCGTGCCCGTGATGCAACTGGTCGAGTTGATCCGCGGCATCGCCACCGACGAGCCGACCTATGCCGCCTGCCTCAAGGTGGTGGAAAAGCTGGGAAAAACCGCCGCCTCGGCCGAAGACTTCCCCGCCTTCATCGTCAACCGCATCCTGATGCCGATGATCAACGAGGCGGTCTATACCCTTTACGAAGGCGTGGGCTCGGTCAAATCCATCGACGAATCCATGAAACTGGGGGCCAATCACCCGATGGGGCCGCTGGAACTGGCCGATTTCATCGGACTTGATACCTGCCTTGCGATCATGAACGTGCTGCATGACGGTCTGGCGGATACCAAATATCGCCCTTGCCCGCTTCTGACGAAATATGTCGAGGCTGGATGGCTGGGCCGCAAGACGCAGCGCGGCTTCTATGACTATCGCGGCGAGGTTCCGGTTCCCACCCGCTGACCGCTTCTTCTTGCCGGAAATATCCTCGGGGGGATCGTTGAATAACGTTCAACAAAGTTGAACATTGTTCAACGTGGGGGGCAGACAGCCCCCCATTTGCACGGGCTCAATCCTTCAGCGACAGCGTATGGTCGCGCAGCCAGGCCATGAAGGCGCGCGGGTCACGACCGCGCTCATCCGCCTCCTCGGGCGAGATGGGATGGCCGATCACAGGCGCTTGCGGCTTGTCGAAGGCATGAACAACCTCATGCAGCAACAACCCCTGCCGCAGCACGGGCGAGATCCGGTTCGCGATCTGATACCAGCGTGAATTCGACCCCGGAAAGTAGCAGGGCACCACCGTGGCCCCGGACCGACGGATCATCTTGGCGGTGAAGACGTTCCATTCCGCCTCGATGGCCGGGCCGAACATCGTCTTCGATGTCGCCACAACGCCGGAGGGAAACAGCGCGATCAGCCCGCCCTGCGCCAGATGATCCATCGCGGCATTGCGCATCTCGATCATCTTGCGCTGCGCATCGGGTTCATGTGGAAAGGGAACGGGGATCATATAGCTGGCGGCGCTTTCGTCGATCCCGGTCAGCAAGGCGCGTGTGAGGATGCGATAATCATTACGCACGCGGCCGATCAGATCCGCCAGGATCATCCCGTCCACCAGACCATGCGGGTGATTGGCCACAAAGACCACCGGCCCCGTCGCGGGAATCCGTGCCAACTGCTCTGCCGGGGTCTTGAGGTCGATGCCCATGACATCCATCGTGGCCGGCCAGAAGGCCTGCCCCGTCGGTGCACCACGCCGCTCGAACTCACGCACCCGCCGGATGATGCTCAGCTTGCCCGTCATCCATTCCATCGCCCGGATGATCAGCCCGTGCAAGGGGCTGTCGAACGTATTCGAATAGGTCAGGCTGCGCCTGTCATAAACCGTCTGATGCGGGTCAATTGCCCCCTCATGGTCCTGCGCAGAGCTGTGTTCCCGAATATCGACCACCTCGATGTCACCGTATGTCTTGGTCCAAAACCGGACTACATGCCCTCGCCGAACCTGTCCGCCACCAGCGCCTCAAGCGCATTGGCAAGAGCCTCGGCATCCGGGCCGCTGGTCTGCACCTCAATAGTGGTTCCTTTGGATGCTGCCAACATCAAAAGCCCCATGATGCTGTCGCCCGAGGCGCTCTGCCCCTCGCGGCTGACCTCGGCACGGGCGTCGAACCCCTCGACCACCTCAACCAGCTTGGCCGAGGCGCGGGCATGGAGACCCTTCTCGTTGACGATCTTGAGGCTGCGGTGAACTGTATCCGACATGGGCGCTCTTAGTCTGTGGTTATGTTCTGGCTGTCAATGTATTTGCGCCCGGCCTCCAGCGCGTTGCGCACCGCATCGCCGATGGGCAGATGGCGACTTTTTGCCAGCTTGATCAGCATCGGCAGATTGGCCCCATAGAGAATGCGCCGATCCTCGGGGGCGCAGGCCCGCAGCGACAGGTTGCTGGGAGAGCCGCCGAACATGTCGGTCACGACGACAACGCCGCTGCCCGTATCGACCGCATCTGCCGCTTCCATGATTTCCTGCTGTTTCTGACCGCGATCATGGTCCGCCTCGATCGAGATGGCCAGGATACCGCGCTGCTGCCCGACCACATGCTCGACCGCCGCCAGATATTCCCGGGCCAGGCCACCATGCGCAACGATCACGATCCCGATCACCGATGCCTTCCTTCAGTTTCTCGTTGCGCCGGCCCCGGGCCGACCACCTGCCAAAGAGGCATCATGACGCTCCAGTTCGCGATGTCTTATTGACCCCTGCCAGCCGTCCTTAGCAAGGGTCAAGGCCAGTTTTTCTGTCATGGCAACCGCCCTGTGTTGCCCGCCGGTGCAGCCGAAACCGATGGCGAAATGGGACTTGCCCTCGTCACGATAGGCCGGCAGCAACATCTGAGTCAGATCCAGCACCTTGTCGAAAAACGCGGCCTCGCGCGGGTCGCCGGCAATATGGGCCGCCACCTCCGGGTCGCGGCCATCGCGGGCGCGCAGGCTTTCCTCCCAATAGGGATTGCGCAGGAAACGGCAGTCCAACACCATATCCATCCCGCGCGGCATTCCCCGCTTGTAGGAGAAGGAGTTGATCGTCACCGAAAGATGACGCCCGGCGGACCCCGCGAACATCCGCTCGATCTCGGCGCGCAGCTCATGCGGGGTCAGGTCCGAGGTGTCGATCACACTATCCGCCCGCGCCCGGATCGGCACCAGCAGATCAATCTCGCGCGCGATGCCGACATCCGGGCTTTCGGCCGGGGCCATCGGGTGACGACGCCGCGTTTCGGAATATCGCCGCTCCAGCACATCGCTGCGGCTGTCCAGATAGAGCAGTTCAGGGTCCATACCCGGCATCTGCCCCAAGCGATCAATCGTTTCGATCAGGGCATTGGTCGAGAAATCGCGGTTGCGCACATCCAGCCCCAAGGCCATGGGCCGCGGCAACGGCGGTCCATCCAGAAGCCGCGGCAACATCGACAGCGGCAGATTGTCGATGGCCTCGAACCCCAGATCCTCCAGCGCGTTGATCGCGGTAGACCGGCCCGCGCCCGAAGGGCCCGTCACCAGCACGATACGCTGGCCGCGGTCCCTGGGCTGCTCGCTTCCCGCGTCGCTGACCGATCCGCTCATCCGTGACTGCCCCTTATCCTCATGCGCTTCGCCCCTGCCTGAGATATTGCAGAACCGCCGCAGGAAAAGCCGGGCTATCGACCATGTGAACCACAGGCAGGGACAGACCCAGAAGATCACGCCGCCGTTCCGGGGGCAATCGGCTGTCCTCGGCCTCATCCAGATCGACCAGCAAGGCAACCGGAACAGGCCCGACAGCCTTGCCATACAGGATGCCCACGCCCCGCGCCTCGATCAGGCCACGCAACCTGTCTGGTGCATCGGCCATCAGCATGGGCCCCTCTGGACCGTCCCGCCGCGCAAGACAGGTCCGGTCATCGGCCACAAGCTCCGCGCCAAGGCTCATCAACTGCAAGGCCAGACCGGATTTCCCCCGCCCCGAGGCCCCAAGGATCAGCGCCGCGCGCCCGTCGATGGCCACGCAGCTGGCGTGCAGGATCAGCGCGTCACCGCCCCCCTGCCCGGCCTTTGCCTGCGGGCCACCTGACATCTCAGACGGGAAGCCCCACGACAAAACGCGCGCCCAGCGGTTCCGAGGTCGGGTCGGCATCCGTCGGCCGGATATTCTCGGCCCAGATTACACCGTCATGCGCCTCGACGATCTGCTTGGAAATCGCCAGACCAAGTCCGGAATTGTTCCCGAACTGACCGGCAGGCCGCTCGGAATAGAAGCGTTTGAACACTTTGGTCAACGCCTCGTCCGGGATGCCGGGGCCGGTATCCTCGACCACGATCAGCACGCGATTCTCGCGCTGACGCGCCCAGACACGGATCGCATCGCCATCCTCGCAGAAGCTGATCGCATTTGTGATCAGGTTCACGAAAACCTGCGCCAGCCGCGCCTCGAGACCATGGATGATGATCGGCTGTTCCGGCAGGTCGGTGATGAAATCAATCCCCTGTCCGCGCGCCTCCTGTCCCAGATACTCGCCCAGATTGCCCAGCATCTTGAGAAGATCGAAGGGCTCCTGCTCCTCCTTGACCAGCTCGCTGTCCAGCCGCGACGCGTTCGAGATGTCCGACACCAGCCGATCCAGCCGGCGCACGTCATGTTCGATCACTTCCAGCAGCTTCTCGCGCTGGTCGTCGCGCTTGGCCACGCGCAGCGTGCCAACCGCAGACCGCAACGAGGCCAGCGGGTTCTTGATTTCATGCGCCACATCGGCCGCAAACTGTTCGTTGCCGTCGATCCGGTCATAGAGCGCGGACACCATGCCGCGCAGCGCACCGGAAAGGCGCCCGATCTCATCCGGACGAGCGGTCATGTCGGGAATGCGGATGCGCCCGTTCGGTGTCTTGCGCCGGTCACGATCCCGGCCGATCTCGGCCGCGGCGGCCAGATCGGAAATCGGGTTGGCGATGGTCGAGGCCAGGACGATGCTCAATCCGATCGACACCAAAGTGGCAATCAGGAACATCTGCAAGACCCGCTCCCGCTCGCCGCGCACCAACTGATCAATCTCGCCCCCTGCACTGACCAGAGCCACCGCCCCGGCGGATTGCCCCTCACGGATGATGGGGCTGGCGACGGTAAAGGTCGTGGCACCCGCCGGATCTTGCGCCGTGCGATAGGTCGTGCCGCTGTCCAGCGCGCCGCGCACCTGTTCACGCGCCTGCTGCTCATGGGTCAAGGCGGTTTCCTGCGCCTCGAACACATTCGCGATCAGTTCGGCCTCACCGACCAGACTGTTCAGGCGCTGCACCGCAAGCGGTTCGCGCGACGAATTCATCAGCAGGATACCGGCGACGAGGATGTTCAGCGCCACCAGATTGAAGGTGATGATCTTGCGGGTCAGCGGAGAGTTCTTGAGTGAAAACAGCCCCCGCCGCTCGCGCCTTTGACGCAACTCTCCCTCGACAGTGGTATCCGGCGCGACGAAATCGTCGCCCAGAACTACATCACCGTCCCGCCGGGGCGTCGCGTCGCGCAAGCTGATCCTTTCTACGAGTGCCATTACTCTTCGTTGTATCTGTAGCCGATACCATAAAGCGTCTCGATCGCCGAGAATTCAGGATCGGCCGTCCGCATTTTCTTGCGCAGGCGCTTGATATGGCTGTCGATGGTCCGGTCATCCACATAGACCTGATCGTCATAGGCGACATCCATCAGCTGATCGCGGCTTTTGACAAAGCCGGGCCGCTGGGCCAGCGCCTGCAACAGCAGGAATTCCGTCACGGTCAGCGACACGTCGCGACCCTTCCAACTGACCGAATGGCGCAGCGGGTCCATCCGCAGGTTGCCCCGGTCCATCACCTTGGTTTCTTCGGTATCCCCGACGATATCACCTGCAACCGCCTCCTGACGGCGCAGCAACGAACGGATACGCTCGACCAGAAGCCGCTGCGAGAAGGGCTTCTTGACATAGTCATCCGCCCCCATCCGCAGACCCAGCACCTCGTCGATCTCATCGTCCTTGGAGGTCAGGAAAATCACCGGCATCGAGGTTTTCTGCCGCAGACGCTGGAGCAGGTCCATCCCGTCCATCCGTGGCATCTTGATGTCGAGCACTGCCATATCGGGCAGTTTCTTGTTGAAAGCGTCCAGCGCGGACTGTCCGTCATTATAAGTTTCGACCTCAAAACCCTCTGCCTCGAGGGTCATGGCCACCGACGTCAGAATATTCCGATCATCGTCCACAAGGGCGATTTTCGACATGGCTAAGTTCCTTGTTCTGCTCGTTACGCCTGAATTTTTCCTTAATT
>JAMWZG010000157.1 GCA_024304855.1 Paracoccaceae bacterium
ACGATCAGGTTGTTGGCGATGTTCGGCATGATCTCGGACAGCAGGATGCGCGGGGTCGAGGCGCCGATGACCTGCGCCGCCGCCACATATTCGCGCCGGCGCACCTGCATGGTGGAGGCCCGCATGACCACCGCGAACCGATCCCAGAGCAGCAGCCCCAGCACCACGATCACCACCTCGAGCGAGCCGCCCAGAATGGCCACCACCGCCAGCGCCACCAGCACCACGGGCATGGCCAGACGCACATTGATCAGAAAGGTCACGACCATATCGACCTTGCCGCCGAAATAGCCCGCAGCCACCCCCATCGCGGTGCCGATCACACCCGAAATCAGCGCGGCCACCGCCCCGATCATCAGCGACACCCGCGCGCCATAGATCAGCCGCGACAGGTAATCCCGCCCCAGATGATCCGTGCCCAGCGGATGCTCCCATGTCCCGCCCATGAACACCGGCGGCTCCATCCGGTTCAACAGGCTCTGTGCATAGGGATCGTGCGGCGCCAGCATCGGCGCAAAGATCGCCACCAGCGACAGCAGGATCAGAACCACCAGCCCGATCAGCAGGCCCTGATGGCCAAAGACACGCCGGCGCAGCATCTGTCCGGGGGTCGGTCCTGTGATCTCGTCCAGCAGACGATCGTGAGATGTGACAGCGGCCATGTCAGCTGCTCCTCATGCGGGGATCAAGCCAGGCGTTCAACACGTCGGCCAGAAAGGTGAACACGATGTAGAACATCGAAAAAATCAGGATCAGCGCCTGCACCGTCGGCAGGTCGTTGCGCGCGATGCTTTCCCAGGCCAGATAGCCGGCCCCGTGCAGCGCGAAGATCGACTCGACCACGATGGACCCGCCCAGCATGAAGCCCATCTGCACGGCGGCCAGACTGACCACCGGAATGATCGCATTGCGCAGCGCGTGGCGGAACATCACCCGCGTCTCATTCGCGCCCTTGGCCCGCGCCGTGCGGATGTAATCCGACGACAGCACATCCAGCATCCCCGCCCGTGTCAGGCGCATGATGGCGGGCATTGCGTAATAGCCCAGAACGATGGTCGGCATGATGAAATGCTTCCATGTCGCCGTGCCCGATGGCGGCAACCAGCCCAACTGGATCGCAAAGACGACAATCAGGATCAGACCGAACCAGAAGCTCGGCATCGCCTGCCCTGCCACCGACAGAAACAGCGCCACGCGGTCGATGATCGAATTCGGCCGGATCGCCGCGACCACGCCCAGCGGCACGGCGGTCAGCAGCGCGAAACTGATCCCGCAGACACCCAGCAGCATCGTCACGCTCAGCCGCTCCGCGATCAGGGACGCGACTGGCAGCTTGAAGTAATAGCTTTCGCCGAAATCGCCCTGCAAGGCCGACAGCAGCCATTCGCCATATTGCACCAGCATCGGCCGGTCAAAACCGTAAAGACGCCGCAGCGCCTCGATATCCTCGCCGCTGGCAGTTTCCCCCGCCAGCGCCGCCGCCGGATCACCCGACAGGAACAACAGGCTGAAGCTGATGAATGACACGGTAAACGCGACAAGGACGGCAAGTCCCAGCCGTTTGAGTATGAATTGAAGCACGGGATCAATCACCTTGGATTTGCGTAGCCGACCCTTGGCCGCTGCGTGTGATCATGACTCAGGCGCGCTGAACCAGAAAAGATGCGGGGGCGCGTAAACACCCCCGCAACAGGTCTCAGTTCCAGCTCATCGTGGTAAAGCGCAACACCTCATCCGCGGTCGGGGTATAGGCCACGTCCTTGGTATGCACATAGTTGGTGTTATACGAGAACATCGGCGCCCAGAAAGCCTGCTCGGTGATCCGCTCGATGGCCTTGGTATAGTTTTCCTTGCGCACCTCGGGATCGGTCGAGCTGTCGGCAATCTCCAGATAGCCCAGCGTCTCATCATCGCGCGCATCGTCCAGCGAGCCATGTTTGAAGAACTGGCTGACCATGGCCGAGGCGTCATTGACCGAATAGCTGCCCCATGTCTGGAACGAAATCGGCGTCTCGCCCTTCATGTTCAACTCGCGCAGCGCCGAATACTGCAACATCTTGAAGTTGGTCTGGATACCGACCGCATTCAGATAGCTGGAAATCGCCTCGGCATATTCGCGGTCGCGGTAGGCATAGAAATCGGTGGTGAACCCGTCCGGGTATCCCGCCTCCGCCAGCAGCGCCTTGGCCTTCTCGGGGTCATAGTCATAAGACACCGCCGCCTCCACGTCACAGCCGAACTGGCTGGGGAAACAGGGGGTGGAAATGACCTGCGACTTGCCCTTCAGCAACGCCTCGACCAGCTCCTCGCGGTTGATCGCATGGTTGACCGCCTGACGCACGCGCAGATCGGTGAACGGACCCTCGCCCGACCGCCCGGCCGCATCCATCGCCAGATATCCGACGCGCATGGTCGATTCATTGGCCACCGTGAACTGATCCATCTGCGACAGCTTCTCGGCCTGATCGGAGGGCACCTGCCAGATCATGTCCAGCGTGCCGCTGAACAGCTCTGCAATCTGCGTGTTCACATCGGGAATGGTGCGAATATCGACATTGCCGATGGTCGGCTGCCCCTTGGGGCTGTCATGATAGGCCTCGTTCTTTTCCAGCACGAAATGCTGGCCGGGGGTGACATCCACCACCTTGTAGGGGCCGGTGCCCACGGGCTTCAGCCCCATCCCCTCGGGGCCGACCTCGGCATAGTAATCGCTCGGATAGATCGAAACCGGACCGGACAGGAATTCGATGGCTGCCGGGAATTTCTCCTTGAGCATGATGCGCACGGTGAAATCATCGACCTTCTCGGCCGATTTCATCCAGTTGACGTTGCGCTGGGTCTTTACGCCATTTGCCTCGTCGGCCACGAAATTGACGGTATAGACCACGTCATCGGCGGTGAAGGCCGATCCGTCATGGAAGGTGACATCCTCGCGCAGCTTGAATTCGATGGTCGTGTCGTCGATCCATGTCCATTCAGTTGCCAGGTTGCCCTTGTATTCATTCGTGACCGGGTCGCGATAGATCAGCCCGTCCCAGACGGCACGCTGCAACACCACACCTTCGCGCGACGAATTGAAGTAGCTGTCAACGTTCTCCAGCTCCTTGGTAAAGGCGATGCGCAGCGTGTCATTCGCCTTGTCCGCCCATGCCGCACCCGTCGCCGCCATCAGGGCGATGCCCGCGATGGATGATTTCAAGACCGTTCGTTTCATTGCCAGCTCCCAGTTCCGTTTCGCAGCCATGTGACCACGTTGTGTTTGACTTTCAGCAATATCATAATATGATACTTCACATTGCTATATAGTTAGTAAATTCCGATAATCGCGGGGGCGTCAAGACCTCGGGAAACGGTTTTGTGACAACGCGGGAGCAAACGCTTGGAAAAGAAGCAAAATACCCTCTTCGTCGGATCTCTGGCCAAGGGGCTGCGCCTGCTGCGCGCCTTTGACGAGACGCATACCGAACTCTCCCTCGGGGATCTGGCGCAGCGCACGGGGCTGGACAAAAGCGCGGTGCAACGGCTTGCAAACACGCTGCATATCGAAGGAATGCTGGACAAAGATCCCATCACGCGCCGCTTTCGCCCCTCGCACGCCTGGCTGGAACTGGCCTATGCCTATTACTGGTCGGATCAACTGGTGGGACAGGCCATCCCCAAGCTGATCGACCTGTCGCAAGACCTGGGCGAGACGGTGAATCTTGCGGAATTGTCCGGCGATCACATCATCTATGTCAGCCGCCTGCCCTGCAAACGCACCTATTTCGCGGCCACCGTCATCGGCCGCCGCCTGCCCGCGCTCTCCACCTCGGGCGGGCGCGCCATGATTGCCACCTTCCCGCCCGAGGAACGCGAACACGCGATCCGCACATGGCCGCTCAAGGTCTTCACACCGCAGACCACGCTCGACCGCGATTCGATCCGCGACAGCATCAACACCGCCGTGCGCAAGGGGTTCGCCATCTCCTCCGGGCAGATGATCCTGTCCGAAATCGGCGTCGCCTGCCCGATCACCGGCCCCTCGGGCCGCGCCTTCGCCGCCGTGCAATGCTCGGTCTCGGCCCATCTGTGGACCCCCGAACGGGTCGAGGCCGAGATCCTGCCGCGCCTGCAAGATACTGCCAACGCCATCTCGCCCTCCTCACAGGCCCACCGCCACTAGGGCGCGGCGCGCGCCCCTGCCGCACAGCCTGACGTCGCGGAACACCGCCACATCACGGAAAACTTGTTTGTGCCCCCCGGCGTTTGCGGCAATCCTGCGGCCCAATGGCAGGCCGGCAGGCCATGCCGCGCCTGCCTTCGGGCCATCCACGCAACGCCCGCCCGACGCCCGCCTCCGGGCCGCGCGCGCCAGCCATGAGGTTCACCGTGACTGACACACCGCGCAAACTGACCGCCAGCGAAGCCAAGGGGCTGCGCACCGCCAAGGAGCTGGAGGGCCATCTGGCCTGGCTCGACACCTTCACCCCCGCGGCCCTCGGCGTGCTCGCCATCGCCTCGGGCATCTATACCTATCTGGGCGTCTCATCCCTTCTCGAGGACACGGGCGCCATGTCCTTCTTCGCCGCCGTCGCCTATTCCATCGCCGTCTCTGTCGGCATCTTCGTCTTCTGGAGCTATATGCTGCGCCTTCTGCCCGCGATGCGCAGCGCGGCGGGCTTCATCGGCCTGACCGTCTCCACCCTCGTCGGCTCGCTGGCCATCATCGCCATGTCCAGCTGGCTCAATGCCGCCGCCCTCGCAGGCTCTGCCGCGGTCGAACAGCATCTTGAGAACACCGTGCGCGACTATCAGGCCGCGCTGGAGCAATCCCATGAAATCGCCCTCTCCGGCCAGGCCCTTGGCCGCGAGGTGCAGCGCGCCCGCGAGGCCTTCGAGGCGCTGGCCGATCAGGAGCGCGCGGGCACCCTCTCGGGCACCGGCGGCGAGGGTGCGGTTTTCCGCGTCCTCACCCAAAAGACCGAAGAGCTGCGCAATCTCGAGGCGCAGATCGCCCAGCAGCAACCGCTGATCGACACGGCCTTTGCCGATGGCAATGCCATTCTGGGCCGGATGCGCGGGCTGACCGTGGCCCCCGGCCCGGTCGAACAGCGCTCCGTCGCCTTTTCCGAGGAAAGCGTCCGCCTCGCCGGGGTCATTGCCAGCCTCAACCAGTATTCCGTGGCCCCGCTCGTCGCCCGCGCCGCGCAGGATCTGCCCGCCTCGGTGGTGCTGCCCGAACTCGACGGACGCAGCGCCGCCATCCGCGACGCGCAATCCTCCACCATCGGTTCGGTCCTGACCGCGCTGGACCAGCGCAGCCTGACCCTGCGCCGCGCCGCCGATGAGGTGCTGGCGATCGACCCGCCGCAGGAAACCGCCTATAACCCCATCTCCAGCGCCGATGCCGTGATCCGTTACGCCGGCAATTTCGTGCCCTCATGGGCCGGGGCCATCGCCATCGACCTGCTGCCGGGTATCCTTGTCTTCGTGCTGGCCATCACGCAGGCCGCCATCCGCAACGGTCGCGACGGGCTGAGCATCGAGGAAACGCTGACCCTTGCCGATCTCAAGGCCGCGATCAACGCCATGAAGGATGTCGAGGTCGCAATGGGCGCCGCCGACACTGAAATTCTGCGCCGCACCATGGCAAAGGACGCAGACCGCGACGACCGCCTGAAAGCGGCAGAGTAGCGCTGCGTGCTGGACCGTCTCGCCACCTCGCGCATGACCATCGGCAAGGGCCTGACATGGGCCCTCATCGCGCAGGTCGTGCTGGCCACCTGTCTGGTTGTCGCGGATATCGACGCGCGCTGGCTGCCGCGCCTGACCGAACAGCGTGATCTGCCCTCCGGCCCCGTCTCGCCGGGGGATCAGGTGCGCCACTACGACCCCGACCGCGTGCAGCCCGGCTTTACGGACCGCACGAATGTGCCGGGGATCGACATGCCCGCCGACATGCCCGACCGGCTGGACTTCCGCGTGATCGACAGCGCCGATGGCGCGCAGGGGCTTCTCCTGCTTGGTCCGATCCGGCCGGGTGACGCTGAACGGTTCACCGCCCATCTGGCCAGCATGGCCACCCCGCCCGCCCGCATCGCCCTCAACAGCCCTGGCGGCGTGGTGTCCGAGGCCCTTGCCATCGGCCGCGCCCTGCGCAGCGCCGCGCTGGACACGGTGATGCTGCCCGGCATGATCTGCCTCTCCTCCTGCCCCTATGTCTTTGCCGCAGGCTCGCAGCGTCAGGCGTCACGCGATGCCGCCCTTGGGATGCATCAGCATTATTACGATGCGCCGGGCTATATGCCCGCCTTTCTGGCCGTCGAACGCATCCAGTTTGGACAGGGCCAGACCGTCGATTACCTGATCGAAATGGGCATTGATCCGGGCCTCATCCGCTACTCCCTGAACACACCGCCCGAGGAGATCTATCTGCTGGTCGAACAGGAATTGCTGGACACGCGGCTTGCGACCGGGATGACCGACTGACGGTTTCCGCGTCAAGGCAACGAGGGAGGGGGATGGAGCGGCGAACCGGGATCGAACCGGCGACCTTCGGACTGGAAAACCGACGCTCTGCCATCTGAGCTATCGCCGCCCAAGATGCTCCCGTCAGGCAAGGCCCCTGAGCCGGATCGTCACTTTTCCACAAGTCGATCCATCAGCGGAACGGAAGCGGGGATCAGCCCCGTCCTCGTCCGCGATGGCAAAGGGTCATGGCCATGTCGGCACCCCATGGTGAATACAACTTCAGATTACATCATCCCCGCCGCCCCGGCAACAGGTTTCGCAGCGGCGAATCCCTGTGAAACCTGCCGGGCGCAAACGGTCTCAGTTCACCGTCACCCAGCGCAGCATGAAGAAATTGTCCGGCCGCTGCACAAGGTCGATCCCGTCCCGCGCGGCCCAGGCCAGCGGCTCGGTATAAAGCGGCACATAGGCCACCTCCTCCTGCAAGATTGCGGCCACCTCATCCAGCATGGCCTGCCGCTTGTCCGCATCCAGCTCCTGCTGGATCAGCGGCAGCAGCTCATCGACCCGCGCGCTGGAATAGCCGCCAAAGTTCCATGTGCCCCGCGTGCCATCCGGCGTGGCCGCCAGAAAACGGATCGGATGTTCCGCATCGAATGTGCCCGGCGACCAGCCCAGCAGGAACATGTCGTAAT
>JAMWZG010000158.1 GCA_024304855.1 Paracoccaceae bacterium
CAGCAAGAGCACCGGCCCCGCCCCTGCCCCTGCCCGCCGATAGGTCGAGCCATCGGCGCGCGTTATTTCATCTGTTCTGGCAACCAAAGCGCAGTCTCCGGCATGAGGATCAGAATGAAGATCAGAAGGACAAGCGCCCCGATGAAGGGCAGGCATCCCGTGATGACCTGACCGATGGACACTTGCCCGCGACTGATCCCCTGAATGACATAGAGGTTCAGCCCGACAGGCGGCGTCAGCACCGCAATCTCCATCGTGATCGTATAGACGACTCCGAACCAGATCAGGTCGAACCCGGCTGCCGCCATCAGCGGAAAGATCGTCGGCAGGGTGATGAAGGTCATCGACACGGGTTCAAGGAACATGCCCATGATGATGTAGAAGATCAGCACGATGCTCAGCACGACATAGGGCGACAGGTCAAAGCCCAGAAAGAACTGCGTGAACTCGTAAGGCACCCGGTAATAGGTCAGCACGAAGCCGAAGAGCGTGCCCGCCGACAGCAGCAGGCCCAGGTAGCCCATGGTCCGCATCGTCGCCAGAAGCGAGTCGCGGAACCCGTCCCAGCGCAACCCGCCCACGCCGAAGGCCAGAATGACGGTCAGCAGGGCGGCCACGGCGGCGGCCTCGGTCGGGGTGGCGATGCCGGCGTAGATGGCCACCGTGATCACCAGCCCGATCAGGGCAATCGGCCCGACCGTGGCGGCAATCTGGAGCAGGCCCATCCGCACCGCGTCTTCCTGCGCGGGGATGTCGCCGGGGCGCATCACGCCCCAGATCAGGACGACAACGCAGAACAGCGTGACAAGGATCAGCCCCGGAATGACGCCCGCGATGAACAGATCCCCGATGCTTTGATCGGTCACGATCCCGTAGAACAGCAGGATCAGACTGGGCGGCAGCAGCACCGAGAGCGTGCCGCCTGCGGCCAGCACGCCGGATGACAGCTCCTTGCCATAGCCCAGCCGCAGCATCTCGGGCAGGGCCACGCCGCCGATGGTCAGCGATCCCACCATGGACGAGCCGCAGACCGCGCCGAAGCCCGCACAGGCCCCGATCGAGCCATAGGCCGCCGAGCCGCGCAGGCGGAACCCCTGATGCAGGAATTGGTAAAGGTTGGGGCCGATATTGGACTTGCCGATCAACTCGCCCAGAAACACGAACAGCGGGACCGCCAGCAGGATATAGTCGATCCACACACCCCAGAGCTTGAGCTGCGACGAGACGAGCGAGGTCTGGAAACTCTGGATCTGCCACAGAAACGGCAGCGAGGCCGCGGCCAGCGCGAAGGGGATGGGCAGGCCGATGGCAATCAGCAGCATCAAAAGGCCCAGCAGGCCAAGTCCGACTTCATACCATTCCATCTGTCAAACCTCCTGTGCGGGGGTGCGGATCAGGCGCGTCAGCAGCAGCGCCGTGTAGATCGAGAAGAGGACCAGCGCCGTGGCGCCGGGCGCCCAGAACATCCAGCGCGGCCAGAGCAGGATTTCCGAGGAGGAGCCGGAGTTGAACGCGCTCAGCGTGGCGTTCAGCCCCGCGATCGAGAAGAAGATGCCCACCCCCGCCATCAGCGTCAGGTTCACGATACCCACCAGCTTGCGCCCCAAGGGCGGCAGCATGTCGGTCAGCATCGTGACCTTGGGATAGGCATCCTCTCGCATGGCATAGGCCAGACCGGCAAAGGCCACGGGAAACAGCAGCAGGGCCGTTGCCTCTGTCACCATCCGGTTGGGGGCGTTCAGGGCATAGCGGGTAAAGACGCCATAGCTGATCCAGACCATCTGGATCAGGATGATCACCGCCCCCAATCCCGCGAACCACAGAACAAGCCGCTCCACCACCGCGATCACGCGGTCCAGTCCCCTGTCCATCACTGTCCTCCTGTTTCAGTCACGCCCTCTGCCGCGCCATGGCCGGCAGAGGACATCGTTGCCGCGGATCAGGGTGCGTTATCCTCGAACAGCGCAAAGACGGATGCGGCCAGATCCGGCCCGCAGGCGGCCTCGACCTCCTCGTTCCATTTGCCCTGCACGCTCTCGATCAGGGACATCCGCTGCTCCTGGCTGATGGAGACAGCCGCACCGCCGCCCTTCATCACGGCATTGCCCACGCGCAGGTCGATCCAGTCCTCGTAGCGCGGCTTGAGCCATTCTTCGGTTTCGCGCGCGGCGGCGGTCACGGCCTCCTGCTGCTCGGGCGTCAGGCTGTCGAACTTGGCCTTGTTCATCATGTATTGCATGTTGCCGTAGAACAGATTGGCGTTGACCATATAGGGCATGACACCCCAAAGCTGCCAACTGGAATAGGTGGCCACCCCCATGTTGATGCCGTCCACCACACCGCGCTCGGCGGATTGGAACACCTCTTTCGGGGCCACGAACACAGGCGCGCCGCCCCATGTCTCGATCATCATGCTGACCAGCGGCCCGATGGAGCGGACCTGCTTGCCGGCCAGATTGCCCAGATCTGCAACCGGCTCCTCGAACCACCATTCCTGATCATAGGAATAGTTGGAGTTGAACAGCGGCACGAGGCCGATCTCCTCGGCCTCGGCGCGGATCAACTCGGCATAGGCGGCGTCCATCTCGATCTGGTTCTCAAGGTCGATGGCCGCCGGGTAAAGCGAGGTCACGCGGTAGCAGGGCAGCCGCTCATCCGCCGGAATCCAGCTGATGTCGGACACACCGCCCTGCATCGCGTCCACGCCTTCGGACCAGCCATGCAGGGTCGAGGAGGGGAAGATCTGCACTTCGACACTGCCGCCGGTCTTTTCATTCACCAGATTGGCGAAATGCACGAAGCCGTCATAGCGGATGTCGGATTCATTGACATAGGTGGACAGGCGGATCGTGGTGTCAGCCGCCTGCGCGGCCACCGCAGCAGCCGCCAGCAGGCCCGCCGCAGGCAGAACGGTTTTCCATGAGAATGTCATGTCATACTCCTTGTTGTTGGGGTCACGAGGCCGTTTCTCCGGCCTTCTTCGCTCTTGCGCATTGTCACCCGCCGATTCGGACTTGGGGCACGGCAGGGCATGTCCGATGCTACGCGCCACCTGCGCGATCAGGCCAATTCAAATGAAACATCAAACTATTCCGATCTTGCATGGCCCCTGCCACCCCCCTAGCATCGCGCAAAAGGAGTGGTGCCGTGGACATCAACTGGCTTGGTGATTTCGTCTGCCTTGGACGAACCCTCAACTTCACCCGCGCCGCCGAGGAGCGGAACATCACCCAATCCGCCTTCAGCCGCCGCATCCGCTCGCTGGAAAACTGGATCGGCGTGCCATTGATCGACCGCGCCAATTACCCGGTTCAGCTTTCACCGGCCGGGCGGCAATTCCTGCCCATCGCGCAGCAGGCGCTGGCCAATCTGACCGACGCGCGGCAAGCCATCCGCGAGGCGGAACGCGGCAACGCCTCGTTCCAGCGGTTCGCGGCACTGCACGCCATTTCGGTCAATTACCTGCAACCAAGGCTGGCCGATTTCGAAACCCGCCACCCGGAGTTGCGCACACGGGTGCTGTCGGACAGCCTGCCTGCGTGCTGCCAATTGCTGACGGAAGGGGCCTGCGAATTCCTGCTCTATTACCGGCATCAGGATGTGGCCCCGATCCTGGACGAGACGCGTTTCGTGCGAAAGGACATCTGCACCGAAAAGCTGATCCCCGTGGCGCTGCATGACGCCGCCGCAAGGCACGGGTGGCGGCTGCTGGCCGATGGCGACCGCGCGGTGCCCTATCTGAGTTACGAGCCGAACACCTTTCTGGGCACCGTCGTCGATCGCACCATCGGCAATCGCGGCACGGCCCTGTCGATCCGCTATATGGACTCGCTGGCCGAGGCGCTGAAGCGGCGCGCCTTGATGGGCGCGGGTGTGGCATGGCTGCCCGAGTTTTCGATCCAGCAGGAGCTTGAGGACAGAACGCTTGTCAAAATGGGCAATGACAGCTGGACGGCGAAACTGACCATCTCGCTCTTTTGTTCGATCGACAGGCTGGATGCGATGGGCCTGATGATCTGGGACGAATTCTAGACACTGTCGGCCATCGCCACCAGCGCCTCCCAGGCCTGCACGGTGGTGCCGCGCGCCTGATCGGACAGACGGATCAGGCGGATGTCCAGGGCATAGTCCGGGCCGGCCACAGCGGGTTTGATCAACCGCCCCGCCGCCAGATCCGCCGCCACCAGCGACAGCGGCAGCCAGGCGATGCCGATCCCGTTCAACGCATAGTGATAGGCCGCCAGCGTCAGCGCCGTTTCCGCGCGACGGTTGATCGTGCGCCCCTGTGGCAGGCCGGCCCACAGACGCCGCTCGACCAACTCGCCCAGAAAGACATCGGACGGATAGCCGATGACCGGCAGTTCATCCCCCAGCGTCGCGGCAAGGGCGGGCAGGCAGACGGGCACCAGCGTCTCGCGCCCGATGCGCCGCTCGATCAGGCCAGAGCGTTCCAGATCCCGCGCCGGGTCGGGGTGGTCATAGGTCACGACCATATCCGCGATGCCCGAAATCAGTTGCAGCAGGCATTCATCACGGTTCCCCGACCGCACCCGCACCGAGGTCCAGCCCAGGTCGGTCAGATGTTTCACCAGCCCCGGCGAGATCGTGGCCGTGATCGCGTGCTGACACGCCAGCGTCACCACCCGCCCTGCCCCCTTGGTCGCGGCGCGCAGATCGGCACGCAGGCTGCGCATCTCCTGCGCCAGCCGCCTGAGGGCGGGTTCTTGCGCGCGCAGCGCCTGCAACAGAACCACGGGCTTGCGTCGCCTGTCGAACAGCGGCGCGCCAAGCCCCTCCTCGATCGCGCGGATGCGCCGGGTAAAGGCCGATTGCGTGATGTTGCGCCGCTCCGCCGCCCCCTGAAAAGAGCCTGCGTCCAACACGGCCAAGACATCATCAAGCCAGTCATGATTCATCGCCTCAGCCTAGCTACGCGTCCCTCAACTTGCAATATCTGCATTTTATCTTGCGAAACTCGCATTAGATCGCGGCGACGATCCCCGCTATAAGTCACATAACGCAACACGAAAGGTCCGCCCCATGCATCTTGCCCGCTATCCCCGCCGCTTTCTTGCCCATCTGCCGACCCCGCTGGAACGGCTTGACCGGCTGAGCGCCGAACTGGGCGGGCCCGAAATCTGGATCAAGCGTGATGATTGCACGGGCCTGTCCACGGGCGGCAACAAGACCCGCAAGCTGGAATTCCTGATGGCCGAGGCCGAGTTGCAGGGTGCCGACATGGTCATGACCCAGGGCGCCACCCAGTCGAACCATGCCCGCCAGACCGCTGCCTTTGCCGCCAAGATGGGCATGGCCTGCCATATCCTGCTGGAGGATCGGACCGGATCGAACGACGGCAATTACAATCACAACGGCAATGTGCTGCTGGATCACCTGCACGGCGCCACGACCGAGAAACGCCCCGGCGGCGGCGATATGAACGCCGAGATGGAGGCTGTCGCCGACCGTTTCCGCGCGCAGGGGCGCAAGGTCTATACCATCCCCGGCGGCGGCTCGAACCCCACGGGCGCGCTGGGTTACGTCAACTGCGCCTTCGAGATGCTGTCGCAATTCAACGACCGCGGCCTCAAGGTCGATCACATCGTGCACGCGACCGGATCGGCCGGCACGCAGGCCGGGCTGATCGTGGGCCTCAAGGCGATGAACGCGGGCATCCCCCTGCTGGGGATCGGCGTGCGCGCGCCCAAGGCCAAGCAGGAAGAAAACGTCTATAACCTTGCCGTCAAGACCGCCGAGAAGCTGGGCTGCCCCGGCGTCGTCGCGCGGGCGGATGTGGTGGCCAATACCGATTACGTCGGTCAGGGCTACGGCATCCCCACCCCCGACGGCATGGCGGCGCTGCGCATGTTCGCGGAACTGGAGGCCATCCTGCTGGACCCGGTCTATTCCGCCAAGGGGGCCGCAGGCTTCATCGACCTGATCCGCAAGGGCCATTTCAAGAAGGGTGAAAGGGTCGTGTTCCTGCATACCGGCGGGGCGGCGGCGCTGTTCGGCTATGACAAGGCCTTTGATTTCGGCGACCGCTGGGTCGCTGCCTGACGCATCACGGGTCAAGGACCAAGGCGATGATCGCACAGGCACAGGCGCTCTGGCGCAGCCATACGCGCGGGCTGATGGTGGCGGTTCTGGTGGCCATCGCCTCGGCCTTTCTGGCGGATCACTACGGCGCGCCGGTGATGCTGTTTGCCCTGCTGATCGGCATGGCGCTGCATTTTCTGGCCGCCGACCCGACCTGCGCGCCGGGCCTCGATTTCGCGGCCAAAACGGTGCTGCGTCTGGGCGTGGGCCTGCTGGGCCTGCGCCTGACCGTCAGCGACATTCAGACCGTCGGCATGGTCCCGGCCCTGGCTGTCATCGGCTTTGTCATCGTGACCTTCGCCTGCGGCGTGGGTCTGGCGCGGCTTCTGGGGCGGCGCGCGGCCTTCGGGATGCTGGCCGGGGGATCGGTCGCGATCTGCGGCGCCTCGGCCGCGCTGGCCATCGCTTCGGTCCTGCCGCATCGGCCCGAGCGTGAGACGGATACGCTCTTCGTCGTCATCGCGGTCACGGTGCTGTCCACCGTCGCCATGATCGCCTATCCCATCCTCTTCACCGCTCTGGGCCTGTCGCATCAGGAAAGCGGCTTTCTGATCGGGGCCACCATCCACGATGTCGCGCAGGTCGTGGGGGCGGGCTACTCCCTCAGCGACGAGGCGGGCGTCATCGCCACTTTCGTCAAGATGCTGCGCGTCGCCCTGCTGCCTGTCGTCATGCTGATCGTGATGCTCAGCTTCCGCAATGCGCAAAGCCAGCGGCTGCACCTGCCGTGGTTCCTGGTGATGTTCGTAGGGCTGGCCCTCCTGGGCAACACGGGCATGGTGCCGCAGGCCATCACGACAGTGGCCGCCGACACCTCGCGCTGGTGCCTTGTCGTGGCCATCTCGGCCCTCGGCGTGCGCACCAGCCTGGCCGAAATCGCACGCGTCCGCCCCTCCTACGGCGGGCTGATCCTGGCGGAAACGCTGATCCTGCTGGGCGTCGCCCTTGGGTTTGTCTATCTGATCGGCCTCACCGCGCCCTGACCGCCCCCCCCCTGACC
>JAMWZG010000159.1 GCA_024304855.1 Paracoccaceae bacterium
CATCTAAGCGGGAAGCCCCCCTCAAAACAAGGTATCCCTGAGGGCCGTGGTAGACCACCACGTCGATAGGCCAGAGATGTAAGCGCAGCAATGCGTTCAGTTGACTGGTACTAATTGCCCGATAGGCTTGATTTGATCCAGTAAAAGAAAGACTTTACTGATCAAAAGCATACACACCAATACAGTCGTACATGACTTGGACAACAACCGTATCTCGTTCCTTTCTCGGTTTGGTGGTCATAGCACGAGCGAAACACCCGGATCCATTCCGAACCCGGCCGTTAAGCGCCGTCGCGCCAATGGTACTGCGTCTTAAGACGTGGGAGAGTAGGTCACCGCCAAACCTAGTAAGGAACGAAAATACAACCGTATCTCTCAACGATGAAAAAAAGCGCACAAAACCAGCGCGGGATGGAGCAGCCCGGTAGCTCGTCAGGCTCATAACCTGAAGGTCGTAGGTTCAAATCCTACTCCCGCAACCAAATACAGCGAACCAACACGCAAAATGGCATCAGCCCCACAAGGGCCGTGATAGCACCCTCAAGGTCGATCCGCACGCCGTCTGCCGTCTCGTGCACCGTCACAGACTGGATCAGACCGCGCATGGTCTCCAGCGCCATCGGCCGGATCTCCGGATCAGCCAAAGTCTTGGACAACTCCTCCACCTTCCGACGATAGATCTCGCTCAACTGCGGATGCAGCCGCACCGGCGACGGGGCAGGGGCTGCGAGCTTGGCGTCAATCTCGGCCAGCCGCGCCTCCATCTCCTCCAGCTTGGTCTTCAGGCCCGCTGTGCGCAGCCCGTCTGCGATGGCGTCATAGAGCCCATCGAGCCGTTTGCTGGTCTGCACGCGTTCCGCTTCAAGCTTGGCCCTTGCCGCGCTCTCTTCGGCGCGTCCGGCGTTCATCTCGCGGCCCACGGAGGCGATGAAGGCTGCGACCGCTTCAGGGCGCATCAGCCGCTCCCGCAGCAAGGTCAGCACCACCTCTTCCAGATCGCCACGCTTGAAGGACCGGTTCTGGGTGCAAGTGCCTTGCTTGCGCGCGGCAGAGCGGGCCAGGTAATCCTTACCCACTGATGCGAAACCGCCACCACAACCACCGCAGCGCAGCAGGCCGGTCAGCAAGTGCTTTGACCGCGTCTTCTCCCAGAACCGTGTCTCTCTGATCGCCTGCACACGCGGCGTGGCATCGATCTCGCCTTGCCGCCGCTTCCCGCGCTCCTACAGGGCATCATCGACGATCCGCATCTCGGGCACGTCTGTGATGATCCATTTGTCTTGAGGGTTGAGCCGGGATACCCGGTTACCTGTCTCGGGATCCTTGATGTAGCGCTGACGGTTCCAGACCAGCCGCCCGATGTAGAGCTCGTTGTTCAGCAGGCCGGTCCCGCGCGTGCGGTGGCCTCTGATGGCCGTGTCACGCCATGCCTTGCCACTGGGGCCGGGGATCTGTTCTGCGTTCAGTTTTTTGGCAATGGCTTTTGGTGACAGCCCGTCGCTGAACTCCGCGAAAATACGGCGGATCAGGGCTGCCTCATCTTCATTGATGGTGCGCTCGCCGGTCACAGGCAGGCCGTCTGCGCCGAGGCGGCGCACCACGTCATAGCCGTAGCTATTGCTGCCGCCAGAGCGCCCGGCCTCGACCCGTCCGCGCAGGCCGCGATGGGTCTTGGCGGCAAGGTCCTTGAGGAAGAGCTGGTTCATCGTGCCCTTGAGCCCGACATGCAACTCGCTGATCTCTCCCTCTGACAAGGTGACGATCTTCACCCCGTGAAAACTCAACCGCTTGAACAGCGTCGCCACATCCGCTTGGTCGCGGCTGAGCCGGTCCAGCGCTTCGGCCACGATGATGTCGAACTGGCCTCGGCTGGCCTCCTGCATCAGGCGCTGGACACCGGGGCGCTGCATGCTGGCACCAGACATGGCCATGTCAGTGAAAATCTCAATGACCGTCCAGCCTTCGCGTTCGGCCCGTTCACGACAGATGCGCAACTGGTCCTCAATCGAAGCCTCGCTCTGTAACGCAGAGGAAAACCGCGCGTAGATCGCTGCTCTGGTCATGGTCGTCCTTTCTTGAGGCGTGTGATCAGCGAGGCATAATCGCGTCCGGCCTCGATCGTCTGGGCATGGATGTAGTGGCGTTCGGCAGTCCGGGATCCCGAATGTGCCAGAACCGACCGGATCAGTCGCGCACTTTCTGGCGAGATCCACGACAAGGTCGTCGCCGCAGCGCCTTGGGCGTGATGCACCGAGCAATATTGTCTTCCCGTCTCGATCACTCGTCAGTCTCCCGAGATTGTTTAAGCGCCTCCAATGCCGTTGCGAGCCCCCGGCCGGCTGCAATCGTATCCGCTTGGATGTAATGCGCTTCCGCGATCCGCGTGGATGTGTGGCTGAGGATCGGTTTGATCATGCGCGCCGATGCTGCAGACGCTCGCGACAGCGTTGTCGCTGCGGCGTCCCGGAACAGGTGCGGCGTGACGCCGACCTTCAGAAGCGACGTGGTCCGGTTCTTGATCGCCCGCGTGAATTGATTGATGTTGAGCGGCTCGCCATTGCGTCCAAGCCAAACGGCGGTCTGAGCGCCGGAACTGCGGGCGGACAGGACAGGTCGTGCTTTGTTCAAATACAGGGCCAGCTTCTCGGACACCATATCTGGAACGATCGCTTCCCAGTATTGGCCGTTCTTGGTCATCGCGCCATCAAGGCAGATGGTCATTTGTGCGCCTTCAAGGCGCAGCGATGTGCCAAGCGCCAGTTCTGACAATGCGCGGCGGCGCATGGGCATCAGGGCCAGCAGGCAGATCATCGTGCCATCACGCAGGCGCACGGCTTGATCGGGATGGGAGATCGGACCGTCATTGTCGCGCACAAGCTGCGCACCGGCGTCGAAGAGAATATCGCTAGCGAGGACCCGACCGATTTTGCGCGGCGAACCATGGTGCTGCACATTACGGTGCAAGCCTGCCAGGATCGCCTGATGCCCGCTCCAAGACCGCTCAGGAGCGACGGACCGACACAGGCGGACCACGGTCCCGACATGCCCTAGCTGCGTGGATGGCGCCAACTTGTCCATGGCGGCAAGCCAGGCCTGCAGGCGCTCAGATGTTGCGCGCTCGCACGGCATGAGCGCCAGAGCCTCAGGCTGCGCTTGCGCGATCCAACCGAGCCATCGCGCGTATTGGTTTTGCATGAGCTTGCGGGACAGGGCGCGCCAATAGCCCAGAGGCCCATGATCATCAAGCAACCCGCCTTGCGCGAAGAGGGCATCAAACGCATGCCGGTCAGCGTCGGGCCAGTTCTGAAATAGTAGGGCGCTTGCCATTATCCGCCCTCCCGCAGCTTATCAACTTCCTTGGCGAAGGCCTGTGTCGCACGGATCGTCTCCAGAGCGGAATAGACGCTGATCGTGCGGCTGACCGACGAGTGCCCCAGCATCTGACGCGCGACCTCGTAACCGCCCGGGTTGGCATCGAGGTGAATCATCACGGCAAGGTGCCGGAACAGATGCGCATTCATCTCGACGCCGATCTCGGAAAGCACACGGCGCTTGATCCGCCCGGCGAGATCGGAAATTCCGACCGGGCCCTCCTTGAAAGTTGCCGGGAATAGAAAAGGGTTGGTGGGCGTGCAAAGGGTAGGCGCGCGTGCAGCGAGGTAGGAATCGATCATGGTGACCAGGTGCGCGGGAAGTTCAAACTCAAGCGGACGCTTGTTCTTGACCTCATTCGCCGGAATGACGAGGTAGACCCACTTTTTGCCTGCACGCTGCAAGTGGCGGGTGATGTCGATATTGGCCAGGTTGGAAATCCGCAGCGGGCAATAAAGCAAGATCCCGATGGCGATGGCATCCTCCCAGGTGCGCAATCCCTTGGCGCGCTGCGTTCCCAACGGACGCGACAGGATGTCTTCGGGCAAGCGCAGCAGGCGCCCGAGCACGCCAGGGGCACGCAGAACACGCAACCGGTCCCGGTTCTTGAGCGTCATGCCGCCGCTGTCACGCTTGGCAAGTTTTACCTTGAACTTCGCGAGCGCGCTGCGGATCTCCTGCGACAATTCCAGATGGGCGGCGATCGTGAGCAGAAGCCCTGTCGTCTCACTGATCGTGACAGATGTCTTGCCTTTGTTGAGTGCCAGCATCCGCCGCAGGCCGGGTTCCACGCGCACGGGCTGGAGCAGGTCATCCAAGCCAGCAATATCGTGCGCGGGAACGCCCGCGCCAATGACGTGGCTTGCAAAACGCAGCAGCAGGTGTCGATAACTTGTGGCCGACGAGGCCGCGATCGGATTGAAGTGCTGCCCGGACGCGAGCAAATCGGGGCGCCTGCGCATACCAAGATAGCGGTCGATATCCGCAACCAAGCCCTGTGCATACTCCGACTCATGCAACATCACCCGCTTGGCTTCAGAGGGCAGCGTCAAGAGCTGGCGCGGCCAGGTCGGAAGACGGTCGACCGCCCGATTCCACCCCATGACGGCATCTTTGAAGGCGCTCCGAGGCGATTTGCTGATCTCGTTGAGTTCAAGAGCCTGCAGGAAGAGCAAGGCATGGTCATTGCAGACATCTGTGGGAGCAACACCGATCCGGTTGAGAAAAAAACGAAGCGGGGCAGGGGGCTCAGCAGGCTCTTGTCCTTCGACGCGCGCACGCAATCCCAGAGGGGGCGCCAATCCGCAGACAGTTCATCGGCTTGACGATGGCGCTTCGTGACGATGCCGCAGGCGACCATGGCGCTGCGCGCGTTGCTGACGATATTCTGCCATGTCTTGGGGCTGACACGAATGGCCGCCGGGGCGATACGCGCCAGACGGGGCTGCTCAGCGGGTGGGGTCTTCCCGACATAGGGCTAACGCATTGACATGAATGGACATCGGTGGACGCCGCAGGTCATCAGCGCGAGGCGGCGCGATAGGCCGCATGGGCTGCCGGATCGATGCGCTGGAGGCGCCCGCCGGGACCTACACGGATCGCCCCAAGCAGGCCCGCCTTGATTGCGCGGCGGACAGTCTTCACCGAGCACCCATCCAGTTCGGCCATCTCCTTCACCGTCAAAAGCTGGCGGGGCAGGTCAGTCTTCTTCGGGGCGTTCAGCGGCATCGGGCTTCTCCATCAGGTGAGCGTCCGCCGTCAGCTCCCGCGCCGCCTGCCGTGCAAACAGATCAACCAGCCGCAAAACAGCAGCGTCGATCTGCGCGTCAGCAGATGCAGAAGAGGTGGGTATGGCGGGGACGCGGGGCATGGAAGCACCATGCCTCACCCACGCAGGTCCCGACCAAGTGCATCGATTGCACCCAACGGGAGTTAGGAACCCTAGAGGCCAACCCGGCGCTGATCTGCGCGCCTGCTACCTCGCGGCCGGTTTCCGGGACGTAGATTTCATGCCTTAACCGGAGGCCGCCGCCATCGCCAGCGGCGCTCTGACGAAACAGGGGGGATCGGGCTGACCGTCCATATTGGCGGCTGCACCTCGGACTTCTCACTGTTCCGTTCTGGCCGTGATGGGGTGACGATCCTGGCCAATCATGGCCTCCGCATCGGTGGGACCGATTTCGACCGATCCATCCGCATGGGCCGGGTTGTGCCGCATTCGGGCAAGGAGACTGAACTGCGCAAGATCCTCGTTTTACGAAAGACTTTGTAGGTAGCCAAACCAACTCGACTCATTCCTCTCACTTGGAGCGTTCCCCGGTCCTTGCCCGGGTCGCTTGACAGTTTTACTTGATCGAGCGTCAGTTGGGCTGCGCGAGCCGTTGGGCCATTTTGATCAGTGCATCTATGTCTTCAATCGCGTTCGGTTCCGCGAGCACGCGGATCGCAACACTTGTCGACTTGCGGATCAGCACAATCGGACGGCGGGGGCCAAAGCTGCGCGACAGTTCGGTCAGCATCTGTCGTGTCTCCTTCGGGAACACCTGCTGCGCGACGGCGGCATTCGTCGCTGCGACAGCGTGAGTTGACGGGAACACACCTTTGAATGCGTCCGTCACATCTTTCATCTCATCCACGAAGCTGGCCTCGCTTCCCAACAGAAGCTTGTGCAACATGCGCCCTCCCATCGCGAGGGCAAGCCTGGAACCGAAGCTTTCTGGAATAATCGGATGTGCAATAACGTGTCCTTCGATCCGTGGAGCGGTCATTGTGACCGTGGTGATCGTTGGCGCGTTTCCACGCGTTTGGCCGACCATCCCCGTTGGGCGCCGACTCACCACCTTGAACGGAAGGCCTCTGGCTTGACCCTCAACTGTATAGGCCAAAGGTCCAGTGCCACCAATCAACGACCATCCTCTCGCCTTGGCATGCTCAGCAAATCTACGCGTCACGGCTTTCATCCGTATTGCGTTAAGAACGAGGTAGCCAAGAAGTGCTGCCACAGCGAGGCCCAGCATAATCGCGGCACCTTTGTCCATCTATCCCTCCACGCTCTCGATCGCTTGGTCTTCAGATTGCAACATGAGTTCAGACTACCGCACCACTCCGGTCCAATTCATACGTGCTGGATCAGGAAATTGAACCACGGCGGGTTTGTCGGAAGCCGATTGTCGTAAGTTCTGCGGCCATTGGTTCAGTTTCCAGAGCAGCATTGAAGTTGGCCTCGGCTTCGGCAGGTGGGATACCCTTTGATGAACAGGGGCATCCACACATGGAACCTCCTGCAAACCCGGCGCGGATCATGTTCTGGCTATGGCGAGAGGATGAGACCTGACCTTGGCATCCTCATTGAGAGGGGGCCTGAAAACTCTACTTCAGGACTACAGCGCCAGCCGGAAGTAATCTGCGCGAAAGCTATCTTCCATTCCTTCGCCGCAAAAACCCATCGTCATGTTTGATGTGCCACTGATGGTGCCACCCGCAATGATGGATGCCCCGGCGATCCCGTCTGCATTCGCCGCAAAGGCCACATCACCCTTTGCAAGGATCTGCCCGCCATAGATCCGCATGTCCGCAGCGATATCGATACCACCGAGTGTCAGAACTTGAGCGCCACCGCCCGGAGCGCAATTGTCGTTTCTGCCGATTTGCAGCGTTGACGGCGCTGAGATGGATCTGGAGTTGGTATTTGTGGTGGCG
>JAMWZG010000016.1 GCA_024304855.1 Paracoccaceae bacterium
CGCAGGTGATGGATTTCGCCCGCCGTCACCAGCACCCGCTGCAATGCACGATGGAAAAAGAATAATCCCATGTTGAGCGAACGCCTGTCGCTGGCCCTTTCGGGCGGCGACCTGACCCTGCCGGCCACCGGCCGCATTGCCGTGTTTGCGCCGCGTGCCGGGGCGGATCTGTCGATGCTGCCGCAGGATCGGGTGCAGATCATCACCGCGTTCAGGCCCGATCACGACGCGTTCGCCACTGCGGGCTATGCCTGCGCGCGCCAGCCCGAGGGGGCATTCACGGCGGCGCTGGTCTGCCTGCCGCGCGCCAAGGCGCAGGGGCGTGCGCTGCTGGCGCAGGCCTGCGCTGCGGTCACGCCGGGTGCTCTGGTCATCGTGGACGGGCAGAAAACCGACGGGATCGAATCCATGCTGCGTGATCTGCGCGGGCAGGGGGTGCAACCGGCTGTCCTGTCCAAGGCCCATGGCAAGATCCTGTGGTTTGCGGCGCAGTCCATGCCCGCAGACTGGCACCCGCGCGGCCCGCAACCCATGGCCGATGGCTTTGTCACCGCCGAGGGGGTCTTTTCCGCAGACGGGATTGATCCGGCCTCGCGCCTGCTGGCGGACAGCCTTCCCGAGAAGCTGGGCACGCATGTCGTGGATCTGGGCGCGGGATGGGGTTATCTGGCGGCCCGGATATTGGCGCGGGACAATGTCCGCAGCCTTGATCTGGTCGAGGCGGATCACTCGGCACTGGAGTGTGCCCGGCGAAACGTGACCGATCCGCGCGCGCAGTTCCACTGGGCCGATGCAACCACCTGGCGCCCTGCGACCGCTGTGGACGCCGTGGTGATGAACCCGCCCTTTCATAGCGGCCGCGCCGCCGATCCTGATCTGGGTCGCGCCTTCATCGCGGCCGCCGCGACGATGCTGACACCGCAGGGGCGGCTCTGGATGGTGGCCAACCGGCACCTGCCCTATGAGGCGACGCTGGCCCAGCATTTCGCCGAAGTTGTGGAACTGGCTGGCGACAATCGCTTCAAGATCCTGGCTGCGGCACGTCCCTTGTCCAAGTCTCGCGCGCGGCGCTGACTTCTGATAGCTTCCCCGGAACAACGGAGATCCCCCATGTCTTTTTCCATCAGTGGCAAGACCGCGATCGTCACCGGAGGTGCCTATGGCATCGGCCATGCCATCGGGCGGCATTTTCTGGACAAGGGGGCGAATGTCGTCTTTGCCGATCTGGACGAAGACCGCCTGCGCAAGGAATTCGGCCCCAATGAGGATGGCAAATCCCATCGCTATTTCGCGGGCGACCTGCGCGAGCGTCTGACCATTGCCAATCTGCTCTCGGCCACGATCGACGCTTTCGACAGGGTGGATATTCTGGTGAACGGGGCGCGGCAGATCGTCACGACCGACGCGCTGGACCCCGATGATACCTCGGTTGATAGCCTGCTGGAGCAGAACCTGCTGACCTCGTTGCGCCTGTCGCAGATGGTCGCGCGGCGGATGATCAAACAGGCCGAGGATATGGAGGAGGATGAACCCGCGGGCACGATCGTCAACATATCCTGCCTTGCCGCACAGCGCACCCATCCCGACCTGATGGGCTATTCCATCTCGACCGCGGCGCTGGATCAGATGACGCGGTCGATGGCCCTGTCGCTGGCTCCGCATCGCATCCGGGTCAATGCGGTGGCCTTCGGTTCCGTCATGTCGGCCAGTCTGAAGGCCGCGATCAAGGATAACCCCGATTACCGCGACCAGATCATCGCGCGCACGCCGCTGGGCCGCATCGCACCGCCGTCCGAACTGGCCGAGGCGGTGCAATATCTGGCCTCGGACTGCTCCAGCTTCATGACCGGGCAGATCATGACCGTCGATGGTGGGCGTGGTCTGCTGGACGCGGTGATTGCCCCGGCGCATTGACGCGGGCGTGGCAGGTGGGGGCGCTGCCCCCGTCCTTGCGGACTCCCCCGGGATATTTCGGGCAAGAAGAAACTGGTGCAACGCCTCTCTGGCGCAGGGCTTTTGGGGCTGCTAGGTTTTTCGCAAGAGTTGACCCAAATCCAGACAGGACGCCTTGATGACCCAGACCTCATCCCTTGCCCCGGCCATGCAGACGGAAAAGGAGACCGCCGCCGCCTGGTTCCGCCAGTTGCGCGACGATATCGTGTCGGCCTTCGAGGGGCTTGAGGATACGCAGACCGATGGTCCGACCGCCGCCCTGCCTGCCGGGCGGTTCGAGGTGACGCAGACGAAGCGGTCGTCCGAGGATGGCTCGGATGCAGGTGGCGGGTTGATGAGTGTGATGCGCGGCGGGCGCGTCTTCGAAAAGGTGGGCGTCAATATCTCGACCGTCTATGGCACGCTGGGCGCGCGCGCGCAAAAGGCGATGGCTGCGCGCGGGGTGCCGGGGATGGACAGCGATCCGCGCTTCTGGGCATCCGGCATCAGCCTTGTGGCGCATATGCAGAACCCGCATTGCCCGGCGGTGCATATGAACACGCGCATGTTCTGGACCCCCGGCGCGTGGTGGTTCGGGGGCGGGTCCGACCTGAATCCCTGCATCGAATATGCCGAGGATACGGCGCATTTCCATGCCGTGCAGAAGGCGCATCTGGACCCGCATGGCGCGGGGCATTATCCGCGTCTCAAGGCCTGGGCGGACGAGTATTTCTTTGTGCCGCATCGCGGCCGTGCGCGCGGCGTGGGCGGCATCTTTCTGGATGATCACAACACCGGCGACTGGGCAGGTGATTTCACCCTCATTCAGGATATCGGCCGGGCGTTCTTGCCGGCCTATCAGCCTTTGGTGGAGAGGCGGCGCACTCAGCCCTGGTCCGAGGCCGACAAGGATGTGCAACTTGTGCATCGCGGGCTTTATGCCGAATACAACCTTGTCTATGACCGGGGCACCAAGTTCGGGCTGGAAACCGGCCATGACGCCAATGCCGTGCTGATGAGCCTGCCGCCGCTGGCGAAATGGGTGTGATGGGGGCGTTTTGCCGTCGAACCATCTGAAAAAGGGGCCCTCAAGGCCCCTTTTTACTGAACGCATGTCAGAGAGAGTGGATCAGGCGCCGCGCGTCGTGCTGCGGACGGTGTCGATCATCAGCTTCACATTCTCGGGGTCGGCATCCGGTGTGATGCCATGGCCAAGGTTGAAGATATGCGGCCCGTTCTGGAGGGCGCGCACGATGCGCCGCGTCTCATCCACCAGCGCCTGACCACCTGTCACCATATGCGACGACTTGAGATTGCCTTGCACGCAACCGTCGGGCTGCACATGCTGCGCCACCCATTCCGCCGAGACGGAGTCATCCACGGCGACGCAATCCGCCCCGGTCGCCTTGCCAAAGCCGATGTAGTTGTCGCCGGCCTCACGCGGGAAGGCGATCACGGGGATGCCGGGATGGCGCGCCTTGAGTGCGGCGATGATCTCTTTCGCGGGTTCCAGCGCATAGGCGTCGAAATCCGCCCCCTTGAGCGAGCCTGCCCAGCTGTCGAAGAGTTTGACAACCTCGGCCCCGGCCTCGATCTGTGCTGACAGATATTCGATGGTGGCGGCGGTGATCCGCGCCAGAAGGGCTTCGAACACGGGGCGGTTCTCAGCCTTGAGCGCATGGGCCGGGCCCTGATCCTTGGTGCCTTGCCCGGCGATCATATAGGTCGCGACCGTCCATGGCGCGCCGGCGAAACCGATCAGCGTGGTGTCGCGCGGCAATTCGCGGCTGAGGATGCGGACGGTGTCATAGACCGGGTTCAGCGTCTCGTGAATGGCCTCCACGGGTTTCAGCGCATCGACACCCGCCTGTGTGGTGATCGTGGACAGGCGCGGCCCTTCGCCGGTGACGAACCACAGATCGGCGCCCAGAGCCTGCGGCACCAACAGGATGTCGGCAAACAGGATCGCCGCGTCAAAGCCATAGCGGCGTATCGGCTGCAGGGTCACTTCGGCAGCCAACTCGCTGTTGTAGCAGAGCGACAGGAAATCCCCTGCCTTTTCCCGCGTGGCGCGGTATTCCGGCAGATAGCGCCCCGCCTGCCGCATCATCCAGATCGGCGGCGTGTCCAGCGTTTCCCCGGCGAGTGTCCGCAAAATCGTTTTATTGGTCATATCTGTTCCCTTCGGTTGACAGTTTCGTCCCCTTTGGGCAGCAAGATGTCAAGCATCTGGTGCTTGTCAGGCCAGCTTTACATCACTAACAACTGTCTCATGACACTGACACGCCCCACCCCCGCCTCACCGCTGAAGATCGGCACCCGTGGATCGCCTCTGGCGCTGGCCCAGGCGCATGAGACGCGCGCGCGGCTCATGGCGGCGTTCGATCTGCCCGAGGCGGCGTTCGAGATCGTGGTGATCAAGGTCACGGGCGATGCGATCCAGGACCGCCCGTTGAAAGAGATCGGCGGCAAGGGTCTTTTCACCCGCGAGATCGAAGAGGCGCTGCTGGACGGCTCCATCGACATCGCGGTGCATTCGATGAAGGACATGCCGGTGCTGCAACCGGCGGGGCTGCTGTTGGACACCTACCTGCCGCGCGAGGATGTGCGCGATGCTTTCGTCTCGGCTGATGTGGCGTCACTCCGGGATCTGCCCGCAGGCGCGCGGGTCGGTTCCTCCTCCTTGCGGCGGCGGGCGCAGCTTCTGAACGCTTTTCCGCATCTGGAAGTGGTCGAGTTTCGCGGCAATGTGCAGACCCGGCTCAGGAAACTGGCCGATGGCGTGGCCGCCGCCACCTTTCTGGCGCAGGCGGGGCTCAACCGTCTGGGCATGGCCCATGTCGCGCGCGGCGCCATCTCGCCTGACGAGATGCTGCCCGCCGTGGCGCAGGGGGCCATCGGCATCGAACGCCGGGCCGATGACACCAACACCGCCGCCTTGCTCGAGGCGATTCACCACACAGAGACGGGTCAGCGGCTTGCTGCGGAACGTGCCTTCCTCGCCACGTTGGACGGCTCCTGCGAGACGCCCATCGCAGGCCTGGCCGAGTTGAACGGCACCACCCTGCGCCTGCGCGGCGAGGTGCTGCGCCCTGACGGGTCGGAAAAGATCGCCGATGATCGCAGCGCCCCCATCGCGGATGCGCCCGCCATGGCCCGCGACATGGCGCAAACCCTGCTCAAACAGGCGGGCCCCGGCTTTTTCGACTGGCGCTGATCCGCGCCCGTCGTTTCTTCTTGCCGGAAATATCCCCGCCGGAGGCGCATCTCTCAGTCTGGCAAGACCTTGCCCGCATTGAGGATGCCCTTGGGGTCAAGCGCACCCTTGATCGCGCGCATGGCGGCCAGCGCCACCTTGTTCTTGCGCCGCGCCATGGATGGCAGCTTCGACGTGCCGATTCCATGCTCGGCCGAGAAGCTGCCGCCAAGTTCCAGCACCACATCCTCGACCGCTTCCATGATCGCGTCATGCACCGCCGGATCCTGCGAGACGGGCCAGACGGTATAATGCACATTCCCGTCGCCCAGATGCGACACCGTCAGCTCTTTCGCCCCCGCATCCAGCAGCGCCAGTCGGTCATGGATGCGCGACAGAAACACCGCCACCTTGTCCAGCGGCACCGCCACATCATTGTTCACGATGGGCCGCCGGGTCAGGGCGATTTCGGCGGCGGCTTCGCGGCGCTGCCACATCTCGGCGCGCTGGGCCTGGGATTGGGCGACAACGGCGTCAAGGATCATGCCCTCCTCGAACATGCCTTCCAGCACCTCCTCCAGATGCACGGCCACGGGCACGCGGCCATCCGGGCCGGGGGTGCAATCGCGCGGCGCGGTGGCGCCGACCTCGACAAGGATATTCACGTCATGCATCTGCGCGAACGGCGGCTTGGCGCCGGGAAACTTGGCCAGATGCCCCTCGACATAGGCGCGCGGCATGAATTCGAAGGCCTCGACCCCGCCGCCTGTCGCCTCTTGCAGACGGTTCAGCAGCACCAGCGCCTGATCCAGCGAGGGGGCCGCCACCATCGCCGTGGCATAGGCGCGCGGCTTGGGTGCCAGTTTCAGAACGGCCGCCGTGATGATGCCCAGCGTGCCTTCCGCCCCGATCATCAGATGCTTGAGGTTGTAGCCCGAGTTGTCCTTGTGCAGCTCGCTCATCAGGTCCATCACCTCGCCCGTGGGCAGCACTACCTCCAGCCCAAGGCACAGATCGCGGGTATTGCCATAGCGCAGCACGTTGGACCCGCCGGCATTGGTGGACAGAAAACCGCCCACCATGGCCGAGCCGCGCGCGCCGAAGGTCAGCGGGAAGATCAGGTCATGGGCATCCGCCGCCTCATGCAGGTTGGACAGGATCACCCCCGCCTCGACGATGGCGATGCGCGCGGTGGGGCGCATTTCCCGGATGCGGTTCATCCGGTCCAGCGACAGCATGATCGCGCCCTCTGCCCTTGTGCCGCCCGCAAGCCCCGTATTGCCCGAAACGGGCACCACGGCCGTGCCCGTCTCATTGGCAAGGCGCAGGATCGCCGCCACTTCCTCGGTCGATCCGGGGCGGACAACGGCCAGCGGGGTCCATGTATAGACGCCGGTCCAGTCGCGTGACCAGCGCGCCACTTCGCTGCCCTGCGCCACATTGGCCTTGCCGACGATCGCTTCCAGCTTGTCCAGCATCCCGCATTCCTCCCTCTTATGGCATCTGTGCCGCCATCTGAGGCAGAAGTCAGGGGGAAGGCAAGCCATGCCGACCCGGCACCACCATGCGACAACTTGCCGATGCAGCGCTTGCCACTGGACAGTGGCGCGGGAACACCTATGTCCGCCGGGGCAGCGGGGCGAAGGTCTCGCAACAGGACGTGGGAGCCAGAGATGATCACATTTCTTCAGAAAGCCTATCCAGCCATTCTGCTGAGCATGTTGCTGGCGGTCGCCTCATTGATCCTGACCCATCCGGCGCAGGCGCGCGGGCCTTTCGTCTTTGACTCGATTGATGGTGGCACCGTCTCGCTGGACGCGTGGAAGGGGCAGCCGGTTCTGGTGGTCAACACCGCCTCGCGCTGTGGCTATGTGAACCAGTTCGATGAGTTGCAGACCCTCTATGACCGCTACCGCGATCAGGGGCTTGTCGTGCTGGCCGTGCCCTCGAACGATTTCCGGCAGGAGCTGGCCACGAATGAGGATGTGGCCGAGTTCTGCGAGATGAATTTCGGGATCGACATGCCGATGACCACCATCACCCATGTCAAGGGCGAGCAGGCGCATCCCTTCTATCAGTGGGTGGCGCAATCGGCGGATTTCACGCCGGGCTGGAATTTCAACAAGGTTCTGCTGGCCCCGGATGGATCGGTCGCGGGCACCTATGGCGCGCCGGTCAAGCCGATGTCAGGGCAGATCACCCGTCTGATCGAGGCGATGCTGGCCAAGGGCTGACGGGCCGATGGCGGACAGGCGCATCGCAGACAGGCCAGTTCCGGTTTTCATCGGGTCCGAGATCTATCGCGGCTCGAGTTATGGTGCCTGGCATCCCTTGCGCGTGCCGCGCGTCTCGACCGTGATGGACCTGTCCCGCGCTTTGGGCTGGCTGCCGCCTGCGCAATATATCACCAGCCCCCGCGCCAAGCCTGCCGCCCTGTCGATCTGGCACGACCCGGCCTATATTGCCGCGCTGCAACAGGCCGAGGCAGAGGGAGGTGTCAGCGACGACGTGCGCATCCGCCACAATATCGGCACACATGCCAACCCGATCTTTGCCGAGGTCTTTCGCCGCCCCGCCACATCGGCCGGCGGCGCGCTGCTGGCAGGAGAGTTGCTGGCACGGCCCGGCGTGGTCTATGCGCCGGCCGGGGGCACCCATCACGGGATGCCGGATCACGCCAATGGCTTTTGCTATTTCAACGATCCGGTTCTGGCGATCCTGTCGTTGCGCCGTCAGGGTCTGCGGCGCATCGCCTATGTGGACATCGACGCGCATCATTGCGACGGCGTCGATCACGCATTCCGCAATGACCCCGAGGTATTGTTGCTTTCGACCCATGAGGAGAACCGCTGGCCGCGCACCGGCGCGCTGGAGGATGCGGGGGCGGGCAATGTCTTCAATCTTCCGCTGCCCAAGGGCCTGCATGATGGTGACATGGCGCTGATCCTTGACCGGCTGATCCTGCCTGCGGTCAGCGGATTCAGGCCCGATGCCATCGTCCTGCAATGCGGGGCGGATGCGGTGGCCGAAGATCCGCAATCGCGCCTGATGCTGTCCAACAGGGCGCTCTGGTCCGTTGTGGCCGGGCTGCGCCCGTTGACGGACCGCTATCTGGTGCTGGGCGGCGGCGGGTATAACCCGTGGTCTGTCGGACGTGCCTGGACCGGGGTATGGGCCACGCTGAACGGGCAGGACATCCCGGAACGCCTGCCCCCCGAGGCCGAGGCGGTGCTGCGCGGGCTGGTCTGGCATGGCAATCGGCGCGGGCGGACCCCGCCCGATCATTGGTTCACCACGCTGCGCGACGCGCCGCATCACGGCCCGATTGACGACCGGGTGCGAGCCAGGGTCGATCTTCTGGCCGCGCGGCTGAGGGTGATGGTTTAGCTGGTCTTGCCCTCATAGGCGGTGCGGAACACGGCCATGATCTGCCGTGCCACCGTGCGCGCATCATGACCCTTGGCGGTGTCGAACCAGATCGGCGCCCAGTTGAGCGCGCCGAACAGATGCAGGCGCAGCAAGGTTCGGTCCACATCCTGCGGCAGGGTCAATGCGCCGAACAGATCGCGGAAAAGCTGCTCATACCTGCGCCGTTCCGCGCGAATCGCCGTGCTGATCCCCTCGCGCTCGCCCAGAAACTCGGGCGAGACGATGGCGACAAGATTGCCCGTCTCGATCAATCCCTCCAGATGCGCGGTTGCGGCGGCCTCCAGCTTGTCCCAGGGGCCGTAACCACCCTCATCCGCCATTGTCAGGGCGGCGCGCACACGCGCCTCCATCACCGCGACAACGCGCTGATGCAGGGCCAGAAACAGCGATTCCTTTGAATCGAAATGATAATAAAGCGATCCGGGCAACATGCCGACGGCGCTGGCGATGTCGCGCATCGAGGTGCCGTCATAGCCTTTGGCGGCCATGAGTTCACCGGCGCGATCCAGCAATTCCTCGCGGCGGTTGGTGGGCGTCTGGCCGGAGCCTTGGCTGGTGCCTGATGTGTTTGTCTGGGCGTCTGTCATACTGGGACTGTGTCTTGTACCGGAATGGGGGTTGCAGGGACGGTCGGTTCAGGTCGATATAGCGGACAAACGAACGATTGTTAACCTGTCCATGGAAAATAGGTGCAACTTGACCGAGAACACGATCCACGCCGTTGAAGCAACAGGAAATGGTCTGATGGACCTGAAGGTTGTGACAAAATCCGCGCCGCCTGCGCCCGCTGGCGGCGAAGTGACGGTGGAACTGCTGATCGTGACGATCAACCCTGCCGATCTTCTGATGCTGGAGGGTCGCTATGGCGTGCGCCCGCCCGCACCGTTCATCCCCGGAAGCGAAGGGGTGGGGCGCGTCAGTGCGGTCGGTGAGGGGGTCACGTTGAAGGTGGGTGACATCGTGATGCCCATGCCCGGCAATACCTGGACCGAACAGGTCACGCTGCCCGCACGCCATGTCGTGCCATTGGCGGCCGGGGTCGATCTGGAACAGGCCGCGATGCTCAAGGCGAACCCGGCCACGGCGCTGGTGATGTTGCAGGATCTTGTGCCGATGCAGGCCGGTGATTGGGTGATCCTGAACGCGGCCAATTCCGCTGTGGGTCAGAACGTGGTGCAGGTCGGACGGGCCCTGGGCCTGCGCGTGGCCTGCGTGGTGCGCCGCGCGGGCGCGGTTCAGGCGCTGCGCGATCTGGGGGCAGATGTGGTGATCGTCGATGATGGCACCGGGCCCGTCCCGACCCTGCCCGAAGGGGCCACGGCAAGGCTGGCGCTGGATGCCATCGGCGGTGTCGCCACGGAACGTCTGGCGGCGGCGGTCATGGATGGGGGCACGGTGGTGAACTATGGCCTTCTGTCCGGGGAAAGCCCGCGACTGAGCGCCCATGACCTGGTCTTCCGCGGCCTGACCCTGCGCGGATTCTGGCTGGCGTCATGGTTCGCCACGGCCGGTCCTGCGCGGATCAAGCAGGTCTATGGCCAGCTTGTGACATGGCTGGGTGAGGGAAAGGTGGGCGCAAAGGTGGATGCGCTCTATCCGATCACACGCGCGGCGGATGCGGTGGCCCATGCCGCGCGCGAAGGGCGCGACGGCAAGGTGCTGATCACCACAAGGTTCCTGAAAGGCTGACCCGTTGAACCCGTAAGCCGGGTCACGGGTTGCGGATGTCGCTGCCCGTGCTGTTCATCCGCGCCATCAGAGCGATCGCCTCGTCCTGCACCATCAGGTCGCAGAACAGCGTCCGCTCCAGCGCCAACCTGTCGGGGTCTGGGGCAGCCCCTCGGATCAGCCGCTTGATATGCGCCAGCGCCAGAGGTGGTTGCACGGCCATCCGGCGCGCCATCTCCAGCGCGTGATCCAGCACCGGGCCGGGCACGCAGGCATTCACCAGCCCGGCCTCTGCCGCCTCATGTGGCAGGAAGGTGCGCCCGGTCAGGCAATATTCCAGCGCGCGCGCCTGTCCCACCAGTTGCGGCAGGCGCTGTGTTCCACCTGCACCGGGCAGGATGCCCAGGTTCACCTCGGGCAGGCCGATGGGATAATCCCCCGCCTGCGCCAGCCGGATGTCACAGGCCAGTGCCAACTCATAGCCGCCGCCCATCGCTGTGCCATTGATGGCGGCGATATAGGGTTTCGCACTGGTCTCGATCCGCCGCATGTTGCGATGCAAGGCAGGCTCCGGCACCGGGCGGTCGGGGCTGAACACCATGCCCCGCGCCGCCAGCTTGCGCGAGCGCGCTTCAAGCACACGCACATCGTAGTGGCGGATGAACACGCCCTCCTGCGCGCCGGTCAGGATCACGGCGCGGATGGAGTCATCCGCTTCGACCCGGTCAAGGGCATCGGTCAGGCCGGCCTCGGTCCCTTCGTCCATGAAGCCTTCGGGCGGGTTGGCAAAGCGGATCACGGCAATGCCGCCCGCTGTGGTCACTGTGACCGTGCCTGTGTCTGGTCCGCTCATGCGCGCGCCTTTCGGATGTTGGCCTTGGCCTCGCGCAGATCCAGGGCTGCCGGATCGGCACAGGGGTCCACGCCGTCAGGGTAGAGCCGATGTTTCTGCACCTTCTGGGTGCCGGTGACGGGCAGGCTGTCGCGGAACACGATCCAGCCGGGCAGTTTGTAATAGGCCAGACGGTCACGCGCAAAGGCCAGCACCGCTTCGGCAGTCGCCAGACCGGGCTTGTGTCCGGGGGCGGGAACGATGGCGGCAAAGACCTCCTCATCCCGCATGGCATCGGGGACGGCGATCACGGCAACCGCGCCCACGGCGGGGCAGTCGATCAGCGCATTCTCCACCTCGGCGGCCGAGATATTCTCGCCGGACCGCCGGATGATGTTCTTGGCGCGTTCAACGAACATCAGCATCCCGTCATCAGCCTGCATCACCACATCGCCGGTATGGAACCAGCCGTCGCGCCATGCCTCTGCGGTGGCGGCCTCGTTCTTGAGATAGCCCTTGAAGAACCCTTGCCGCGGATCGGGTCCGGGGGCGCGCACGACCAATTCGCCAGCCGTGCCGCGCGGCACCTCGGCGCCTTGTTCATCCACCACCCGTGCCAGCAGGTGATCCGGCAGCGGGCGGCCAAAGGCGCGGGTGTCGATCTGGCGCGGGGCGTGGCAATCGGCCAGAAAGCGGCCTGTCTCGGTCATGCCCCAGACCTCGACCATGGGCAGGTTGAAGCGTTCTTCGAAGGCGCGGTGAATCGCCGGGTCCAGCCCTGCGCCAAGGCCATAGCGCAGGCCATGATCCCGGTCGCGCGGGCTGGGCGGGGCCTTCATCAGCACGGGCGGGATGATGCCAAGGTAATGGATCGCGGTGGCACGGGTGGCCGCCAGATCGTCCCACCAGGTTTCGGCATGAAAACGGTCCGGCACGATCAGGCACACTCCTTTGAGCAGCGCCATGGCAATGGTGTTGATCCCGGCATTCACATGGAAATAGGGCAGGGGGATGAAGATGCGTTCCACCCCGTCGCGCACCGTCAACGCGCCGCCATGTTCCGCATAGACCCGCCCCACGGCAAAGGCATAGTCATTGTCGATGATCGCCCCCTTTGGCCGCGAGGTGGTGCCCGATGTATAGATCAGCGCGATTTCCGTGCTCAGATCAGGCGTCGCCTTCTGCGCCGGGCGCGGCGCGGGCGGCGGGGTGAACTGGTCGGGCGTGCTGGTATCATCCCAGCCCACCACAGGAATATCGGAAACCTCGGTGATCTTGTCGCGGTTCCACGGCAGGCTGACAGCGGCATCCGCTTCGGAATGGTCCAGCAGATAGGCCATCTCGTGTTTCAGGTAATAGGGGTTCACCGGAACCTGGCTGACGCCCAGCCGGTTCAGTGCCAGAAAATGCATGACATGCGCGGGATGATTGTCCAGCGCCAGCGCCACGCGGTGCCCCGGACCCCAGCCAGCCGCAGCCCATGCCGCAGCCAGCGCATCGACAGCGCCCAGCACCTCGGCAAAGGTGATTTCGGCCCCGTCGGGCAGATAGGGCCGCCCCACGCGCGGTGGCACGGATAGAAAGGGGCGCTCTCCGTGTTCGGTGGTGATCCGCCGCAGCGCCTCATAGAGCGTTTGCATCACACCCTCTCGATCAGCATGGCCATGCCTTGCCCGGCACCCAGACACATGGACAGGATCGCGCGGCGCCCGCCCGTCTCCTCCAGATGCTGCATCGCGGTCAGGCACATGCGCACGCCGGTCACGCCGGGTGGATGGCCAAGGCTGATGCCGCCGCCGTAAAGGTTATGGATCTCGCGCGGGATGCCCAGTTGCGCCTCGGCATGGATGTTGACGGCCGCAAAAGCCTCGTTGATCTCGACATAGTCGATGTCGGCCATGCGCAGCCCTTGCTTGTCCAGCAGGGCGCGGATCGCGGGGACAGGGCCGTGGCCCATGATGCGCGGCGGCACGCCGACCACCGTCCAATCCACGATCCGGGCGCGCGGCGCGATGCCCTTGCCCTCGAGTGCGGCACGCTCGCCCACCAGAACGAAAGCCGCCGCGTCATTCACGGTCGAGGCATTGCCGGCTGTCACCTTGCCCCCTTCGCGGAAGGCCGGGCGCAGACGGGCCAGCTTGTCGGGCGTTGCATCGGCGCGCACGCATTCGTCTGTGTCGAACATCCGCGTGGCGCCCTTGCCCGCCTTGGGGTCGGGCACCGCAACACCCATGATCTGCCGCGCCAGAAAGCCTGACGCCTGCGCCGCCAAGGCGCGCTGTTGGCTGAGCGCACCCCACTCATCCATTGCCACACGGGTCAGCCCGTAATCCTCGGCCAGGTTCTCGGCCGTTTCGCCCATGTATTCCTGACTGAAAGGGCAGCGATAGGCCCAGTCCAGCATATCCTCGATCACCGTCGGTCCGCGCTTCACACCGCCGCGCAGCGTGGTGACGGCATGGGGCACGCGGGAGTAGCTTTCGGCCCCGCCCGCAATGGCCAGCCGCGAATGGCCGCTGTCCACCTGTTGCGTGGCCGACAGGATCGCTTGCAGGCCCGAGGCGCAGGCCCGCACCACCGCCAGCGCGCCGGATGATTCGGGCAGCCCCGCCTTCAATCCCACGACACGCGCCCCGAACAGGCTGTCACGCCCCGATGGCACGGTCGACGCGAGCACGATGTGATCCACATCCGCCCCGGTGATTCCGGCCCTGTCGATACATCCAGCCGCGACCGTTGCGGCCAGATCGGTCATCTCGATCCCGCTCAAGGCCCCGTCAAAGGCACCCAGCGCGCTGCGGACCCCGCCTGCGATGACTGTTTCTGCCATAGTCCTGTTCTCCACCCTGTGATGAGACCGCCCGTCAGGCGGATAAGATATCAGATGATTTCAACCGGCATCACGCGCGGGCCGCGCATGATGATCGTTGCATGCCATTCGATCGGGTCTGCCGCCAGTCGCAGGGTCGGAATGCGCTGGACCAGACGGGGAAACGTCACCTCGCCCTCAAGCCGGGCCAGTGCAGCCCCCATGCAGAAATGCGCGCCATAACCAAAGGTCAGGTGGCGGTTGGGTTTGCGCGCAATGTCGAACTTTTGCGCCTCGTCGAACATGCTCGGATCCTGATTGGCCGTGTTGATCATGGCAAAGACGCGCTCTCCCGGTCGCAGGGTCTTGCCGTGCAGCTCATGCTCGACCGCCACCAGACGGGCCATCGACCCCGAGGGGCCGTCCAGTCGCAGACATTCCTCGACCGCCGGCTTCGCCAACTCCGGCCTGTCAGCCAGAAGGCGCGCGGCCTCGGGGTTGGCGATGAACTTGGCCATGCCGCCCGCCAGAAGATTGGCCGTCGTCTCATGGCCGCCGAACATCACCAGCATACAGGCGGCGACCAGCTCATCCTCGGTCATCTCGTCATCAGCTTCACGCGCGGCGATAAAGGCCGAGATCAGATCCTCGCGCGGTTCGCTCCGGCGCTCGGCGATCAGGCCGCGGAACAGGCTGGCCATTTCATGCGCGCCTTCGGCCGCGCGTTCGTATTTGTCGGGCGCGTTGCGGGCCGATCCGATGAAAAGCTGCATCCGGTCCGAGCAGGATTTCAGGTGGAACATATGCGCGCGCGGCACGCCCAGAAGGTCCATGATCACCATCGCAGGAAGCTGCATGGCGAAGTCATTGACGAAATCGAAAGGCTCTCCCCGTGGCAGGCGGTCCGTCAGAAGATCGCAGATCTCCTCGACGCCGGGGCGCAGGACTTCGACAGCCCGCATGGTGAAGGCACGCCCCATCAACTGCCGCAGCCGCGTGTGTTCAGGCGGATCGCGGAACACCAGCCAGAGGGTGAGATAGCGCATCAATTCGCTCAGAACCGATTGCTCCTGTGCGGGCAGCGCCTCGTAGAACGGCCGGATCCGGTCCACCGACATGTCGGACGATGTCAGCGCCGCCTTCACGTCATCATAGCGGGTCAGCACCCAGGATTTGAGCTTGGGGTTCCAATGCGCCGGATCGTCGGCCTGAAGGGCCAGCAAGGCGGGGTAGGGGTCTCTGACCACATGCGAAAGCGTCGGGTCATACTGCGGCAACGCAGCTTTCAACGGATTGGTCACAGGTTTCCTCCCAAGTCTGCCTTCCAGGACGCGGTGCCGCACAGGTCTGCTGCCGCGCCCGGCTTCTGCCTGTCTAGCGGCAGAAGATTCACCAAGCAATCGTTTGCTTGACTATTGCATCGGCTTTTCGCATTGTCCAGTCAAGGCGCGTCGGGGAGGACGGGCTGGCAGCCGTGCAGGGCGTGACCCCTGACGGCGAGAAGGGCCGCAAAGGCCCGCAACATGTCATGTCGGGAGGATAAACATGGCACTGAACCGCAGAAATTTCGTGATGGGGGCGGCGACCGCACCGGCGGCGGCGCTGGCGGCACCGGCCTATGCGCAGGGCAACCGCAGCTTGCAGTTGGTGATGAGCTGGCCGCATAATTTTCCGGGCCTCGCCTCGATCGCCTATAACTTCGCGAAATATGTCGGAGAGCTGACCGATGGCCAGTTGACGGTCGAAGTGGCCGCGGCGGGTGAACTGGTCGCCGCCTTCGAGGTGTTCGATGCCGTCGGATCGGGTGCTGCGGATTGCTATCATTCCACCCCCGTCTATCTGGCAGGTCAGTGGCAGCCTTCCGTCTTTTTCGCGCAGGTGCCCTTTGGCTTTACCGCAGCGGAACATCTGGGCTGGATGTATCATGGCGGCGGGCAGGAGATTCAGCAGAAGCATTTCCGCGAACTCTTCAACGTGATGCCCTTCACCTGTGGGCAGACCGGCCTGCAAATGGCCGGCTGGTTCAACAAGGAGGTCAACAATCTGGACGACTTCCGTGGTCTGACCATCCGCCTGCCGGGTCTGGGCGGCGAGGTGATGCGCCGCGTGGGTGCCAATGCCGTGCTGATCCCCGCGCAGGAGATTTTCCCCGCGCTTCAGGCCGGCACCATCGACGCGACCGAGTTGCAGGGGCCCTGGCTGGATACATCCTCGGGTTTCCATCAGGTGACGAAATTCTACTATGCCCCCGGCTGGCAAGAGGTGAACTCGGCCGGCGAGATCGGTTTGAACGCGGATGTCTGGGACAGCCTGTCGCCACAGCACAAGGCCGCCGTGCAGCGCGCGATCGAGGCTGCGAACTCGATCAACGTCGGCGAATGGGCCTATAACAACGCGATGTTCTTCCAGACGCTTCTGAACGAGCACAAGGTCGATGTCCGCGCCTTCCCCGATGACGTGATCGACGCGCTGGCCAAAACCTCGGCCGAGGTGGTGGCCGAACTGGCCGCCGTTGACGAGCGCGGCAAGGAAGTGCACGACAGCTACATGGCCTATTTCAAGATGGCGCTGGAGTATTCCGTCAAGACCGAGGCTCCCTTCTTCGCGTCCCGCGCAAGGCAGTTCGCGGCCCTCTGACCGGATGCAGAACCACAGGGGCGGCGGCTGTCGTGCCGCCGCCCGAACCATGCCGAAAGGTTGTCATGGACACCGTCATCCGTCTTCTGGATCGCATCACCATCGGCTTTGCCAGGCTGGTGGCCTTGCTTGTCATTCCCATGGTCCTGCTGGTCTTTGCCAATGCCCTGCTGCGCTATGTGTTCGGCTATGGGTCGGTCTGGCTTTATGAATCCGTGATCTATTGCTTCGTGCTGGTGATGGCTGGGCTGGCGGGATGGACCCTGACCACGAATGAACATGTGCGCGTGGACATCGTCTATGCCGCCCTGCCCCCGCGTTGGCAGGGGGTGATCGACCTGTGCGGGGCGATCCTTCTGATGGGGCCGTTCCTCTGGCTCATGTGGGACCGTTCGCTGCCCTATGTGCTGCGGTCATGGGCGATGCGGGAAGGGTCGATGGAAATCTCGGGCATCCCCTATGTCTGGCTGCTCAAGACGGCGCTTCTGATCTTTGTCGTCGTGCTGGCTGTGGCGGGCGTCTCATTTGTTCTGAAAGCTCTGCAAAAGCTGCTGGGAGGGCGCGCATGACCGAGGTTCTGGCGGCCCATCTGGACATCGCCCTGTTCATCGCCGCGATCTTTCTGATGATGTTCGGCTTTCCCGTCGCCTTCACCTTGGCCGGTGTGGCGCTTGGCTTTGCCTGGCTTGGGGCCGAACTCGGTGTCTTTCGCTGGGCGCAGTTGAATTTCCTGCCGCAACGGGTCTGGGCGATCCTGAACAATTCGGTGCTGGTTGCCGCGCCTTTGTTCATCTTCATGGGGCTGGTGCTGGAACGTTGCCGCCTGGCCGAGGATATGCTGACCGCGATGGCACGCCTGTTCGGAACGCGGCCGGGTGGCCTTTTGATTGCGACGACCGTTGTGGGCGCGCTGATGGCGGCCTCGACGGGTATCGTGGGGGCGACAGTGGTGACGATGGGGCTGCTGGCGCTGCCGGTGATGCTCAAGAACGGCTATGATCCGGTGGCGGCCTGTGGCGCGATCTGCGCTTCGGGCACCCTGGGGCAGATCATCCCGCCTTCAATCGTGCTGGTCTTTCTGGGTGATTTCCTGACGCTGGCCAATCAACAGGCGAACCTGATCAGCGGCAATCCGACCGGGCGATCCGTCGGCGTGGCCGATCTGTTTGCGGGCGCGCTGCTGCCCGGTCTGGCGCTGGTGGGTTGCTATATCCTCTATCAACTGGCCCTGACATGGCGGCAACCGCATCTCGCCCCGCCGCTGCCACCGCGCGCCTTGGCCGAGGTGGGGGGCGGCGCGCCGGGGGAATCCGACCTTGTCCTGTTCCTGCGCGCGCTTGTGGCGCCGCTGCTGCTGATTGTCGCCGTGCTGGGCTCGATCCTGGGAGGTGTCGCCACTCCGACCGAGGCGGCGGGTGTCGGTGCCGTCGGCGCACTTCTGCTGGCCGCATGGCGGGCCGCACCACAGCTGCGCCTTGTTCTGGCGGCGGGCCTGTTCGCGGCCATCGGCATCCTTGGTCTGCTGGCTGTCTTTGACCTGCGCGTCGGGCGCACCGATACCGCCCCGGTCGAGCTTTGGGCGATCCGCATCGCGGCGGGCCTGTTGCTGCTGACCTGTGTGTCGGTCGCAACCGCGCTTTGGGTGACGCTGCGCCACGGGGCGCTGCTGGACGTGACCTTCCGGACGGCGCGGATCACGGCGATGATCTTTACCGTGCTGATCGGGGCGACGCTCTTCACACTGGTGTTTCGCGGGCTGGGCGGGGAAGAGACGATCAAGCACCTGCTGGAGGGGTTACCCGGCGGCCTGACCGGCGCGATGATCTTCACGATGCTTCTGATGTTTGTGCTGGGCTTCTTTCTGGACTTCCTCGAGATCATCTTCATCCTTGTGCCGATCCTCTGCCCTGTGCTCATCATGATGGGGGCTGATCCTGTCTGGCTGGGGGTGATGATCGCGATGAACCTGCAAACGTCCTTTCTGACGCCGCCTTTCGGTTTCGCGCTGTTCTATCTGCGCGCCGCTGCCCCGGCCAGCGTCAAGACCACGCAGATCTGGCGCGGGGCCGTGCCTTATATCGGGTTGCAGCTGGTGGCCTTGTTGCTGGTCGCCGCCTTTCCGACACTGGCCACATGGCTTCCGGCGCTGATGTTGCGCAATTGACGGAGTAGTATGATGATCCTGTTCACCAACCTGACCTCGCCCTACGCCCGTCTGGCCCGGATCGCGGTGATCGAAAAGGGTCTGGCCGACAGGGTGGAGGTCCGCGTGATCGACCCCTGGGGCGGTGATCCGGCGTTTCTGCAATCCAACGCCCATGAACGGGTGCCGTCGCTGATCACCGATGACGGCACCGGCCTGTCCGAAAGCGCGATGGTGCTGCATTGGCTGGACCATATCGCCCCGGAACCACCGCTTTTCCCACAGAAAGGGTTGCCGCAGATGTTGCGGCAGGCGGGGGCGGCGCTGGGGGCGATTGACGTGATGGCGGCGATCATCATCACGCGCAAATCCGCGCCGGATTTCGATGCCAACCCTATCGGGCAGAAACGTTTCCGCACGATCAACGCGGCCTTTGACAGGCTGGAAGAAAGCCCGCCGCGCGATCTGGCCGACAGCGCCGATATGGCCGCCATTGCCACCGCCTCCGCGCTGGATTACGCGGCTTTCCGTTTCCCGGATAGAGATTGGCTGGGTGCGCGCCCCCGATTGGCGGCATGGCGCAAGCGGCAGGCCGGGCGCGTCTCGCTGGACGCGACCATGCCGCGCGAGGCGTGAGCCCTCAGGCCAGCCGCACCGCCCCGTCAAGGCGGAAGGTGGTGCCGTTGACCATCTGATTGCCCACGATAAAGGCCACCATATCCGCGAATTCGGCGGGGCTTCCCTCGCGCTTGGGAAAGGGCACGCCATCGGTGATGGATTTGCGCCATTCGGGTTCGACCGTATAGAACATCGGCGTGCCGAACACGCCCGGCGCGATACAGGCGACCCGGATGCCATGCCGCGCCAGTTCGCGCGCGGCGGGAAGGGTCAGGCCCATCACCCCGGCTTTGGACGCGGCATAGGCGGCTTGCCCGATCTGCCCTTCATGGCCCGCCACGGACGCCGTGGTCACGATCACGCCACGCTCGCCACCCTCCAGCGCTTCGGTCTGCGCCATCTCGGCGGCGGCAAGGCGCAGCGTGTTGAAGGTGCCGCTCAGGTTCACGGCCAGCACCGAGTCAAAGGCCGCAAGCGGCATCGGATCCCCCTCGCGCGACAGGATCTTGCGCGACGGTCCGACACCGGCACAGGCCACGCAGATGCGCGCGGGGCCATGGGCGGCGCGAGCCTGCGCAAAGCCCGCCTCCATCCTCGTCGCATCGGTCACGTCGCAGGCGATGGCGATCCCGTCGATCTCGGCGGCCACGCGGCCCGCTGCCGCTGCATCGCGGTCCATCACCGCAACCCGCGCCCCATCGGCGGCCAGACGGCGCGCCACAGCCTCGCCCAGACCGGACCCTGCGCCGGTCACTACGGCAGCCTGTCCCTTGCAGTTCATATCTTCGCCTCCGTCCAATAGGGATCGCGCAACAGGCGTTTCAACACCTTGCCCAGCGCGTTGCGGGGAAAGTCCTGCCGCAATTCCACCGCGTGAAGGCGCTGGTATTTCGCCAGCCTCTCGTTCGCCCAATCCTTTATGGCAGCGGGGTCCGCATCGCCGCGCGCAATCACCAGCGCAAGGCAGGTTTCACCCCATTTGTCATGCGGCACGCCGATCACGCAGACATCGGCCACGGCGGGATGCTGACCCACCACCGCCTCGACATCCGTCGGAAAGACGTTGAACCCGCCCGAGATGATCATGTCCTTCTTGCGGTCGATGATCGTGAGGTATCCATCCTCGTCCAGCATCCCCACATCGCCCGACCGGATGAAGGTCCGCCCATGCGGATCGCGCCAGATCAGCGCCTCGGTCAACGCGGGCTGGCCGTTGTATTCGCGCAGCATCCCCGCGCCATATCCCACGATCTCGCCCGCCTGACCGGGGGGGCATTCGCGCCCCTCCTCGTCGATCACGCGCATGTCGAAACCCATCACCGGCGTGCCGACGGTGGCGAACTTGTCATCCGTCTCGCCGGGTTTCAGGATCGCGGCAAAGCCTTCGGAAAACCCGTAAAGTTCGCACAGGCCCGGCGTCAGGCGTTCCAGCACCTTTTTCTTCACATCCCGCCGCAGCGGCGAACCGGCACAGAGCACCCGCTGAAGCGAGGACGTATCCGCCCCGTCCATCGCCGGATGATCCAGGATCATGATGAACTGCGCCGGGACCATGAAACTATGCGTGATCCGTTCCCGCTTGACCGTCTCAAGGAAACCCGCCGGATCGAAGGTCGGCATGACGTGCAGCGTGCCGCCCGCGAACAGCGTGGGCAGCATCACGATCCATGTGCCGTTGGAATAAAGCGATGTCGTGGTCAGCGTGCGCGCATCCGAGGTGATGCCAAGCTCGATCGCATTGGAAAAGGCGAAATGCAGCCGCGCGGCATGGGTCTGCACGATCCCCTTGGGCAGGCCCGTCGTGCCGGAGGAATAGATGATGTTCAGATCATCGCCGGGATTGTGCCGGATACCGGGCAGGGTGGCGGGCTGGCCTGCGGTGAAATCCGCAAGCAGCGTCCAACCCGTGCCGTCAAAGCCGAAGCCCACCCACAGCGCGACCTGCGGCAGGCCGGAGCGCACAGCCTCAAGCCGGTCACGGAACCCTGCGCTGGCAAAGGCGCGTGTGGCGCGGCTGTCGGTGATCAGCCCCGCGATCTGCTCGGCGGTCAGCAGGCCCGACAGGGGCACCGCGCAGCCGCCCGCGCGGATCACGCCGAACACCACCTCCAGCATCTCGACGGAATTGTCCATCAGGACGGCCACGCGGTCGCCCCGCTGCAACCCGTCGGCCAGCAGGGCATGGGCGACACGGCTGATGCCCGCGTCAAACGCACCCCAAGTCCGCCGCTCCTCGCCGCAGATCACGGCCATGCGCCGCGCCTTGAACCGCCCATGCTGCGCCAGCATGTCGCTGATATTCACGAAGGGCTGATCGAGCAGCTCTGTCATGTCCTTGTCCTTCTTACATTGTCGTGGGAAGCCATGTGATCAGCGCCGGAAAGGCGATCAACAGGCCCAGAACCGCGAATTCGATCACGATGAACGGGGTGATCCCCCGGAACAACTCGCCCGGTTTCAGCGCGCCATTGGCCGCCGCCAACACAGCATAGAGGTTCAGCCCGACAGGCGGCGTGATGGCCGCAATCTCGATCAGCTTGATGATGATCACCGCGAACCAGATCGGATCAATCTGCAAGGTCTGCGCGATGGGATAGAGAAACGGCACCGCGATCACCAGAAGCGAGACCGAGTCGATGAACATCCCCAGCAGCAGGAAAATGGCGATCGTGGCCAGCAGGAACCCGGTCACGCCCAGTTCGCTGGCAATGACAAAGGACCGCACCTCGCCGATGAAACCGCTGATCAGCAGGAAACGGCTGAAGATCAACCCCGCGATCACGATGGCAAAGATCGTGGCCGAGACACGGGCCGCTTCCAGCAGCGCGTCCCAGACCTCGCGCCCGCCGATCCTGCGCATCGACAGCGCGATCACCAGCGCCCCCGCAGCCCCCACCGCTCCGGCGGCGGAGGGCGGGTAATAACCGGCATAGATGCCCCCCATCACCAGCGTCATCAGCAACAGCACGCTCCAGACCTTCGCCAGCGCGCGCCCCCGCATCCCCCAGGTGATCGTCATCTTCGACGGTGGTGCCCATTCCGGGCGGAAGATCAGCATGATCCGCACACCCACCATATAGGCCACAGCGGTCAGCACACCGGGGATGATCCCGGCAATCAGCAGCTCTCCCACGGGTTGCGTGGTCAGCATCGCATAAAGCACCATCGCGATGGAGGGCGGGATCAAGCCGGCCAACGTGCCCGCCGCCGCGATGCAGCCACCCGCGATCCCGCCGTTGTAGCCGAATTTCAGCATCTCGGGCAGGGCCATACGGGTGAACACACTCGACGCCACCACGGTCGAACCCGAGGCAGCGGCAAAGCCCGCCTGCGCCACGATGGTCGCCATCAGCAGACTGCCCTTGATCCGGTCCAGCATGTAATGCGCCGCCGTGTAAAGATCGGCGATGATCCCGGCACGTCCGGCAATCCCGCCCATCAGCACGAACATCGGCACCACGACAAAGGTATAATCCGAGGTCAGGGTATAGGGCGTCGTCTGAAAGGTGGTGAACAGAAACGTCACACCGACAGTCAGATACATCCCCGCCGCCGCCACCAGACCCAGCGCAAAGGCAACGGGCACCCCCATCGCCAGCAGCGCCAGCAGGGCGGCAAAGGCCATCAGCCCGGTTTCCAGACCACCCATCACGCCCGCTCCTTGCCCGAGATCAATTCCCGGACCAGCCGGATCAGTTGCAGCGTGATTACCAGCAGCACCAGACTGGCCCCCACCGCACAGGCCAGCTTGGCGGGCCAGATCGGATAGCCCAGCGTCGCGGCCGATTTCTCGCGGATGGCAAGGCTGTCCAGGGCCAGAGCCCAGGTGCCGCGCGCGATCAGGGCAAAGACGACAAAACCTGCCAGTTTGGCAATAATCTCGCGCGGAATGACAGTCCATCGTGGAAAAATGGCACTGAACAGATCCACATTGATATGTTCATTGCGTGACTGCACCAAAGGCCAGGCCAGAAAAATCGCCGCGGCCGTCAGCGTGCCGGACATATCGACCTTGAAGGCCAGAAACACGCCGAACACCTCGCCGGCCACGATGTCGATCACACCGACCAGCATGACCGCCGCAAGCGCGACCGCCGCAATCCCGCTGGCGATCCGTTCAAATAGCATCTGGTCCCCTCCCGGCTGCGTGATCCGACAGAACTGGCGGCAGAGCGTGACCCTGCCGCCAGCCATGATCCGGTGATGTCAGTTCTGGAAGGACGACTGCGCCTCACGCATCGGGCCGACCAGAGGGGCGATCTTGTCACCCATCCCGGCGGCTGTCATCCGCTCTTCCCAGATGCTGACCATGTCGGGCGACTTGGCGACCAGCGCATCCATGTCCGACAGCGCCACGATCTGCCCGCCAGCCGCCTTGTAGGCCTCGACCGCCTTGGCTGCCACATCCTCGAGCGCGGCCTGATCCTTGGACATCGCCTCGGCGGCCACTTCCGTCATCAGGTCGCGCACCTCCTGCGGGAAACCGTCCCAGGCGGCTTTCGACACGTAAAGCTGGAAAGTGGTGAAGCTGCCGGTGTTGATGTCCGACCAATAAGGCGCCGCCGTCTCGAAGCCCGAGAAGGTCGCCCATTCGATCGGGCCAAAGTTGCAATCCAACGTGCCCCGCGTCAAACCCTCGCGCACCTCGGTGGCCTGCACACGGGTGGGGACCATCCCGAAGGTCTCCATCCAGATCGGCACATAGGCGCCACCCACGGCGCGCACGCGCAGACCCGCCAGATCGGCGGTGCTGTTCACGGGCTTGTTGCACTGAAGCGTATAGGTCGAAGGCACCGTCCATTTCAGGACATGCAGGTTCTGCGCCGCCAGTTCGTCGCTGATCGGGTCGGTGGCATAAAGCGTTCGCGCCAACTCATCCGCCACGGCGGGCGAGGCCGACACGCGGTTCAGCAGCCCCGCCGACACGGCCGTCAGCGGCATTTCCTCGGCATGGACGGCCTGCGCGAAAACGCCCATATCCACGGCGCCGGTCGAAACCAGCGATTTGATCTCGGTCAGCCCGCCGATCTGACCCGCCCAGAACACCTCGATCTGGATCTTGCCACCGGACCGGCGCGTCACCTCCTCGGCCCACCAGCCATCCCATTCGGCTGCGGGCCATGTCTCCGGCAGCGGATGCGCCATGCGGAGCGACAGCGACGGATAATCCTGTGCCAGGGCCATCCCGGCGAATCCCGACAACAGTCCCGACATGGCGGTTGTGATTGCGATTGTCTTGAAAACAGCTTTCATTTCAACGTCCTCCCTGATCGTTGGTTGATCTTCTGGTCCCGTTGACGGCATCATTCCTCGGTGATGCGATCGCGGGTCTTCCTGATGTGGTATCGCCAAACAACTGTTTGCTCAAGTCTCCAGTTGCGACGAATCGCCAGATCTGCTGCTTGAAGGTGAAACTGATCCATGCCATAAATCAAATGATTGTTTGGCGACCACACGACATTCCCACCCGGAAGGATGACCCCATGCGCGACGTCTATGTCATCGGCACCTCATGCACCGCCTTCGGCAAACGGCCCGAGACGGGCTTCAAGGATCTGACGCGCGAAGCCTATCTCGAGGTGCTGGCCGATGCCGGGCTGGAGACCGGCGCGGATATCGAGATGGGCTGGTTCGGCAATTGCGGCATGGGCACTTTCGGGCAGCGCAACATCCGCGGGCAGGTCTGCTTTACCCCACTGGTGCGCGAGGGGCTGTTTCCCGAACGCGTGGGCATGATCAACGTCGAAGGCGGCTGTGCGACGGCCTCGATGGCCTTTCACGGCGCGTGGAAAGACATCCTGTCGGGCCAGGCCGAGGTGTCGCTGGCCATCGGTGTGGAAAAGACCTTCTTCCCCGGTGACGCCGCCCGCACGCAAGAGATTTTCGACGGCGGGATCGACCAGCTCGACCCCGAGGATTGGCACGCCTATTACGCCGCGCGCGGGGATGAGGCGGGCAAGCCCTTTGACGCCAAGGCCGGTGGCGGCACCGTGTTCATGGACACCTACGCCATGCAGGCCGCCTGGCATATGAAGCGCTACGGCACGACCCAGCGCCAGATTGCCATGGCCGCCTCCAAGAACCACCACCATGGGTCGCTGAACCCCAAGGCACAGTATCGCTTCGAAGTGCCGGTGGATGATGTGCTGGCGGATCGCCCGATCTCCTACCCGCTGACACGCTCCATGTGCGCGCCCATTGGCGATGGTGCGGCGGCGGCGATCCTGTGTTCCGAAGATTTCCTGCGCGCCCAGCCCGCCGATGTGCAGGCCCGCGCGGTCAAGGTGCGCGCCTCGGTTCTGACGGGGGGCAAATATCGCGCACCGGACGAGCCGGGCCTGTCCCGCATCGCGGCGCAGAAAGCCTATGCCGCATCCGGCCTGTCCCCCGCCGATGTCGATCTGGCCGAGGTGCATGACGCCACCTCCTTCTGCGAGATTTTCCAGGCCGAGATGCTGGGCTTCTGCGACGATGGCACTGGCGGCGCCTTCATCGAATCCGGCGCCACGGCCTTGGGTGGAAAACTGCCCATCAACCTGTCGGGCGGCCTTGTCTCCAAGGGGCACCCCGTCGGCGCCACGGGCCTGTCGATGATCCACGAGCTGACCCTGCAACTGCGCCACGAGGCCGGCGCCCGTCAGACCGACCGCGCCCGTATCGCGCTGGCCGAAAACGGCGGCGGCGTCATCGGCTTTGACGAGGCGGCCTGCTCCGTCATCCTGCTGGAAGCCCCCACAGGCGCGTGACGCTCGCTTCTTCTTGCCGGAAATATCCCCGCCGGAGGCATCAGCCCCTCCGGCGGGCACCACATCGCAGGATCACAGCCCCCCGATCCGCTTGATCAGCCCGATCACATCCTCCAGCCCTTCGCCCTTTCGCAGGGCGGTAAAGACAAAGGGCCGCTCGCCCCGCATCCGGGTGGCATCCCTTTGCATCACCTCCAATGATGCGCCCACATGCGGGGCCAGATCGGTCTTGTTGATCACCAGAATATCCGAGCGCGTGATCGCGGGTCCGCCCTTGCGCGGGATTTCCTCGCCCGCCGCCACGTCGATCACATAGATCGTCAGGTCCGCCAGTTCCGGGCTGAAGGTCGCCGACAGGTTATCCCCGCCGCTTTCGATCAACACCACCTCCACCTCGGGGTGGCGCGTGCGCATCTCGGCCACGGCGGCCAGGTTGATGGATGCATCCTCGCGGATCGCCGTATGCGGGCAGCCGCCGGTTTCCACGCCGATGATCCGGTCCAGCGGCAGCACCTGCATCCGCATCAGGGCCTCGGCATCCTCTTGGGTATAGATGTCATTCGTGATGGCCCCCACGGAATAATTATCCCGCAAAGCACGGCACAGGGCCGCGGTCAGCGTGGTCTTGCCCGCGCCAACGGGTCCGCCGATCCCGATCCGCAAGGGGCCATGGGGTGAAGTCATGATCTGAACAGCCTTGTATATTGGGTTTCATGTTTCATCGCGGCGATATCGGCCATCACCGTGCAGCCGCCCAGATCGTCCAGCCCGTCCCCTGCCAGCGCCTCTTGCGCCAGCAGATCGCAGAGCGGCGTCATTGCCGCCAGCACGCGCTGCCCTTCGGTCTGGCCCAGCGGCACCAGCCGCATCGCCGCCCCGGTCAGGTTGCTGGCAAAACCGTGCAGGTAGAGCGGCAGCACCTGTTCCAGCCCCACCCCGATCAGCGCCGCCGCCCGGCCCACGGCCACGGGATAAGACAGAACCGGCAGGTCCATCCCCCAGATCTCGGCCGTGGTGCGCACAAAGGCCGCGCCCTGCGCGGTCGTTTCCAGCAGGCGCTCCGCCGAAGGGGCCAGCGCGCGGGCCACGGCATCCACATGGGCCAGCGCCGCCGCATCCTGCGCACGATAGGCCGCCGCCAGCAGGATCGCGTCATTCCGCCCCGAGCCATATTCCAGCACATCGGCCAGCCAGGCCTGAAACTCGCCGGCATCCGTGACATCGCCCGCCGCGACAGCCCATTCCAGCCCATGCGAATAGCTGAACCCCCCCACCGGATAGGAGGGCGAGAGCCATTGCATCAGCGTCACAAGATGCGGCGTCGGGATCATCTCAATGCCCATGTCCATGCGCGTGATGATGATGCTCATGCTGGTGATCGTGCCTGTCTCCGTGCCCGTCTTCGTGATCATGCTCGTGGTGATGCCCATGCTCATGGGCAACCGCCACCGGATTGCCCTGCGCGTCGCCGTGATGATGCCCATGGGTGCGGCCATGCCCATAAGCGCCGCCCTCGGGGGTGAAGGGTTCCGTCACCTCGGCCACCTCGGCCCCCAGCAGGGCCAGCATGTCGCGCATCACGCGGTCGCGCTGGATCAGCAGGCGATCCGCCTCGATCTGGCAGGGGGTGTGGCGGTTGCCGATATGCCAGGCCAGCCGCACCAGATCGGCCCCCCGCACATCCAGCAGCGCCTC
>JAMWZG010000160.1:0-5484 GCA_024304855.1 Paracoccaceae bacterium
CGCGGCTATGAGACGGACAAGGTTCTGGCCACTTTCGCCGCAACCTTTCCGGCGCATGATCCCAAATATGTGCTGATCGTCACGCTGGACGAGGCGGTGGAAACCTCGGGCACCGAACCGCGCCGCACCGCCGGCTGGACCGCCGTGCCCGTCGCCGCCGAGGTGATCCGCCGCGTCGCCCCGCTGCTGGGTCTGCGACCCGAGATTGAACCGGCGGAATTGACGGGTATAACGCTGACATCGAACTGACACTGACAAGCGAGGCGCGTGGTGGGGCAGGCAAAAACATTGGCTGAGCTTGGCCTGACCGCCAAATCGGGCCGCGAGGCGCGGGTGACGGGTCTGGCCGTGGACAGCCGGCAGGTCAAGGAGGGCACGCTTTTCGCGGCCCTTCCCGGCACCAGGGTGCATGGGGGCGAATTCATCCAGTATGCCCTGCGCATGGGCGCGGGCGCGATCCTGACCGATGCCGCAGGCGCGCTTATCGCGGCGGCTGAACTGGCCGCGTCGGATGCCGCACTGGTCGTGGCCGAAGATCCGCGTCAGGCGCTGGCCTGTGCCGCGGCCCTGTGGTTCGGCGCGCAGCCTGCCACGATGGTGGCCGTAACGGGGACCAATGGCAAAACCTCGGTCTCGACCTTCGCCCGCCAGATCTGGGAGGAGCTGGACCTGCCTGCGGTCAACCTTGGCACCACCGGGGTCGAGGGGGCCTATGAGGCCCCGCTGATGCATACCACGCCAGAGCCCATCACCCTGCACCGCGTGCTGGCCGAAGCCGCCGCCGCCGGCGTCACCCATGCCGCGATGGAGGCGTCAAGCCACGGTCTTGCCCAGCGGCGGCTGGACGGGGTGCAGCTTCAGGCGGCAGGGTTTACCAACCTGACGCAGGATCATCTGGATTATCACCCTGATTTCGCGGATTATTTCAATGCCAAGGCCGGGCTTTTCGCCCGCGTCCTGCCGATGGATGGCACGGCGGTGATTAATGTCGATGACAGCTACGGGATGCAGATGGCGGGCATCGCGCGGCAGCGCGGCCAGCAGGTCATCACCGTCGGGCGGCGCGAGGGGGCGGATATTCACCTTGCCTCGCAACGCTTCGACGCGACCGGGCAGACCGTGCTGGTGCGGTTTCGCGGCAAAAGCTACAGCGCCGATCTGGCGCTTCTGGGCGGGTTTCAGGCCGACAATGTGCTGCTGGCCGCAGGGCTTGTCATCGCCTGCGGCGCCGATCCTGAGGCCGTGTTCGAGACATTGCCGCATCTGAAAACCGTGCGGGGCCGGATGCAACTGGCCGCGACGCGCCAGAACGGGGCGGCGGTCTTTGTGGATTACGCCCATACGCCCGATGCGGTGGCGACCGCGCTCAAGGCGATGCGCCCGCATGTGATGGGGCGGCTGGTCGCCATCATCGGCGCAGGTGGCGACCGCGACACGACCAAGCGGCCCCTGATGGGGGCTGCGGCGGCGGCCCATGCCGATGAGGTGATCGTGACCGATGACAATCCCCGGTCCGAAGACCCCGCCCTGATCCGCGCCGCCGTGATGGCGGGCATCCCTGCGGATGCGCGCGTCCATCTGCGCGAGGTGGGCGACCGGGCCGAGGCGATCCTGCGCGGCGTCGATGCGCTGGGCCCCGGTGACGCGCTGCTGATTGCGGGCAAGGGGCACGAGACGGGGCAGACGGTGGGCGACATGGTGCTGCCCTTCGATGATGTGGAACAGGCAAGCGTCGCCGTGGCCGCGTTGGACGGGAGACTGGCATGACCCCGCTCTGGACCTCGGCCGAGGCTGTCGCGGCCACGGGCGGCAGGACCACCGCCGATTGGCAGGCAGGTGGCGTGTCCATCGACACGCGCACGATTGCGCCCGGCGATCTGTTTGTCGCGCTCAAGGCGGCGCGGGACGGCCATGAATTCGTGGCGCAGGCCCTGGCCAAGGGGGCGGCGGCGGCTTTGGTCACGCATCGCCCCGAGGGTGTGCCCGAGGGCGCGCCGCTGCTGATCGTGCCCGATGTGCTGCGCGCGCTGGAGGATCTGGGCCGCGCCGCCCGCGCCCGCACGCAGGCGCGCGTTGTCGCCGTGACCGGGTCGGTCGGCAAGACCTCGACCAAGGAGATGCTGCGCTCGGTCCTGTCGGGGCAGGGGCGCACCCATGCGGCGGAGGCCAGCTACAACAACCACTGGGGCGTGCCGCTGACCTTGGCGCGGATGCCGGCCGATACCGAATTCGCCGTGATCGAGATCGGGATGAACCACCCCGGCGAGATTGCGCCGCTGGCGCAGATGGCGCGTCCGCACGTCGCCATGGTCACGATCGTCGCCGCCGCCCATCTGGAGGCGTTCGAGAACCTCGAGGGGATCGCCCATGAGAAGGCCTCGATCCTGACCGGGCTGGAACCGGGCGGGGTGGCGGTGCTGAACGGGGATCTGCCGACCTCGCCCATCCTGCTGGACTGGGCGGCGCGCCATGCCGCGCGCACCATCACCTTTGGCGAAAGCCCCCGCGTGCATCACCGCGTCACGGATGTGACGCTCTGCGATCAGACCACGGTGGTGCAGGGGCGCGCCTGGCGGCGGCCCTTGCTCTTCAAGGTGCAGGCGCCGGGGCGGCATTTCGCCGTCAACGCGATGGGCGTGATGGCGGTGGCGCAGGCGCTGCACCTGAACCCGGTGCTGGCGGCCAGTGATCTGGGCACATGGCAGCCCCCCGCCGGGCGGGGCAAGCGCGAACGCTATCTTCTCGATCCGCTGTCGGATGATCTTTACTTCGACCTGATTGACGACGCGTTCAACGCCAACCCCACCTCGATGGAGGCGGCTCTCGAGGTGCTGGCCGCCGCCGCCCCGCGCGACGGGCTGGGCCGGGTCAAGACGGGCCGCCGCATCGCCGTTCTGGGCGACATGCTGGAGCTTGGCCCCGACGAGATCGCGCTGCACGCGGCACTGGCCACCTCGCCGCATATGGCCAAGCTGAGCCTGGTGCATTGCGTCGGTCCCCGGATGCGCGCCCTGTGGGAGGCCCTGCCGCAGGCCAAGCGCGGCGAATGGTTCGACAGCGCCGAGGCCCTGACCACGCGGGCGCACCGGCTGGTTGACGCGGGGGACATCCTGCTGGTCAAGGGATCGAAGGGCAGCAAGGTCAGTCTGGTGGTTGACGCGCTGCGCAAACTGGGCCATGCCGCGCCGCAATCGGACAAGGGGACAGAGTAATGCTGTATTGGTTGACCGCGCTCTCGGATGGTGGCGATTTCTTCAACCTCTTCCGCTATATCACCTTCCGCGCGGGCGGGGCCTTCATGACGGCGCTGATCTTCGGCTTCCTGTTCGGGCGTCCCCTGATCAATGTGCTGCGCAAGCGGCAGGGCAAGGGCCAGCCCATTCGCAACGACGGCCCCGAGGGGCATTTCGTCAAGGCGGGCACGCCCACGATGGGGGGGCTTCTGATCGTGGGGGCGCTGCTGACCTCGACCCTGCTCTGGGCGCGGCTGGACAATCCTTTCGTGTGGATCGTGCTTTTCGTCACCATGTCCTTTGCCGCCATCGGCTTTGCCGATGACTATGCCAAAGTGTCGAAGCAGAACACCAAGGGCGTGTCGGGCAAGGTGCGCATGGCGCTGGGCCTGCTGGTCGCGGCCATCGCGGGCTATTGGGCCGCCCATTATCACCCGGCCGAACTGACCAATCAGCTGGCCTTTCCGGTCTTCAAGGAAACGCTGCTCAATCTGGGTGTGCTCTTCGTGCCCTTCGCGATGATCGTGATCGTGGGGGCGGCCAATGCGGTGAACCTGACCGATGGTCTGGACGGTCTGGCCATCATGCCTGTGATGATCGCAAGCGGCACGCTAGGCGTGATCGCCTATGCCGTGGGCCGCGTCGATTTCACCGAATATCTGGACGTGCATTATGTGCCGGGCACGGGGGAGATCCTGATCTTCGTGGCGGGTCTGATCGGCGGGGGCTTGGGCTTTCTGTGGTATAACGCGCCGCCCGCGGCTGTCTTCATGGGCGATACAGGCTCGCTGGCGCTGGGCGGTGCACTGGGCGCGATTGCGGTGTCCACCAAGCACGAGATCGTGCTGGCCATCGTCGGCGGCCTCTTCGTGGTAGAGGCGCTGAGCGTGATCATACAAGTCCTCTATTTCAAGCGCACCGGCAAGCGCGTGTTCCTGATGGCCCCGATCCACCACCACTATGAGAAGAAGGGCTGGGCGGAATCCACCATCGTGATCCGCTTCTGGATCATCTCGCTGATCCTGGCCATGATCGGTCTGGCGACGCTGAAAGTCCGCTGATCCGGCCCCTCGATCAGCCCTTGCGGGCCTCCTCGGACAGGGGCGGCTTGCCCGCCCGCTCAAGCTGTGTAGGGTAAGGTGGGTTTGTGTAAGGGTGCGGTGAATGTGGGACAGTGTCTGGTCGGGTCTGACAGAGCATGCGGTTCCCTTGGGGGCGCTGGCGGCTGTCTTGGCCATTTCCGCGTCTGTTTTTTCCCCTTTCCGCGCTGTGGCACGGCTCTGGCGCAAGCCCGAGCGCAGTGAAATCGTCAACCTGCCACCCGCACCCAAGGGTCAACTGACCGTCGCCGATTTCCTGCGCATCCGGCGCGAGATGCGGGCCGACCTGCTGGCGGAACTGGCCACCGCCGATCCCGCCGAAGCGGTGATCCTGCACCGCCGGGTCGAGGAACTGGAGCGCCAGATCGCCGACCCGGACCCGGCGCTGGCGGCGGCTGAGGCTGAGGTCGCCCATCTGAAAACCCTGCTGGAGCGGGAGGCCAACCAGATCGGCGCGGACCGTTTGCGCGCCGCGGAAGAGGCCATGGACCGGCTCGATTTCTCGCTGGCCGATGCGCTTTTCGCCGAGGTCGAGGAACGCCAAAAACTGGAAATCCAGAGCGCCGCCCGCGCCGCCCATGGCCGGGGCGAGATCGCAGAGGCCGAACTCCGCTGGTCTGACGCGGCAACGCATTATGCCCGCGCCGCGCAACTGGACCCATCGCTGGAGGCGCTGCACAACGCCACGCATTTCACGCAACTGGCCGGGGATTACTCCCGCGCGGAACGGCTGGCGCAGGACTATGTGACCCTCGCCCGCGCGGGAGATGACCCGGCGATCCTGTCCCGCGCGCTGGATCGTTACGCAACAGTCTTGGACCGATTGGGGCGCTATACTGAAGCGGAGGAGATTTTCACCCAAGCGTTGGAGATCGGTCGCGCCTCGATTGGTGAGGGGCATCCGGACTATGCCACCCAGCTCAACAACCTCGCCGGGGTTGTGCGGGCGCAGGGGCGCTATGCCGAGGCTGAGGGGCTATACCGTCAGGCGCTGGAGATCGGTCGGGCCACGATTGGGGAGGGGCATCCGGACTATGCCATCTGCCTCAACAACCTCGCCGGGGTTGTGCGGGCGCAGGGGCGCTATGCCGAGGCCGAGGGGCTATACCGTCAGGCGCTGGAGATCGGTCGGGCCACGATTGGGGAGGGGC
>JAMWZG010000160.1:5583-7060 GCA_024304855.1 Paracoccaceae bacterium
CATCCGGACTACGCCACCCGTCTCAACAACCTCGCCGGGGTCGTGGAAGATCAGGGGCGCTATGCGGAGGCCGAGGAGCTATACCGCCAGGCATTGGAGATCGACCGTGCGACGATTGGGGCGGGCCATCCGGACTATGCCATTGACCTCAACAACCTCGCTGGGGTTCTGGTCAAACTGGGGCGTCCAGACGAAGCGCGCGTTCACTATGAACAGGCGCTTGCCATCTTCCGCGCCAGCTTGCCGCCCGATCATCCCCATATCCAGAAGGTGCAAGCGCATCTGTCCAAGCTGCCCTGAGCCCTTAGTTCACGCCTTCAATCATTGATCGACGCATCAAACTGCACGGTCGTGCGGGTGCTGTCGGCCCCGTGCAGGAAGGTGATCTGCCCATTCTGGACCCGCCCGCCCGAGAATTCGATCAGGCGGCGGTCCATGCCTTCGGCGGCGGGTTTCACCTGATAGGGGCCAGCCTCCAGCGCCGCGCGCCAGGTGTCGGCCAGGCTGTCGGGGTTTTCATCCGTTGTGAAGGACAGCATCCGGTTGGCCGATCCGATGGAGCGGTCGATCACCACTTCTCGGTCCTGCGGCAGGGTGATCTCGACCGGAATCCAGTCGTGATCCGCCATGTCGGCAAAGGCCGGCGCCATCGTCAGGCAGAGTGCGGCAAGGGCGAGGCGGGCGGTGCGTGTCATCTGTCTCATGCCCGTGAATATATGGCCGCAGGGCCGATATGCCAGCCGGGGCCGGGTGTAGGGCAGGCTTTGAGCAAGGTTCTGCCTGCTCTTGCGGTCATGCCGACCCCGTCGCATTGTCTGGCCCGACACATCAGCGGGGGCGACAGATGATTCCGGTGCGCGGACATGAGGGGCAGGGAGTGGCGGTGCTGGGGCTGGGCCGGTCGGGGCTGGCCACGGCGCGCAGCCTTGCGGCGGGCGGGGCCATGCCGGTCTGCTGGGATGACAATGCCAGCGCCCGCGACAGGGCCGAGGCCGAGGGTTTCGCCATCCGCGACCTGAGCCGGGCCGGGGCCTTTGACGACATTGCCACCCTTATCGTCAGCCCCGGCATCCCGCATCTCTACCCCGAACCCAACCGCGTGATCCGCGCCGCACTTCAGGCCGGGGTGCCGGTGGACAATGACATCGGGCTGTTCTTCCGCTCGCTCGCCGTCAGCGAGTGGGAGGATTTCGACACCGCCCCCCGCGTGATCGCGGTGACGGGATCGAACGGGAAATCCACCACATCCGCCCTGATCCATCACATTCTGGAACAGGCCGGGCGTTCTGCGCAGCTTGCGGGCAACATCGGGCGCGGCGTGCTGGACATCGACCCGCCCGAGGATGGCGGTGTGGTGGTGCTGGAGCTGTCCAGCTATCAGACGGATCTGGCGCGCGCCTTGACGCCGGATGTGGCGGTTTTCACCAATCTCAGCCCCGATCATCTGGACCGTCATGCCGGGATGGGTGGCTATTTC
>JAMWZG010000161.1:0-475 GCA_024304855.1 Paracoccaceae bacterium
TGAGGGTGTTAACGTAATCCTGCGCGCCCGGCCCTTCGACCGAGAGGCGGGTGAAGCCGGAAATCGCCAGCACCCCGCAGGTGTCGCGCACGGCGGCGCATTCGGCGGCGACGCGGGGTTCCCACGGGCCGGCGCGATCCCATGTCTGGCTGCCTTGCCAGCTTGTGTCGTCACCCGGTTCAGCGAACCAGTTGGCGCGTTCCCAGCCGTTATAGGCCCCGAATTGCGCCCCTGCCTCTTTCAGGCGGGAATGCAGGGCCGAGAGTTTCCTGTCTGCCCCTGCGGGCCAGCGGGCATGGGGGAAATGGATGCCGTATTCGTGGCCGTAAACCTCCATCCCCTTGGCGATGCAGTATTCGCGATCCTCGAACCCCGTGAAGCGGCGGGGGTCGCAGGACCACATGTCCCATTCGGTGCCGCCTTCCGTGACCCATTCGGCCAGCCCCTTGCCCGCGCCGCTTCACGGGGTTCGAGG
>JAMWZG010000161.1:485-7046 GCA_024304855.1 Paracoccaceae bacterium
GGCAGGCCGGGCATGGGGCCGATGAGCGGGTTGCCATCGGGGGTATAGGGGATCGGGCCGTTGATCACCTTTTGCAGCGCGGCCTTCTCCAGCAGGGGCACGCGGGCCATGGCATCATGGATGTGCCATTCCAGACGCTCCAGATCATCGGGGAAAAGCTGGAAGCTGAAATCCTCGGGCATGGGATCGTCGGGGGTGATCCAATGGGCGCGGCAGTTCCCCTCATAGGGGCCAAGGTTGAAGCCGTGTTTTTCCTGCCGCAGGTAGTAGCTGCTGTCCACATCGCGCAGAAGCGGCAGCTTCGCGCCGTGGGTGGTGGACCAGTCTGCCAGTTCGGGGATCGTGTCGAAGAGAAGATACTGATGGCTCATCACCATCATCGGCACGTCGCGGCCGAACATCGCGCCGACCTCGCGGGCATAATAGCCTGCGGCGTTCACCACCTTTTCGCAGCGCACCTCGCCCTTGGGCGTCACGATGACCCATTCCTCGCCCTCGCGCCGGACGGCGGTGACGGGGCAGAAGCGTTCGATCCGCGCGCCCATCTGCCGCGCGCCCTTGGCAAGGGCTTGCGTCAGTTGCGCGGGGTCGATGTCGCCATCGTTGGGATCGTAAAGCGCGCCTTGCAGATCGTGGGTTTCCAGAAACGGGTAGCGGCCCTTCATCTCGGATGGGCCCAGCAGGTCAAGCTCCATCCCCTGATAGCGGCCCATGCCGACGACGCGGGCGAATTCCTGCATCCTTTCGCGGGAATGGCCCAGACGCAGCGAGCCGGTGACGTGGTAGTTCATGGGATAATCCACCTCGGCCCCCAGACGGCGGTAGAGGTTTGCGGAATAGCGCTGCATGTTCATGATCGACCAGCTGGACGAAAAGGTCGGGACATTGCCTGCCGCGTGCCATGTGGAGCCTGCGGTCAGCTCATTGCGTTCCAGCAAAAGCGCATCGGTCCAGCCTGCCCGTGCCAGATGATAGAGGGCGCATGTCCCCACCACGCCGCCACCGATGATGACGACGCGCGCCTGTGTCGGAAACCCTGTCATGCCCTGCTCCTTCGTCGTTCCACAAGGGCGACTATCGGCTTGCCCGTGCCCTCTATCAATCCGTGCCACCACGGTTTATTGATCGGAAAAAGCGATCAGGAGGCGTGATGCAAACCGAGCTGCTGGAGACCTTTCTGGACCTGTGCGAGACGCGCAGCTTCAACCGGACGGCGGATCGGCTGGGGGTGACGCAATCCACCGTTTCGGGGCGCGTGAAGGCGCTGGAGGCGGCGCTGGGATGCCGGTTGTTTCACCGCTCGCGCGCGGGGACCGGGCTGACGACGGAAGGCTTGCGGTTCGAGCCGCACGCGCGGGCGCTGCGGCAGGGCTGGACCGAGGCGTTGCAGGATACCGCCGGATCAGGCAGCCGGGCCATGACCCTGCGCATCGGGTTGCAGCGGGATCTGACGGATCACCATATCGGCGACTGGATGCGGCAGTTTCGCGCCGCCCTGCCCGAGGCGGCGTTCTATATCGAGGCGGATTATTCGGCGCAGATGTGTGCCGATCTGGTCAGCGGGGCGCTGGATCTGGCGCTTTTGTTCACGCCCAAGCCGCAGCCCGATCTGCATTTCGAGACGGTGGGGGAAGTGTCCTACCGGATGATCGCGACTCAGGCCGCGACCCTGTCGAACCTGCCGGTGGATCGCTATGTGCGCGCCAATTTCTCGCCCGCCTTCAGCGCCGCCCATGCGGGGCTTTTGCCGCAACTGACAGCGGCCCCGGTGTCGAGCGGGCAGAATGCCACGGTGACGGGGTTGATCCTTGCGCTGGAGGGGGCGGGCTATGTGCTGGAGGATACGGCACAGGGGTTGATCGCGACGGGGCAGGCTCATGCGGTGACGGGCGCGCCGCGGATACCGCAGCCGGTCTTTGCGGCCCTGCCCCTGCGGCAGCGGCACCGGCCCTTGCAGCGGCGGCTGGTGACGCTGCTGCGGGCGCATTTCGCCGGGCGCGGCGTGCAGAAATGACAAACCCGCACCGAGGGCGCGGGCGGGCTTGCCACGTCGTCAGATGAGGATCACCACTCGGTCGGACCCTTGTCTGCAAATTCGTGCACCAGAAAGTCGATGAAGGCGCGCACCTTGGGCTGGGTGAAGCGGCCCGGGGGATAGACGGCATAGATGCCCTGGGTTTCCACCGGCAGATCGGGGATCGCGTCTTCGACCAGACCTTTCTCCATCGCATCGGCGTAAAGGAAGCTGGGCAGATAGGCGATGCCAAGGCCCGCGACGCAGGCATTGAGCAGGGATTGGCCGTCATTCACGCTCAGCCAGCCTGCGGTGCGGACCTGCCGCTTTTCGCCGGATGGCGCGGTCAGTTTCCAGACGTTGCCGTTCGACTGGTTGGAATAATGCAGCAGTTTGTGATCGTTCAGATCGTCGATCTTCTGCGGGCGGCCGTATTTGGCGAAATAGCCGGGGCTGGCGATCATTCGCTTGGTCGTCTCGGTCAGCTTGCGGGCGCGCAGGGTGCTGTCCTCAAGCTCTCCGATCCGCACGGCCATGTCGAAGCCTTCGCTGATCAGTTCGACATAGCGGTTGTTCAGGACCATGTTCACGGTGATGTCGGGGAATTCGGACAGGAAATCGCCCAGCACAGGTGACAGGTGGTTGACGCCGAAATCCGTGGCCACCGAGATGCGCAAGAGGCCCGAAGGCGCCGATTGCATGGATGTGACCAGCGCATCCGCCTCGCCCGCGTCATTGAGCACGCGGCGGGCGCGGTCGTAATAGGCCAGGCCAATCTCGGTCGGGCTGACACGGCGCGTGGTGCGGTTCAGAAGCCGCGCCCCAAGCCGCGCCTCGAGGCTGGACACATGTTTGGACACGGCCGACTTCGAGATACCCATTTTCTTGGCCGCATCGGTGAAGCCACCCTGATCCACCACCGTGGCGAAGGCCTCCATTTCCGTCAGTCGATCCATCTGCGACACCCTTTCGTTGCGTTGTTTCCGGTATCGCGTCGAAATCGGGCACGACTGCGGCAGGGTGCGGACAATATCGGGGTATTGTCAGGGATCGTTAATGGCATGGAAACGCGAAACGGGCCCCGAGGCGCCTGTTTCTTCTTGCTGAAAATATCCATGACGCCCGCGCGCCGCATGGGGGACGGTTGCGGATCGGGCTGCGCGGGGCAGGGTTTCACAGCGCGCGAAAGCCGTGTCATTTGATCATAAGGCAGGTCATTGCAGTGATAAACGCGAGGATGCGCAAAATTGTTCCCTTTGCATTTGATCAAATATATGGATGCGCCATGATGGCCGGACAGGCGGCGCCAGAGGCGGAATGATGGGCGGGACGATGGAAAAGACGGCGGATGTCATTGCAGGCGTGCCGGTCGCGCGTCTGGAAACGATCCGCGCGCGGGAGGCGGCGGCCTATGCGGCGGCGCGGCCGCGCACGCAGGCGGCTTTGGCGGGCGGCACGGCGGCCTGGCTGGACGGGGTGCCGATGCATTGGATGACGGATTGGCCGATGCCCTTTCCGATGCTGGTGGCGCGCGCGCGCAAGGCGCGGCTGACCGATTTGGACGGGCAGCGGATCGACGATTTCTGTCTGGGCGATACCGGGTCGATGTTCGGCCATTCCCCTGCCCCGGTGGCAAGGGCGATCCGCCGGCAGGCGCGGGCGGGGCTGACCTATATGCTGCCCACCGAGGCCGCCTTGGAGGTGGGGCGGCTCTTGGTCGAACGGTTCGGGGATTTCCGCTGGCAGATTGCCACGACCGCGACCGATGCCAACCGTTTCGCCCTGCGCGTGGCGCGGGCTGTCACCGGGCGGCCGAAGGTTCTGGTGTTCAACGGCTGCTATCACGGCACGGTGGACGAGGCGATGGTGGCCCTGCACGCTGGGCAGACGGTGGCGCGGCCCGGTCTGACCGGGCAGGTGGCGGATCTGACGCGCACGGCCGTGGCGGTGGAGTTCAACGATCTGGCCGGGGTCGAGGCGGCGCTGGCTGCGGGCGATGTGGCGGCGATCCTGACGGAACCCGTGATGACCAATTCCTGCATGGTGCTGCCCGACCCCGGTTTTCACGCGGGCCTGCGCGCGTTGTCGCGTGAGTATGGCGCGCTGCTGATCATTGACGAGACGCATACGATGTCGAGCGGGCTGGGCGGCTATACCGCCGTGCATGGGCTGGATCCCGATATCTACGTGGCGGGCAAATGCGTGGCGGGGGGGATGCCCACCGCCATCTGGGGCTTGCGGGATCATGTGGCGGAACGGTTTGCCGCCTATAACGCCACGCGGGAACCGGGGCATTCCGGGATGGGCACGACGCTGTCGGCCAATCCGATGCAATTCGCCTGTCTGCGCGCCACGCTGGCCGAGGTGATGACGCCCGAGGCTTACGCCCATATGGAGGCAGGGGCCGCGCGGCTGGAAGCGGGGTTGGCGGCGGCCATCACCCGGCATGGCGCGCCCTGGCATGTGGTGCGGGTGGGCGCGCGGGTGGAGTTCATCTGCTCACCTGGCCCGCTGAAGAACGGGACCGAGGCCGAGGCGGCGCATCAGCCGGCGGTGGAGGGGGTGGTGCATACCTGCCTGCTCAATCGTGGCTGTCTGATCGCGCCCTTTCACAACATGATGCTGGTCAGCCCGGTGACGAGCATGAAACAGATCGACCGGCTGATTGCCGCGTTTGATGCGACTTTGGCCCTGCTGTTCGGGCCGGATGAGGCCCAATGAGGACTGAGATGACGAGCAAGACCCCTGCCCCTTCGGGCGCGACCATCGCCGAGGCGGAAGCCTTTCTGGACGCCCATCCCGAGATCGAGGCTTTCGATATCGTGCTGCATGATTCCAACGGGATCGGGCGCGGCAAGATCATCCGGCGGCATGAGTTGCTGGCGTTCTACCAGTCGGGGCGGTTCCTGCCGATCTCGATCCTGGGGCTGGATATCTGCGGCGAGGATGTGCACGAGACCGGGTTGATCTGGGATCAGGGGGATGGCGATCTGCGGGCCTGGCCTATTCCTGGCACGCTCAAGCCCCTGCATGGCACCGTGCCGCCGCGCGGCGAGGTGTTGATGTCGCTTTACACGCTGGAGGGGGCGCCGATGACATCGGACCCGCGCCATGCGCTTCAGGCGCAGGTGGATGCGATGGCGGCAGAGGGGTTGTATCCGGCGGGGGCGTTCGAGCTGGAGTTTTTCCTGCTGGCCAATGCGCGCGGGCCGGATGGGCGGGTGCGCCCTGCGGCGGATGTGCTGGACGGGCGGGCAAGCCACCGGACAGAAGTCTATTCGGTGGATCACCTGCACGGGATGCTGCCCTTGTTTTCCGACATCTACGCAGGTGCCGAGAAGGCCGGGATCAAGGCCGAGACGATGATTTCGGAGTATGCGCCGGGGCAATATGAGCTGACGCTGCATTACCGGACGGATGTGATGCAGGCCGCCGATGATCTGATGCGGCTGAAGCGGATCGTGCGGGCGCAGGCGCGGGCGCATGGGGTGACGGCTTGTTTCATGGCCAAGCCGATCGAGGATTATGCCGGATCGGGGATGCATTTCCACGTCTCCTTGCAGGACGGTGACGGGCGGAACGTGTTTACCGAGGGCACCGAGGGGGAATGGTCTGCGCCGCTGTTGCACGCTTTGGGCGGCTTGCGGGCGACGATGGGCGAGGCGATGCTGGTCTTTGCGCCCCATGCGAATTCCTGGCGGCGCTTTGCCAATCAGAGCTATGCGCCGGTTTCGACCAGTTGGGGGGTGAACAACCGCTCGGTCGCGCTGCGTATTCCGGCGGGGGACAAGCGCGCGCGGCGGATCGAGCATCGCCCGGCGGGGGTGGATGCGAACCCTTACCTTGTGGCGGCAACCGTGCTGGCAGGCATCCGGCACGGGCTGGCGCAGCGGATTGATCCGGGGCCGGAAACCACGGGCAATGGCTATGACGAGGCGGGCGGGGACGACAGCATCCCGCGCGACTGGGGTGCGGCCATTGCGGCGGCGCGGGAGTCCAAGTTTTTGAAGGGCGCTTTGGGCGAGGACATGCACCGGACCTTTGTGGCGGTGAAGGCGGCGGAATATGCCCGCGTGGCGCGGACGATTTCGGATGTGGATTACGATCTCTATCTGCACACGGTGTGATCTGGCGGGTGTGGGACCGGGGCGCTGCCCCGGTTTGATGAGTATTTAAGGCAAGATGAAATGGCGGTCAGAGGGTGGCGGCGAGGCGTGTTCCCTGATCTATGGCGCGTTTCGCGTCGAGTTCTGCTGCAACGTCTGCGCCGCCGATGACATGGGCGGTGATGCCGCGTGTCGCCAGTGTGTCGGCGAGGCTGCGGTCCGACAGTTGCCCGGCGCAGAGCACGACCGTGTCGGCGGGGATCACGCGGGGGTTTTCGCGCGCCTCGCCGAAGGTGATGTGCAGGCCCGCGTCGTCGATGCGTTCATAGTTCACGCCACCAATCATCTGGACGTTCTTCATTTGCAGCGCGGCGCGGTGAATCCAGCCGGTGGTCTTGCCCAGACGTTTGCCGGGGCGTTCGGCCTTGCGTTGCAGCTGTC
>JAMWZG010000162.1 GCA_024304855.1 Paracoccaceae bacterium
ATCCACCCTGGCCGACCGGCTGATCCAATCCACCGGCACCGTGCAGGACCGGGACATGAAGGAACAGCTGCTCGACAGTATGGATATCGAACGTGAGCGCGGGATCACGATCAAGGCCAACACCGTGCGTATTGATTACAAGGCGGATGACGGGCAGACCTATGTGCTGAACCTGATCGACACGCCGGGTCATGTGGACTTTGCCTATGAAGTGAGCCGCTCGATGCGCGCCGTGGAAGGCTCGCTTCTGGTGGTGGACAGCACGCAGGGCGTGGAGGCGCAGACGCTGGCCAATGTCTATCACGCGCTGGATGCGGATCACGAGATCGTGCCGGTGCTGAACAAGATCGACCTGCCCGCCGCCGATTGCGACCGGGTGGCCGCGCAGATCGAGGATGTGATCGGGATCGACGCCTCGGACGCGATCCGGGTCAGCGCCAAGACCGGCATCGGCATCCATGACACGCTGGAGGCCATCGTCAAGCGCCTGCCCGCGCCCAAGGGCGACCGTGCTGCGCCCCTGACGGCCATGCTGGTGGATAGCTGGTATGACGCCTATCTGGGTGTGGTCGTGCTGGTGCGGATCATGGACGGTGTGCTGAAGAAGGGCGACCGGATCACGATGATGCAGAACGGATCGGTGCATCAGGTGGACCGGATCGGCGTGTTCCGGCCGCAGATGCAGAATGTCGATGAGCTGGGCCCCGGCGAGATCGGCTTCATCACGGCGCAGATCAAGCAGGTGCGCGACACCCGTGTGGGCGATACGATCACCCATGAGAAGAAGGGCGCGACCAAGGCCTTGCCGGGCTTCAAGCCGTCGCAGCCGGTGGTGTTCTGCGGGCTTTTCCCGGTGGACAGTTCCGAGTTCGAGGATCTGCGCGATGCCATCGAGAAGCTGGCGCTGAACGACGCCTCCTTCACCTATGAGATGGAGACATCGGCGGCCCTTGGCTTTGGCTTCCGCTGCGGGTTCCTGGGGCTCTTGCATCTGGAGGTGATCCGCGACCGGATCGAGCGGGAATATGACATTGATCTGATCACCACTGCGCCCTCGGTGATCTATCACGTCTATCTGCGTGATGGCACGATGAAGGAGTTGCACAACCCCGCCGACATGCCTGATCTGACCTATGTGGATCATCTGGAAGAGCCGCGGATCAAGGCGACGATTCTGGTGCCGGATGATTATCTGGGCGATGTGCTCAAGCTCTGTCAGGATCGGCGCGGGGTGCAGCTGGATCTGACCTATGCGGGCAGCCGGGCGATGGTGGTCTATGATCTGCCGCTGAACGAGGTGGTGTTCGATTTCTATGACCGGCTGAAATCCGTGACCAAGGGTTACGCTAGTTTCGATTATCAGCTGACCGGCTATCAGGAAGACAATCTGGTGAAGATGTCGATTCTGGTGAATGACGAGCCTGTGGATGCGCTGTCGATCATGGTGCATCGTGACCGGGCCGAGATGCGGGGCCGGTCGATGGTGGAGAAGCTGAAGGAGCTGATCCCCCGGCATATGTTCAAGATTCCGATTCAGGCGGCCATTGGCGGCAAAGTGATCGCGCGCGAGACGCTGGCCGCGCTGCGCAAGGATGTGACGGCCAAGTGTTACGGTGGCGACGCGACGCGCAAACGCAAGCTCCTGGACAAGCAGAAGGCCGGCAAGAAGAAGATGCGGCAGTTCGGCAAGGTCGAGATTCCGCAGCAGGCCTTCATCAACGCGCTGAAGATGGACACGTAAGTGGTGGGGTGTGGTGCGTGCGAGCACGCACCCTACGACGGTTTGCCGTCATGGTCGGGCGGTCCGCTTTGAGCCCATCGGTGGTAGGGTGCGTGTTTACACGCACCGGGTGTTGATGTGGGGCGTGGTGCGTGCGAGCACGCACCCTACGACGGTTTGCCGTCATAGTCGGGCGGTCCGCTTTGAGTCGATCGGTGGTAGGGTGCGTGTTTACACGTACCGCGTGTTGATGCGGGTGTGATGCGTGCGAGCACGCACCACGCGGCGCGCTGAACAAGCCCTGAGGCAAGATGGCGCTTGGCGGCGGGGCAGCGCTGTCGTATTCTATCGGTCGCATATGACAGGAGCTGCATGATGCGACAGCCTTCTCCGACCGCTTATTCCCGCCTTCAGATCCGGCTGCATTGGCTGGTCTTTGCGCTGCTGGTGCTGCAATACCTGCTGCATGAGCCGATCACCGAGGCCTTCGACATGGTCGAGGAGGGGGTGGCCTCGGTCCTTTCGCCGCTGGTTGCGGCTCATGTCTTTGGCGGGTTCCTGATCTTTGTGCTGGCGGGGGCGCGGATCTATCTGCGGATGGAGCGTGGCGTGCCGCCCTTGCCCGAGACCGATCCGCCGCTGCAACGGATGGCAGCGCGGGTCACGCATCTGGGCCTTTATGCGCTTTTGATCGCCATGCCCGTCAGCGGAGCCCTGGCCTGGTTTCGCGGCAATGAGGCGGCGGCCGAGGCGCATGAGGTGATGCGGATCATCCTGCTGGCGTTGATCGCGCTGCATCTGGGGGCGGCGCTTTATCATCAGTTCATCGTCAAGGACGGGCTGATGCAGCGGATGCGGCGCGGCGATCCTGTCTGATGCAGATCAAGGTGCGCCGCACTGATCCGGTTTAGACTCAGGGCATGTCAACGCCGCAGAGAGGCCGCATCATGCTGAGACTGGGATTTGTCTTGCACTTGTTCATCGGGTCCACACTGGCCGGGATCGGCGTCATCGCGGCGCTGGTGACAGGGTATGACACGCTTGACCCGATCCTGATGGCGGCAGTGATCGGCTTTCTGGTGGCCTTTCCCGTCACATGGGCCGTGGCGCGGGCGCTCTACGACCGGGCGTGAGGGGGTAGCGTTCCTGCCCCTCGGGGCCAGATTTCAGAGTTCCTGCCCCTTGGGGCAGGTGGAACGGTCGCGGTGCGAGGGAGGGGTCCCCGTTGGGGCCGCGACCGTTCCTAAAACCGGGCAGGGAGGGTGGTGCGCCCTTCCTGCCTTTTTCATCCGCTGATGGCAGATGCGGGCGCAAGGGTCAGCTGGCAAGCCAGGCGCGCACCGCGGCCTCGAACTCGCGCGGTTTCTCGGCATGGAGCCAGTGGCCCGCGCCGGGGATCTTGGCGAAGCGCGCGGCAGGAAAGAGCGCCTTGATCCGGTCGCGGTGTTCGGGCTGCACATAGTGGGACGTGGCCCCGGTCAGGAAGAGGGTGGGCTTGTCGAACCGGGCATCCACCTGCGGAAAGCCAAGGATCTGCGGCATCTGATGGGCCAGCACATCAAGGTTCAGCCGCCAGCGCCCTTCCTTGAGGTCGAGCGACTGGGTGAAGAAGGCGGGCAGGGTCGGATCATCGACGAGGGCGGCCAGCTGCGCCTCGGCGTCCGAGCGTTTTTCGACGCGGGAGAGGTCCACGGCGCGCATGGCGTCGATATAGCGGCTTTGGTCATGGGCATAGGCGACGGGGGCCACATCGCCCACGATCAGCCGTTCGACCAGATCGGGATGGGTCAGCGCCAGCATCATCGCGGCCTTGCCGCCCATGGAATGCCCCAGCACGGCCATTGGCGCAGCCGAGGCGCGGATCACCTCGGCCAGATCATCGGCCATGTCGGTGTAGCTGTGGCTGTCCTTCCACGGGCTGTGGCCGTGGTTGCGCATGTCCACGGCGATCACCGGGCGGTCGCTGGAGAGCCGTTTTGCGATCACGCCCCAATTGCGGCCCGAGCCGTAGAGGCCATGGGCGATCAGCAGGGGTGTGGCACCGGCGGGGCCGTCATGGCGGATGATGTTCAGCATGGGCGCGGGGATAGACGGTTTCGCCCGCGCTGTCCACGGGATCAGGCCCGCGCCGCCGTGGCCGCCGCTGTGGCCGCCGCAGTGACGAGCGCGCGGAAGAGGGCGCGCTGGCGGCGGGCGTAGATCAGGTATTCCGGGTGCCATTGCACCCCCAGCGCGAAGGGCGCCTCGGCCCGTTCGACGGCTTGCACCATGCCGCCATCGTCGCGTGCGGCCACGCGCAGGCCGGTGCCCAGCCGGTCCACCGCCTGTGTATGCAGGGCATTGACCCGCATCGGCGATGTGCCGGTGATCCGGGCAAGGCCGGTGTGGGGCAGGACGGACACGGCCTTGCGCGGCAGGATGGTGCGATAGCGGCGGCTGTCGGCATAGTGGTCATAGGCGCGCTGGTGCAGGTTGCCGCCACAGGCGATGTTGAGCATCTGTGCGCTCCGGCAGATGCCCAGCACGGGTTTGCCCGCCGCCTGCGCCGCCAGCACGAGGCGGCGTTCCAGCGCGTCGCGGTCGGGGTCGAGCCGCGCCTCGGGCAGGATCCGGCCGTGATAGAGGGTTGGCGAGATGTCGTCGCCGCCCCCCACGATCACACCGTCGGCCTGGGTCATGTCGGCGTGGCGCCCGCTGTCCCAGCGCAGCGCGGTGCCCCCGGCCAGCCAGACGTTGAGGGCGAGGACCGGAAAGACGCGCCAACCGGTGCGGCGCGAGGTGGTGATGCCGATGCGCGGCCTCATGCCCAGATGGCCGCTGTGGCGAGGAACGCATCCACCTGCGCGGCCCAGTCGTGGCGCGATGAGGTCAGCTGGCGGCGATGCTGGGTCCAGCGGGCGGCCAGCCGGGTCAGCAGCGCCGGATCTGCCGCCACGCGTTCGACCAGCACCCAGCGGTTCCATTCATAGCGGAGCGACCACCCCGGCGCACCCAGCCGCGATTCGGGCAGGCGGTAGTGATAGGTGGGCCGCCCGCCCTTGAGCCGGCCTTCGGGCATGGCGGCGCGCAGCGTGTCGGGGCAAAGATGTTCGAGCAGCGGCAGAAGGTCGAGACCGTGGTTCCGCGTGGGGCTGAGGCGGGCATAGGTGCGGGCGAGGGCGTCAAGCTCCGCTGCGGCATCCGTCGCCAGCGCATCCACCAGCGCTTGTGGCCAGGGATCGACGAAGGGCAGCAGGCGGCGCGAGGGATCGGGCGGGTCGATGGCGCGCAGCCAATCCTCCATCAGGGCATAGGCGCGCAGGGTGGGCAGGATGTCACTTGCGTCAGTTCCGGTGATTTCGGGGTTCAGATGCAGGCCGAAGCCGTAAAGGACACCGTCCTGCGAGCCTGCGGCCCCGGCGTTGACAAGCGCCGTGATCAGCGTCTCGACCCGGTCAAGATCGGCATGGGCCAGCGGGGCGGTGATGATCTCGACCGGGACGACGGCGCGGGACCAGTCCAGCAGCTTGTCGGCGATGGCATGGCCGGCATGGTCGCGCAGCACGATGTCCAGCTCGATCCGCACATCGCCAAGGGTGCTGTCGCGGATGGTGATGTCATGCGCGGTCGCGGGGTCCAGGCGGCCGCCCCATTCCCGCTGCACGAGGCGCGCGGCGTCGGATTCGGTGAGGCCTGCGAATTCGATTTCGATCCCGGTCAGCCGTGGCTTGCCCTTGGCGTTGTGCGGGTCGGGCAAAGGCCAGGCCATGTCGCGCGGAATGCGGGCGAGAGTATCTTTGAACTCTGTCAAGGGGTTGCCTTCCTGACGCGGGGTGGGAACACTGAGCCTATGGGAAGTGACGCGCCATGTAAAATACCCGCGCCGCTGCTGCTGATGGGGGCGGGGGCATGACGCTGCTGCGCCGTCTGGCGTTGCCGGTGCTGATCGGGATCTGGGCGGCGTGGTTCTGCATCGTTCATGCGCCGGTCTATCTGCCCGCCGTCACCCCTGCGATGCGCGGCGCGCAGCCTGCGCCGGGGGCGGGGCCGCAGCGGGTTTTCGGCTATGCGACCCTGACGGTGCCGTTGGTGCGGATGGTGGTGATCGGGCGTCCGGTGCAGGCGCAGCCCGCACAACTGGCGGGCTTTGACCGCGAGGGGCGCACGATCCGGCCCGCCGCGGGCACGCTGTTGGAGGGGCAGGTTTTCAGCGTCACGGCAGAGGGTCTGCTGCGGCTGGATCGCTATGAGCGGCTGGGCGCGCGCTATCGCCGCGATCTGATGCGGCTGTCGGATGGAACCGAAGCCTGGGTCTATCGGTTGGTGCCCGATGCAGCATCATGACACCCCCACCGCCCCGCCCTCTGCGCTGGAGCGCAGTTTCGCCCGTCTGACCGGCAGTGCGCCCGACGCGCTTGACCGGGACGAGGCGGGGAATGGTCTGCTCCATGTCGCGGCCCTGAGCCTGACCAAGGCGGCGGATAGTCTGATTGATCCCAAGCTGGTGCTGTCATGGCTGCTGACGGCGCTGGGCGCGCCGGGCATGGTGATCGGAGCGCTGGTGCCGGTGCGCGAGGCGGGGGCCTTGCTGCCGCAACTGGCGCTGGCGCGGCAGGTCGAGCAGGCGGTGCAGCGCAAGCGGATCTGGGCGGCGGGTGCGCTGGTGCAGGGGCTGGCCGCGCTGGGGATCGCGGCGGCGGTTCTGACGCTGGAGGGGGCGGCGGCCGGCTGGACGGTGCTGGCCTTGCTGGCGCTGCTGGCCACGGCGCGATCGGCCGCTTCGGTCAGTTACAAGGATGTGCTGGCGCGCACGATCGCCAAGGGGCGGCGGGGCGCGGTCACGGGTTTTGCGGGTGCGGCGGCGGCGATTGCGGCCTTCGGCTTTGGTCTGGCGATGGCGCTGGGGCTGTTCGCGGTGGCGGTGCCCGTGCTGGCGGGGGCGGTCGCGCTGGCCGGGGCGGCGTTCGTTCTGGCGGGCGTGCTGTTCCTGCGTCTGAAGGAGCCGGAGAATGGCACGGGCGAGGCCGAGACGACGGGGATCGACGCGCTGATCCGCCCGCTGCGCGAGGATCGACAGTTGCAGATCTTCGTGGCGGCGCGGGCTGCCCTGACCGTGACGGCGCTGGCGCCACCTTTCATCGTCATGCTGTCCTCGGCTGGTGAGGCGGGGGGCAGTGACGCGGGGGCGCTGGACCAGTTGGGACCGATGGTCATGGCCTCGACCGCGGCGGCGGTGCTGTCCTCCTATGTCTGGGGGCGGCTGTCGGATCGGTCCAGCCGCCAGACGCTGATGGCGGCGGGGGGGCTGGCGGCGCTGGTGTTGTTGCTGACGGGGCTGGCA
>JAMWZG010000163.1 GCA_024304855.1 Paracoccaceae bacterium
AGGGCAGGGGAGTGATGCATGGCTGGCTATGATGACCGCGACGGCAAGATCTGGATGGATGGCAAACTTGTGGATTGGCGTGCGGCCAATGTGCATATCCTGACCCATGCGATGCATTACGCAAGCTCGGTTTTTGAGGGTGAACGGTGCTACAACGGCAAGATCTTCAAAAGCCGTGAGCATTCCGAACGGCTGCATTTCTCGGCAAGCTGTCTCGACTTCACCATCCCCTATTCGGTCGATGAGATCGAAGCGGCCAAGAAAGCAACGCTCGAAGCCAATGGCCTGACCGACGCCTATGTGCGCCCGGTCGCATGGCGTGGCGCGGGTGAGGATATGGGCGTGTCCTCGGCGCGCAACCCGGTGCATCTGGCCATCGCGGTCTGGGGTTGGGGCAACTACTATGGCGATGCCAAGATGAAGGGCGCCAAGCTCGACATCTCGAAGTGGAAGCGCCCCTCGCCCGAGACGATCCCCGTCCATGCCAAGGCGGCGGGGCTATACATGATCTGCACCACGTCGAAACACACGGCCGAGGCCAAGGGATGTTCGGACGCTCTGTTCATGGACTATCGCGGCTATGTGGCCGAAGCGACGGGGGCCAATATCTTCTTCGTCAAGGATGGCGAAGTGCACACGCCCCTGGCCGATTGCTTCCTGAACGGTCTGACGCGGCAGACCGTGATCGGGATGCTCAAGGACAAGGGCATCACCGTGCACGAGCGCCACATCATGCCCGAGGAGATGGAAGGTTTCCAGCAGTGCTGGCTGACCGGCACCGCCGCCGAGGTGACGCCCGTGGGTCAGATCGGCAACTATCACTTCGAAGTGGGCGCGCTGACGCGCGACATCTCGGAAAGCTATGAAAAGCTGGTCCGCAGCTGATCATCGGACCAACCGCCGAATGACATGGGGTCGCCATCCGGCGGCCCCTTTTTGGTTCAGAAATCGACGCCGCGCTGGGCCTTGATCCCTGCCTGATAGGGATGTTTGACCTCGCGCATCTCGCTGACCAGATCGGCATAGTCGCAGATCGCCTGTGGCGCATCGCGCCCTGTCAGGATCACGCCGCAACGCGGATGGCGCGCCTCCAGCCCCGCGATCACCGCCTCCGCCGTCAGATAGTCATAACGCAGCGCGATATTGATCTCATCCAGCACGACCAGATTGAAGTCGCCACTCTCCATCATCTCGCGCGCCTTGGCAAAAGCGGCTGTGGCCGCGGCAACATCGCGATCACGATCCTGCGTGTCCCAGGTGAAACCCTCGCCCATCGTGTGCCACGTCACCGCGCCCAGCTTGTCGAAGAACTGCTTCTCGCCCGTGATCCATGTGCCCTTGATGAACTGCACGACACCGACAGAATGACCCCAGCCCAGCGCGCGGATCACCACGCCGAAAGCCGAGGACGACTTGCCCTTGCCATCGCCCGTATGCACCAGCACCAGCCCACGATCAGGATCGCCCGCCTCGGCAATCTTGGCGCGCTGCGCCTGTTGCAATGCCTTCATCTCGGCCTTGTGCTTTTCTGCATCGGACATGCGCGGCCCCTTCCCTGCTTCTTCTTGCGTCAAATATCCATATAGGCCGTTGCAGCGGCGACAAAACCTATTGGGGTTTCATCGCCCGTTGCAGCTTGGCCATGCCACCGATCCAGCGGTCATAATTCTCGACCTTGGCGCGCATGTAATCTGCAACGGCTGGGTGCGGCAGGATCACGAAACGCTCTGCCCGGATGCCCTCGATCGCGGCCTCGGCCACGGCTTCGGCGCTCAGCACACCATCGCCCAGTTGCGGGCCTTCGGGAATGCCGTCCAGCATCGGCGTGGCAACGCCCTGCGGGCAGAGCATGGACACACGGATACCATCGTCGCGATGCCCGATGGCAAGGCTTTCGGCGAAACCGACGGCCGCATGTTTCGTGGTGGAATAGACCGCCGATCCCACCTGCGAGAGCAGACCTGCCGCCGAAATCGTATGCAGGAAGTAACCACCGCCCCGCGCCTTCATCCGCGGGATCAGAACGCGGGCCGCATGGACATGGGCCATCACGTTCACGGACCAGGCGCGATCCCAGACCCTCTGTTCGGCAAAGGCGATGTTCTGGAAGGTTGTGTCCATACCAGTCGCAATTCCGGCATTGGAGCACATGATGTCGATAGGGCCATGCGCAGCCTCGACATGATCAATCATGGCCGTGATCTGGGCCGGATCTGACACGTCACACACCAGCGCCTCATCCACCCCTGACGGGGTGTCATCGGGACGGCGCAGGTCTGCGATCACCACCCGTGCTGCGCCCGCGGCCTTGAGGCTCTGCGCCAGCGCCAGCCCTATGCCCTGCGCCCCCCCTGTCACGAGGGCGATCTTTCCTTCGATGTCCATCCGTTATCCGTTCAGCCCGGGCTCATCCCGCGCAACCGTTCAGACCGGCGGCGCAGAAGTTCGACAGTTGTCAGCAACGCGATGGAGATTACGACGAGGATGGTGGCAACGGCAAGGATCGTCGGGCTGATCTGCTCGCGCAGGCCAATAAACATCTGCCAAGGCAGCGTTTTCTGCCCGGCCGAGCCGACCAGCAGAACGACCACCACCTCATCGAATGAGGTGATGAAGGCGAAGAGCCCGCCAGAGATCACACCCGGCAGGATCAAGGGCATCTGCACACGGAAGAACGTTGTCAGCGGATCGGCCCCCATATTCGCGGCGGCACGGGTCAGGGAAGTGTCAAAACTGGACAGGGTCGCTGTCACCGTGATGATCACGAAAGGAATACCCAAGGCGGCATGGGCCAGCACCACCCCTGCATAGGTGCCTTGAATACCCAACTCACTGATACCGAAGGGGCGCGAATAGAAAAAGAACATCCCCGCCGAGGTGATGATCAACGGCACGATCATCGGGGAGATGAGCAAAGCCGTGATCTGCTTGCGAAAGGGAACATGCGGCTGGGTCAGGCCAATCGCGGCCAGCGTGCCAAGCGAAACGGCCAGCAGCGTTGCCAGCGGCGCAATGATCAACGAGTTGGTGAACGCCTGTAGCCAGGAGTAGTCACCATTCGCGCCGAGAAAGTCCTCATAGTGTTTGAGTGAATATCCTTCGGGGTCCAGCCGCAACATGGCGGGCGTGAAGGTGAAGAAGTTTTCGGCATTGAAGGACAGAGGGATGATGATCAGGATCGGGAAGATCAGATAGAAGAAGACCAGACCACAGAGCACGCGGAAGCTGTAGAACCAGATCCGCTGTCCGGTTGTCGCATAGGGCGGAAGTTTGGAGGCCATGTTTCTTATCCCAGCTTCACGTTATCGACGCCCACAAGTTTATCGTAGACGTAGTAAAGGATCAGGATCACGACCAGCATCAGTGTGCCCAGAGCGGCTGCCAGTCCCCAGTTGCCGGACACGGCAAACTGGAAATAGATCCGGTTCGAGATGAAGGTTCCGTCTGCCCCGCCGACCAGTTCGGGTGTGATGAAATAGCCAACGGCCAGGATGAACACCAGCAGTGCGCCCGCGCCGATGCCCGCCGTCGTCTGCGGAAAGTAGACACGCCAGAACGCGGTCCAGTTGGACGCACCCAGCGATTTTGCTGCACGCAGGTAGGATGGTGGGATCGTCTTCATCACGGAGTAGAGCGGCAGGATCATGAAGGGCAGCAGGATATGGGTCATGGCGATGATCACGCCCAGCTGGTTGTTGATCAGGGACAGTCTTTCGGTGAAGCCCAGCGCGATCCAGAAGTTGTTGATGACCCCCTGTTCCTGAAGAAGGATCTTCCAGGCCGAGGTCCGCACCAGAAGCGATGTCCAGAAAGGCAAAAGCACAAGGATCAGCAGCAGGTTCGACGTCCTGAGCGGCAGGTCTGCAAGCAGCCACGCGACAGGATACCCGAGCGCCAGCGTGCAGAAAGTGATCAGCAGGCTGAGCCCCAATGTGCGCAACATCAGCTTCTGATAGATCCGCTGGTCGGGTTCCTTCATCGAGATGCCATCTACGCCGCGCTGCGCATCGAAGGCCGCGAGGAAGTAGCTGCTTGTGTAATAACCGGAATTTGCCTTGATCGCTGCCCAGTATTCAACGTTGCCCCAGCCGCTGTCGATATCGAGGAACTTTTCCTTGAAAGGCCCGTCCGTCTCGATGTCCCATCCGGATGCAGGGCGCCCGGACTTGCGAAACAGCGAGGAGATGCCCGGCGCTTCGTAGTTGAAACGGCGGCCAAGCTGCGTGTGTGTCTTGTTCTCGAATGCCGAAGCCATATCAATGGCCATGGCGCGATACACCTCTTCGGGTGGAGCCTCGCCTGTGCTGGGATCCCATGCCTGAATGGCGGCCACGACATTCGGCATCAGGTCGGGAATGTAATCTGTCCCCGCCGTATTCTGGACCGAGCGCATCAGCATCGACCCGATGGGTGCCACGAAGGTGACGAGCACGAACACGAGAAGCGGGGCAATCAAGACGAGAGCCCTGATCTTCTGCTTGCGGAGAGCTTGATTCAGGCTCTGCTTCAGCGGCTTTCCATCGGCGGACAGAACCGGGCCTTCAAGCGTTGCGTCAGACATGTGTTACCCCGTCGGATTGATTGGCACCTGTTGTCCGGCACCTTGCTTGGCCTTGGCAAAGCCGACGGCCTGTCGGCTTGACGAAGGCCCCGCGCGCAGGACACGCGCGGGTCGAAGGAGGGGCGCAAGGCCCGCTCCCTCTGGATTGGCAGTTACTGGAGCAACCATGCCTGGAACTGTGCGTCCAGATCGTCGCGGTAGCTGGCCCACCATTCAAAGTTGAACAGGAAGGTATTGACCGCATTGGCCGGATCGGTCGGCATATGCGGAGCCATTTCGACGCCCAGCTCGGCATGTTTGCCCACCAGCGGCGCAGAAGACGCGCGCGCCGGACCATAGGAGATATAGGCCGCCTGATCCGCCAGACGCTGCGTGTCAGTGGCGAATTTCACGAAATCCAGCACACGGGCCAGACGATCCTCGGGCAGGCCGGCGGGAATGATCCAGCCATCCAGATCGAACATCTGCCAGTCCCAGAGCATCCCGATCGGCTGGTTCTGCTCGACAATGGCCGAGAACAGACGACCGTTATAGGTGGAGCCCATCACGACCTCGCCATCCGCCAGAAGCTGCGGGGTTTCCGCACCGGCAGACCACCAGATCACGTCATCCTTGATGGTATCCAGTTTCGCCAAGGCACGATCCACACCTTCCTGCGTTTCCAGCGTCTCATAGACGTCATCAATGCCAACACCGTCACAGATCAGCGCCCATTCCAGGTTGCCGATGGGGCGTTTTTCCAAGGAGCGCTTGCCGGGGAATTTTTCCGTGTCGAAGACATCGCAAACCGTCGTCGGTGCCTCGGACAGAAGATCGGTGCGATAGCCAAAGGTGGTCGAGAAAACGATCTGCGGAATGAAGCAGTCGCCAACCAGCGTGTTGCCGAAATCCTCGGATGCGGGTGTGCCATCAGGGGCGTCGGCCAGCATCGTATCGGGGTCGATCTCCATCGCCAAACCTTCGTCGCAGAGGCGCAGGCCATCTGCCGCGACCACGTCAACGATATCCCAGGTGATGTTGCCCGCTTCGGACATGGCACGCAGCTTCGTCACCGCATCGGCCGAGCTTTCGTCGGTGATGACGTTCAGACCGGGATTATTCGCCACATAGGGTTCGATATAGGCTTTCACCTGACTGTTCTGATAGGCACCGCCCCAGGACACGACGGTCATGCTGTCGGCCATGTTGGTCTGCGCCAGGGCCGCGGCGGCGATCAGTGTCGCGCCAGTGGCCATGAGAGTTGTCTTGAGTTTCATATCTCACTCCTTGTTGTACCCGTTGTTACGCGCGCCTTCACCCACGGGCTGAGCGAGGGCACCTTTCCAGCGCTCAAGCGTCGAGCGCGCGGCAATCTTCCGGAAGCCAGCCGATCTCGATCTGCTGACCCGGCTTCAATCGCACCTGATCCGGCGCGTTCCTCGTCTTGACGACGAATTCCTCATTTCCGGCAACCCGCAGGCGTGTGCGGAAAATGTCACCCATGTAGATGAATTCCAGCACCTCAGCCTTGAGCGTATGGGCACCGGGTTGCAGGCGGCTCTTGTTGAACTCCACACGCTCAGGGCGGATCGACACGCGGGTGCGCTCTCCGACCTTGGAGACGTTGACCGGCTTTGCGTCGATCACTTCGCCGCCATCCAGGCGCACGATGCAGGTGTCGCCCTTGATCTCCTGAACGACGCCCTCCATCGTGTTGTTCTCGCCGATGAACTGGGCGACGAAACTGTTCTGGGGTTGTTCGTAAAGCACATCAGGCGGCGCAAGCTGCTGGATGCGGCCGTCATCAAAGACAGCGACACGATCCGACATCGTCAATGCCTCGGTCTGATCGTGGGTCACATAGACGGTCGTAATACCCAGATTATGCGCCAGTCGCGTGATCTCGAACTGCAATGTCTCTCGTAACTGCTTGTCCAGCGCACCCAAAGGCTCGTCCATCAAGACCAGCTCAGGCTCGAAAACCAGAGCGCGGGCCAAGGCGATGCGTTGCTGCTGACCGCCGGACAGTTGTGCCGGGCGGCGCCCGCCGAACTTGCCCATCTGCACCATGTCGAGCGCGCGCTTGACCTTTTCTTCGCGTTCGGACTTGCCGATCTTGCGCACTTCCAGCGGGAAGGACAGGTTCTCGGCTACGGTCATATGCGGAAACAGCGCGTAATTCTGAAACACCATCCCGATCCCACGCTTGTGGGGCGGAATGTTGTTGATCGGCTTGCCATCCAGAAGAATCTCGCCATGCGTGGCCGTCTCAAATCCGGCCAGCATCATCAGACAGGTGGTCTTGCCTGATCCGGACGGCCCCAGCATCGTCAGGAACTCGCCCTTGGACATGGTCAGGTTCAGGTCTTTGACAACCAGTGTTTCACCATCATAGCTTTTTTGCACGCG
>JAMWZG010000164.1 GCA_024304855.1 Paracoccaceae bacterium
ATCTATCACGCGCTGGGCAAGGCGGCGGATTGTGGCGGATGCATGCCGCTTTTCCTTTCCACCATGCGTCAGAATGATAACCTCGAAGTTCCCATGCACCTCCGCACGCTGCGCCAAGGCGCGCAACAGCGGACCAACACAGGATAAAACGGATGAAGGGTGACGCCAAAGTCATTGACTACCTCAACCGCGCGATCAGGTCCGAACTGACCGCCGTGAGCCAGTATTGGCTGCACTACCGCCTTCAGGAAGACTGGGGCCTCGGTCACATGGCCAAGAAAAGCCGCGAGGAAAGCATCGAGGAGATGCATCACGCCGACAAGCTCATCGCCCGCGTGATCTTTCTCGAAGGCCACCCCAACCTGCAAAAGCTCGATCCGCTGCGCATCGGCCAGACCCCGCGCGAAACGCTGGAATGCGACATGGCCGCCGAGCAGGAGGCCCGCGCCCTCTACCGCGAGGCGCGCGAATATTGCGCCACCGTGGGCGATTACGTGACCATGAAACTCTTTGAAGAGCTGATGGCCGACGAAGAGGGCCATATCGACTTTCTCGAAACCCAGCTTGACCTCTTCGACAAGATGGGCGCCGAGAAATACATGCAGCTCAACGCCTCGAAAATGGACGAGGCCGAGTAGACCGCGCCATCGCGCGCGCAAACCGGGCGGCCCCGCCGCCCGGCCAAGGCTGGCGCATCAGAACGCCATGCGAAAGCCGACAAGCGCCGCCGTATCCTGCGCCCCGGCCACATGGCCATGGTTGAACGCATGGATCGCCCCCACGAACAGCTCGCCACCCGGACCGAAGGGCGTGCCATAGGTGATCGACAGGTCAATCTCGCGATCCTCGGGCGCATAGTCGATCCCGATGCTGCGATGCACGATCCCCGATGCGCTGCGCCCCACCGGCAGGGCAATCTCCGCCCCGCCTGCGATGATGGCCACCGGCATCGACAGGCCAAGGCTCAGCCTGTCACCCGCGCGCAGAACGCCGCTCTGCCCCGCCTCGATCCGAAAGGCGTTGAAACGCAGGTCCGACCGATCCGACATCCCGGCCCCCGATCCACCGGGCGACACGCCGAATGTCCCGCCCAGCTCGATGAAACCGCCCTGTCCCACATCGCGGGTAAAGGCCAGTTCCAGCGCCGCCAGCGTGCTGGCATCGCCCCCGATTCCCGGCATCAGGGTGCCATCGTCGCGGGCGATATTCAGCCCGATGAACAGCTCGCCCCCCGCCGCCTCCAGCGATTGCCCGATCGCGGCGGCCATCGCAGGGGCCGCCCCGGCCATGCCCGCACCGCCGCTGGCCTCCGGTCCCAACAGCGCCAGTTCGACCCCGCCCTGCCGCAGGCTCATCTCTCCGCCGCCATAGGCCCGGATCAGCCCCGAGCGTGAGGCCGCGCCGAACATCGCCGGCCACAGCCGCTCTGCCACCGGGGCGACCGGGGCAGGGGCGGCCAGGGCCTGACCGGGCATGGTGAAATCCCCGCCCAGCAGATCCGTCACCAGCACGGGCACCGCCGACAGGCTGCGCGCCACCGCATCGCCCGCAGCACCGCCCCCCGCGATCAGGGGCTGCGCCACGCTATGCGCCGTGCCATCCGCCATCCGCGCCACCGGCGTCCCGATGGGCAACAGGGCGGCGCGCACATCCAGAAACCCGTGACCCCATTCTGCACTGTAATCGTGAAAAAATCCTGAACCGGGAATCACTTCCAACCGGCCCGTGGCATTGAACCCCTCGAACCCGTTATCCGCCGTCGCAATCAGACGCGCCCGCAGGTCATGCGGCGTCAGGTTCGGAAAGGCCTGCGCCAGAAGTGCCATCGCCCCCGACACCACAGGCGCGGCAAAGGACGTGCCGATCACCGGCTCGGTGCTATAGCTGGCCGCATTGGTCGCCAGCGCCGCCATCCATGTGCCGTCGGCGGCCAGACACCAGCGCGCGGTCTGCAAACAGGGGGCCGACACCCGCTCGGCGCTCAGGATGCGCTCATTGTCATAGGTGGGCACGCCGCTGATCACCGACAGCCACCCCGCCTCCAGCTCGGGCGCGAACAGGGGCAGCGCCTCCATGATGCTGGACTGGCCCGCCGTGCGCAGGTTGTCCGCCGCAAAGACCACAACCCCGTTGCTGCTATAGCTGCGCAGCGCACCCAGATAGCCTTCATAGGCCCGTCCCGCGCCGAACAGCGCCTGAAAATTCTCGCCCGTGGCCCCGATGCCGGGAAAACCCCAGGAATTGTTCTGCACCACCGCGCCCCGATCCCGCGCCAGATTGGTGCCATTGATCAGATCCTGCGCCGAGCTGTAGGAGCTCAGCAAAAGCTGCGCATCATAGGCCACGCCGATCATCGTCCCCGACTGCCCCGCCGCGACCGAGGCGACGGATGTGCCGTGATCCCGGTCCTCCTGCGTGATGTTCGAGGGGTTGCCCGGCGCCAGATAGGACAGCACCCGGCTTGAAAGCTGACTTGGATCGGCGGGATCTGGGCCAAGAAAGGCTTCATGACCGGACAGAAAGTCACCATCCACGATGGCAATGGTCTGCCCCCGCCCGGTGATCCCCGCCGCATGGGCATATTCCACCCGCGCCGCCGCCAGCGAATAGCTGTTGAAAAGTTGCTCATTTCCGGTCGGGCCTGTGACGCCGTCGGTTTCCACATACCAGTTGTCAATTTTCTGAAGGAAATAGCGCGGGTCTGCTTCGCGCAGATCGCGGGCCGCTGACTCGAAGGCGGCAAAACTGTCAAAGGCCGCGGCCGACAGCGCCCCGGCGCTGAAATTGCCGCCGCTCAGCGTCTCGGTCACGAAATTCATCGCCGCCGCCGCAACGCCGCCCCCGCCGCCGCCGCCACAGCCTGCCAGCAGCGTGATGGTTGTCAGGGACAGGCCCGTTTTGCGCATGTGACGAATGACCATCAAATTCCCTCTCGATCTGGGCCAAACGAACCGAGGGGCACCGGGCAAACAGGATTGACGCAAAATTGGATACGGTCGCTTGAGATACTGTCGCGACAGCCGCGACAATCAAGCAGTAAAATCCGGTATTGGTGATTTCAGGGCGGATTTGTGGCAATATCCGTCCGCATTTTCGCGCAGATCATGGCCGTCTGTCCCGGCGCTGTTTCCGTGGCGTCGTCAGTGCAATCGTTAAGATTTGCCTAACGCGGGCGCGCAACCCCTTGAAAAGAAACGCGCCGGGATTTGTCCCACGGTGGGACAGGCCTCCCGGCGCGGCTTTCGGGTCAGGCAGGATCGGCCCGGCCGCCCCGCGCCTTGCGCCCCTTGATCCAGTTCAGGGCCAGCAGTCCAAAGACGACCAGCGCCCCCACCGCCTCGATCACCTCATCCGGGTTGAAGATGGCGATCACCCCCGGCACGATCAGCACCCGCGACAGCCGGTCCATCCAGGTGAACAGATAGCCCTCGATCGCCGCCACCAGCCCCACCAGCCCGATGATCACGATGATCCCGGTCCAGATCACATACCAGGTCTCGCCCCCCATGATGATCTCGGGATTATAGACCATGAACGCCGGGATCAGATACAACCCCTTGGCATATTTCCAGGCGACGATGCTGGTCTCCATCGGCTTGGCCCCCGCAATAGCCGCCCCCGCAAACCCCGCCAGGGCCACAGGCGGCGTCACGTTGCTGTCCTGCGAATACCAGAAGACCACCAGATGCGCGATCAGCAACGGCACCCCGAAATCGTTCTGAAGCGCCGGACCGACCAGAATGATCAGCACGATATAAGCCGCCGTCACCGGCAGCCCCAGCCCCAGGATCAGACTGGCCAGCAGCACGAAGACCAGCGCCAGCGCCAGGTTGCCACCCGAGAGCGAGATCATCATGGACGAGAACTTCAGCCCCAGCCCCGTCAGACCCACCACGCCGACGATGATCCCCGCCACCGCACAGGCCACGCTGACCGCCACGGCGTTGCGCGCGCCCAGCTCCAGCGCCTGCCCCATCAGCCGCACCCCGTTCAGCAGCGAGGCGCGCAGACGGTCGGCGGTGAGGGGCTTGCCCTCGCGCGGGTCCAGCACGAGGAGGGTGAAACCCGCCCGGAGCGCCGTCACCGCGATGACCGAGATGATGGCCCAGAACCCCACCCGCGTGGGTGAGATGTTGTTGACCAGCAGATAGACCAGCACCACAAGCGGCACGATGAACTGCCACCCGGCCTTGAGCACGTCGCGCACGACGGGCAGATCCTCGGCTGCCATGCCTTTCATCCCGGTCTTCATCGCCACCAGATGCACGAACAGATAGACCGTGCCCAGATAAAGCATGGCCGGGAAGATCGAGACCAGCACGATCTCGATATAAGGCACGTTGGTATATTCCGACATCAGGAACGCCCCCGCACCCATGAGCGGCGGTGTGATCTGGCCCCCGGTCGAGGCGGCCGCCTCGATCCCGCCGGCCTCTTTGGGTTTGTAGCCCAGCTTCTTCATCAGCGGGATCGTGAAGGCCCCTGTCGTCACGACATTGGCGATGGCAGAGCCGGAGATCGACCCCATTCCGGCCGAGGCGATGACGGCCGCCTTGGCCGGCCCGCCCGGCTTGCGCCCGGTCGCGGCAAAGGCGAGGTCGATGAAGAACTTGCCCGCGCCCGTCACCTCGAGAAAGGCGCCGAACAGGACGAACATGAAGACATAGGTGGCAGCCACGCCCAGCGGCAGGCCGAAGATCCCCTCCTGACCCAGGTAGAGCTGGCCCACCAGACGGTCCACGCTGGCGCCGCGATGCGACAGGATGCCGGGCATCCAATCCCCCAGCCAAGGCAGCGCCCCGCGCGGTCCGGCAAGGGCATAGGCGATGGCGATCATGCCGATGATGGTCATGCCAAGGCCCACGACACGGCGGCTGGCCTCGAGCACGGCGAGGGTGGCGATGATCCCCATGACGATGTCGGTCTGCGACCACCAGCCTGCCCGCTCGATGATGTCATCGAGGAAGTAGAAGATGTAGAACCCGCTGAGAAAGGCCGCCGTCAGGAACACGGCATCCACAAGCCAGCCGACCGTGCCGCGAGGGCGCGATGAGCCGGTGATCGGAAAGATCAGAAAGGCCAGAAACAGGATGAAACCCAGATGGGCCGAGCGCTGATAGAACAGGCCCATGGGTTCGATCCCGGCGGTATACATCTGGAACAGCGACATGGCGATGGCGACCGCCGTGATGACCCAGAGGATCGGGCGCGGCTGGATGCGATCCGAGAGGCTTGCGGGCTGCACGGCCTCGGGGATGGCGGTGTGCGGTGTCCTGTCGCTCATGATGATGTGATCCTGTAGGAATACGAAACTTGGGGAAGGGGCGCGGCTTGTGTCAGAGGGGCGTTGTCATGATGGCATCGGCCTGAGCCGGAGATAGACGCTGGCGCCCGCGGCGCGCGCGCTGAGGTTCAGCCGCTGCGTGCCGCTGGTCAGGACATGACCCACGAAAGGCGCGCCAACCCTGAGACGCAGGGCATTGCCGGGGATCGGCTCGTTTATCCCGTCAATCCAGTAGCCCCCCGTCTCGGCGCTTCTGAGGGTGCCGCGACCGGCCACTTCACCGAGGCCGGCCGCGAAATCGTGCAGATAGGACCGTGCCAGCACCAGTGTCCCGGACCTGTTTTCGAAACAATCGGCCACGGGGCCACCTGTCACGGAATGAGCCCATGTCAGGCAGATTTCCTGTCCCGGCTCAAAGGCCAGCTGACCAATCGCCAACCCGCCGGAGGTTTCCACCACAAGAGCGTCTTGCGCCGATAGCGGCAGGCTGAAAAGGGGCAGGCCGAAAAGGGACAGGCAGGTCAAAAGGGCGGTCCGCAAGGACCGCCCTTTGATGGTGCGGATCACGGACGCTGGTGATCCTGAACCGCCGCGCCCACTTCCTCGAGGTAGCGCAGGGCGCCGGGGTGGAAGGGGATCGGCGTCGAATCCACTGTGAATTCGATCGTGGTGTCATTGGCCGCCGGGTGGATGGCGATCAGCTCTGCCACGTTCTCGAACATCGCCTTGGTGATGTTATAGGCCAGCTCCTCGTCCATGTCGGCGTGCACGACCAGCACGTTCGGCGTGGAGATGGTGGTCACAGCCTCGGCCATCCCGTCATAGAGCTCGGCGCGCAGCGTGTAGGGCGCGAAGGTCGGCTCGGCCTCGCGCGCCTTGGCGATCTGGTCTTCGGTCAGGCCGATGATCTTGATCTCGCGCGTGGCGGCAAGGTTCATGATCGAGGAGGTGGGCGGGCCCACGCTCCAGAACCCGGCCACGATGTCGCCGTCACGGATGGCGTCGGCGGTTTCGTTGAAGTTCAGGCGCTGAGGCTCGAAATCGTCATAGGTGATCCCATTGGCGGCCAGAATGATCTGGGCGCTGAGTTCGGTGCCCGAACCGGGGGCGCCGACCGAGACGCGCTTGCCGCGCAGATCCTCGAGGCTGGTGATGCCGCTGTCGGCCAGAGTGACCAGCTGCACCGCGTTGGGATAGATCGAGGCGAGGGCGCGGGCTTCGGCGACCTGCTTGCCTTCGAACGCGCCGGTGCCGGTGAAGGCCTGATAGACGGTATCGGCCAGTGCCAAAGCGATGTCGCTGTCGCCGCGCTGGATCAGGGCCATGTTCTCGACCGAGGCGCCGGTGACTTCCACGCTGGCGGTATAGCCGTCCACATGCTTGCTGATGACTTCGGCGAGGCCGCCGCCATAGGGGTAGTAGACGCCGCCGGTCCCGCCTGTGGCAATGGACAGCTCCTGCGCCTGCGCCATGGGCGCGAAGGTCAGGGCAGCCGCGGCTGCGATGATCAGATGTTTCATGGTGATCTCTCTCTCCCGTTTAGGAATGCGTTCTTTAGCGCAGATGGTGGACGAAAAAAACACTCTGGCGGGGGATACGTCAACCAAGTTCGGACATAAACCGCATTGTGACCCTTTGGTGGGG
>JAMWZG010000165.1:0-3276 GCA_024304855.1 Paracoccaceae bacterium
GAGACGAACGCTTGTATGGGCCAGATATCGCTCTCAAAGAAGCGGAGCAAGAACGGTGCAGAGCCAAGTTAGTGCGGCTGGTTGTCCAACGAGATAACATGCAAATCAACGCTTTGTCGGTAATCCGGGGCCTGCTACTGATCGACCGGGAGGTGCGTAATGGCTGAAAGCGACGACAACAAGAAGCCGAAGAAGCGAGGATTTGCCCGACCCGTTCGGACCGATCAGCCCCAGCGTCTCGCCGGGGGCGACCGCCAGCGACACATCTGCCACGATGGTCCTGCCCTTGACGCCCCAGCGCAGGGATTGCGCAACCACGCTCATGCCTGCGGCCTCGCCCGGTACAGGATGATCGCAAAGAACGGCACCCCGACCAGCGCGGTGACAACCCCGATAGGCACCGTCTGCTGCGCCGTGATCACCCGCGAGACGATGTCCGCGATGACCATGAACACCGCCCCTACGACCGCACAGGCCGGCAGCAGGCGCAGATGCAGCGGCCCCACCACATAGCGGGCGGCATGGGGCACCACCAGACCGACAAAGCCGATGGCCCCCACCATGCTGACGATGGTTGCGGTCAACAGCGCCGTCACCGCGAAAAGGATCAGCCTGATGCGCGCCACCGGCACGCCAAGCGCGGCCGCATCCTCATCCCCGAAGGTAAAGGCATCCAGCGCCCGCCCCATCCAGATGCAGATCGCAAGCCCCATGACCACCACCAGCAGCAGCAGTTGCACATCCGGCCAGCGCACACCGCCGAAACTGCCCAGCAGCCAGAACATCACATCCCGCGCCTGTTGCGCATTGCCCGAAGTGGTCACGATATAGGAGGTGAGCGCGTTGAAGAGTTGCGAGGCGGCGACACCGGCCAGGATCGTATGGTTCGGCCCGCTGGTCGCCCCGTTCGACAGCAGCGCGACCAGCGCAAAGGCGGCAAAGGCGCCGGCAAAGGCGCCCAGCGACAGCGACAGACCGCTCGCGCCGATCCCCAGCACGATCACGCAGACCGCCCCGGTCGAGGCCCCCGCCGAGACGCCCAGCACAAAGGGTTCGGCCAGCGCGTTGCGCAGCAGCGCCTGAAGGATGGCCCCGCAGAGCGCCAGCCCCGCCCCGGCCAGCGCCGCCACCAGCGCCCGGCTCAGCCGCAGGTTCCAGACCACGCTCTGCTCGATGGGGGCGATGGCCGCCTCGGTCAGGCCCAACTCGTTGGTGACGGACAAAAAGACCGTCCGCAGCCCGATGCGATAGTCACCTATCGCCGTGGCCGCCGCCACCGCAAAGACCAGCACGATCAGGGACAGCGTCAGGACAAGGGCCAGACGAAAACGCCCGCCCTCGGTGTCATCGTCATGCGTCACGGCAGATCAAGCGCCTCAAGCTGCGCTGCCACCTCTTCGGCCCCGTAAAGCGTGCGGATGCTGGGGTTCATTGCCGCCCCGCTCATCACCACGATCCGTCCGGCCTGCACGGCCGTCATCTGGCTGACGGTCGGATCGCTGGTCAGAAAGTCGATCTTGCTCTGCGCGCGGTCCAGATCCCAGCGGTTGCGGTCCACCTGCGCCACGACCATCACGGTCGGATCGGCCGCCATGATCCCCTCCCAGCCAAGCGCGGGCCAATCGGCCTCGGTCTGGATCGCGTTGCGCCCGCCCAGCACATCCGCGACATAGCCCGACGGCCCGTTGCCACCGCCCAGATAGGCGTCATCGGCGGGCGACGGGCTCGAGAACCAGAACAGGAAGGTCAGATCCTCATCCTGCGCGAATTGCGCGCGCAGCGCGGCCTCCCGGGCCTTGAAATCCGCAATCACCTCCTGCCCGCGCGCGGTCACGTCAAAGATGCGCGCCAGTTCCTCGATCTCCTGATAAAGCAGGTCCATCGACCACAGATCCCCGCGCGAGCCATAGGCATCACCCGCATCCAGCGTCGTGGCGCAGGCGCTTGGCGACAGATAGGTGGGAATGCCAAGATCCGCGAAATCCGCGCGCTTGGCCACCTTGCTGTCCGGCCCCAGCAATGTGGTCAGCATCGCGGCCACGAAATCGGGCTGATGCGACAACACGGCTTCCAATGTGGGAAACTCGACCGAAATCACCTCGACCGCGCGATTGGCCTCGGCCAGTTCGGGCAAGACCTCGTTGGGCCAGAAGGCCGAGGCCGCCATCCTGTCTTTCAGGCCCAGCAGCAGCATGATCTCGGCGCTGTTCTGGCCAAGCGCCACGGCCCGCGCCGGGGCCGCCTCGAAGGTGACGGACTGGCCGCAATTCTCGATCGTCAGCGGATAGCTTGTCCCGGCAAAGGCCGCGCTGCCGGCAAGGCTCAAGGCGACGGTGCCGCAGGTCAGGAAAGTTGTGATGCGCATGAGGCTGCCCCTAAATCCGAGTAAACTTGTCGGACTTCGCCTACAGACATCCTTCTGTCGTTACAAGACCATTTTAGTCAGGAACTGCCGGGGCCGGCCCTCCGGCCCCGCGCAAACCCGCCTGCCCCGGCCCTCAGGCCGCGCGACGGGGCGGTGTGCCACCCTCGCCCAGATCCCAGAACAGACCCGCCATCAGGCGCAGCGCATCCCGGCACACGGGTTTGAGGACATGCTCATTCGGCGCATGTTGCGAGCAGCCACGATAGGAATGCGGCACCCAGACCGTCGGCAGCCCCAGAATATCCGTGAAACTGTCATTGGGCAGCGATCCCGCCAGATTGGGCAGGATATGCGGCGCGCGGCCCGCACTCCGCGTCAGGCTTTCCGCGACAAAGGCCACCCAGGGGTGATCCGGGTCCAGCCGCGTGGCGCGGAAGAAACCCCGGTCATGCGGCTCGATCCGCACATCGCTAAAGCCATGCGCATCCAGATGACGGCGCAGCGCGGGCAGAATATCCTCGGGGTCGGTCCCCACCACATAGCGCAACTGACAGGTCGCGCGGGCATGGGCGGAAATCGCATTCACCGGCGCCTCGGGCACACCGCTTTTCATCGCCAGAATGGCAAAACTGTTCCAGCCATAGGCGCGCTCGGCCGGGGTCAGGCTCTCCTCGCCCCAGTCGGTGTCGATGGTCGGACCCGTCTCGACATGGATCGGCAACCCCTCCAGCGCCTTGCGGATCGCCGGTGTCAGACTGTCGGGCCGCCACTCGGGAATGGCAATCTGCCCCCGCGCATCGGTGATCGTGGCCAACGCATGTGTCAGGATCATCGCCGGATCGGCCAGCAACCCGCCCCAGTTGCCCGAATGATGCGCCCCCTCGCGCAGATCGACGATCAGATCGAACGTC
>JAMWZG010000165.1:3286-5735 GCA_024304855.1 Paracoccaceae bacterium
CCCATGAACATCGTCGGCACATCCGGTTGCAGACGCGGCCCGTCCGAGGCGATCAGCACATCGGCGGCCAGCCTCTCCTTCTGCGCCTCGAAGAATTCGGGCAGTCCCGCAGACCCCGTCTCCTCGCTCATCTCGATCACGATGCGCACGTTGAACCCAAGCGCGCCGCGTGTCGCCAGAACCGCTTCCAGCGCCGCGATATTGATCAGATGCTGGCTCTTGTTATCCGCCGTGCCGCGCCCGTAAAGCCGGTCCCCCTCCTCGACCAACTGGAATGGATGCAGCCCCTCGCGCCATTGATCGGTCTGGGCGCGGATCACATCGCCATGACCATAGGTCAGAACCGTCGGCAGATCCTCGTCCTCGATCCGCTCGCCGATCAGCAGCGGGCCACCGCGCGGGTCGGGATTGGCAAAGATCGTGCAGCTGAACCCCGCCGCCACCAGCCGCGGCTCCATCGCCTCGGTCAGATAGCGCATCAGCTCGACCGCCTGGTTCGGGTTCTGGCTCTCGGTCTCGTATGTGACAAGCCCGGCCAGATCCGACTGGAACCGCCCCTCGTCGAAATAGGTGGAAATGGCGTCTATCGCGGTCTCTCGGCTCATGCTCTGTGCGTCCCTTGTGTCATATCTTCGGTAATGGCATCGCCCCAGGGCGACATGATCTCGGTGCAACCGGAATTGCGCGTGCCGCTGCGCATAACCCCGGCCGGGCAGGCAAAGGCATAGGGAAAGATCGTGCGCCGCGTCGTCGTCACCTTATGCCCCTGTGCAAGGCTGTCCAGCACATCGGCGGGCAGCGCATCATCCGCGATCAGCCGATCCCCCGAGATGTCGATCCGGGGCTGGTGAAACGCCCCCTCCAGATCCATCCCGAAATCGGTGACAAAGGACGCCAGCTGCGCCACCGCCCCCATGATCTTGCGCCCGCCCGAAGCGCCAAAGGCAAAGCGCCGCGCGCCCTGTTCGCCGATCACCGGGCAGACATTCATCAGACAGCGCTTGTCCGGGCCAAGCGAGTTGGGCCGCCCCTGCACCGGATCGAACCACATGATCCCGTTGTTCATCAGAAACCCCGTGCTGGGCGAGACGACGCGCGACCCGAAGATCGACAGCAGAGTCTGCGTCTGGGCCACCATATTGCCCTGCCGGTCCACAACCGAGAAATGCGTCGTGCATCCCGGCGCAGCCGGGCTTTCGCCGGTATCGCCCATCGTGTCCAGCCGCCGGGCATAGGCCGATTGCAGCGCCGCCGCCATCGCGCCATAGCTGCCGGCCCCCGGTGCATCGCCCATCGCCGCCCCTTCCAGATGCGCAAAGGCATCGCGGAAGGTCGGCCCCGCCGTCAGGCCGGGCACCACATGGAACTGCGCCTCGCGATAGGCAAAGCTCAAGGGATCGTGGAACCGCGCCTCATAGCTGCGCAGATCCGCGACCGACAGGCTGCCGCCCTTGGCCTGCACATCCGCCGCCATCGCGGCACCCAGATCCCCGTCATAGAGTGCGCGCGCCCCGTGCCGCGCGATCTGGTCCAGACTGTCGGCCATGCGCGACTGATCCAGCCGCTTGTCCGCCAGCGCCGTCCAGCCGCTGATCGTGGGCCATTGCCCATCCTCCAGAAACAGCGCCGCCGCATCGGCATCCTTGGCCAACTCGCGCGTGCAGGACGCGATGATCAACGCCGCGAACCAATCGACCAGCAGGCCTTGGCGCGCATGATCAATCGCAGGGGCCACCAGCTCGGCCCAGGGCATCCGCCCAAAGCGCGAATGCGCCCGGCCCAGACCATCGACCACGCCGGGCACGGCAATCGCCGTCGCCCCCTGCACATTGCGGTCGCCCTCCACATGCTCCCAGGGGAACAGATCCCCCGCCGCACCCCGGCCGCTCAGCGGATAATCCGCCGGGTTCAGCGCGCGCGGCGACCGCATCCCGTGGTTCAAGGCCAGCGCCCGCCCCTCCTCGGCGCGCCACAGCATCATGGCACCGCCCCCGGCAGGCCCGCTCATCCAGGGCTCCAGCACGCCGATGACAAAGGACGTGGCGACCGCCGCATCCACCGCATCGCCGCCTGCGGCCAGAACCTCGGCCCCGGCCAGCGCCGCCAGCCGGTGCTGCGCGGCAACCACGCCATGTTCCGTCTCGATCACCGTCTTGCGGGTGGTCATGCTGCGCGACAGGTTGACTGACATCTGCTTACCCCTGCTCATACATGGCGGCCTGCGGATCATGCAGGTGACAGGCGACATGCCCCTCGGGCATGGGCATCGACCGGGGCGCAACCCGGCGGCACAGCTCCGTCGCGCGCGGACAGCGCGGATGGAAGTGACAGCCCGAGGGCGGCGCAATCGGATTGGGATAGGCCATGCCAAGCTGCGTATCCGGCACGCCCAGACCCGGCTCGGGCGTCAGCACCGATTTCAGCAAGGCCTGCGTATAGGGATGACCCG
>JAMWZG010000165.1:5745-6915 GCA_024304855.1 Paracoccaceae bacterium
CGGCGCATCGAACAGACCCGCCACGCTGTTCTCCTCGACGATCCGGCCCAGATACATCACCGCCACCCGCGTCGCCAGATGCTCGACCACGGCCAGGTTGTGGCTGATGAACAGATAGGTCAGACCGAATTCGCGCCTGAGCTCGCCCAGCAGGTTCAGGATCTGGCTCTGCACCGACACATCCAGGGCCGAGGTCGGCTCGTCGCAGATCACCACTTCGGGCTTCATGATCAGCGCGCGCGCAATCGCCACCCGCTGACGCTGCCCGCCCGACATCTGGCTGGGATAGGTGTTCATCACCCGCGCGGGCAATCCCACCACATCCAGGATCTCGCGCACCGCTTTGGTCCGGCTGGCCTCATCCCCGATCCCATGCACCCGCAGGGGCAGCGAGATGATGTCGTAAATGCTCTTGCGCGGGTTGAGCGAGGAATAGGGATCCTGAAAGATCGGCTGGATGCGCCGCGCCAGCGCCAGACGGCCCTGCGCGGAAATATCCTCACCATCGACCAGAACCTGCCCCGTCGTCGGCGCCTCCAGCCCCAGCAGGATCTTGGCCAGCGTGGACTTGCCACAGCCCGACTCCCCCACCAGCCCCAGAACCTCGCCGCGCCCCAGTTGCAGCGACACGTCATTCACCGCCGTCAGCGGCTTGACCTTGCCGAACAGACCCTGCTTGACGCGGTAGGTCTTGGTCACGCCCGACAGTTCCAGAACCGGGCTTTGGGTCACTGTATCCTTCATGCCGTCAGTTCCTTCTCGTCATGGCGCTTGCCATCGGGGAAGATGCAACGGAACGCGTGCTCCCCCTCGGTGCGTTTCGGAATGGGGCCGCGGCAGTCCATCGTGGCATGGGGGCAGCGGGTGCGGAACACGCAGCCCTCCACCTCGCCCACCAGCGACGGCACGATCCCCGGAATGGTGCCCAGCTCACTGCCCCGCGCGGTCTTGCCCGGCAGCGGGATGCAGCGCAGCAGACCGCGCGTATAGGGATGCGAGGGCGCGTTGAAGATCTCGCCCACCGGCCCCGTCTCGACCAGCTCGCCCGCATACATGACCGCAACCTTGTCCGCGACCCGCGCCACGACGCCCAGATCATGCGTGATCAGGATCATCGCCATGTTCATCTCGCGCCCCAGATCATGCAGCAACCTGTCTCTTATACACATC
>JAMWZG010000166.1 GCA_024304855.1 Paracoccaceae bacterium
CTTGCAGGGCGACATCGGTTTGCGGGACGAGGCGGATGAAACCGGCCGCGTGGAGCCCCCCCGACAGGGTCAGGGCAACGGCTGCCACGGAGAGCTGGCGCAGTCTGGTCATGGCGTGCTCCTTTCGGTGACGATGCGCACCTCGGCGGCGCCCGCGCCCTGCGCCTCGGGCGGGAGGGCGGCGACATAGGCGGCGGGATCAGCGGGGGCACCTTTCCAGATTACCTGACCATCGGTGGTCATCGAGAGCACCTCGGGCGGGACCAGCGGATCGGCCTGCGCCAGTTGCACCAGACGCAGATCGGCAGGCGGCGGAGCCGCGATGGTGCCTGCGACCAGAAAGAACATCAGCATCAGGAAGACCACGTTGATCAGCGTGATCGTGGGATCGGCACGGCGGCGCTGAGAGGGGATGCGGCGCGCCATCAGCCCAGCACCTGCACGCGCAGCCCCGGCTGGCGGCGCAACGCGGCCAGCAGATCGGCCAGACGCTGCGCGTTGACGCCGGGGGCCAGACTGACCAGCACTTGCGGATCATCCTGCGCCAACCCGGTGATCTGCGCGGTCACGGTGTCGAGCGTGGCGGTCTGGCCGTTCAGCGTCATGTCCTGCGGTGAAAGGCGCAGGAAGACCGGGGCCGCTTGCGCCACGCCGGTGCCGCTGCCACCTGCGACAAGGGGCAGTTCGGCGGTGCGGGTGAAGGTCGTGGTCAGCATGAAGAACAGCAGCAGCAGAAAGATCACGTCGATGAGCGAGGTCAGCGACAGGCTGCGCCGACGGAAGGGGATGCGCCGGGCCATGGTCAGACGGCTGCGGCGCGCAGGCCCGCGCTTGGAGCGGGATCGGGCAGCGTGGGTTGGGGCAGAACCGGACCGCAGAGGATCTCGACCATGGTATCGGCCAGACGGCGGTGCGCGGCGATGCGCGCCTCGAAAGCGGTGAGGATAAGGGAGACGGGCATGGCGATGGCCAGACCCACGGCGGTGGTCATCAGCGCGACCCAGATGCCGCCCGCCAGGATCGAGGGATCGACCGAGGCCCCTGCCCCTTGCAGCGCCTGAAACGCCTCGATCATGCCCAGCACCGTGCCGAAAAGGCCCAGAAGCGGGGCGACCTGTGCGACGGCGTCCAGAAAGCGCAGCCCGCTTTCGGCGCGGGCCAGTTCGGCGTCGGATTCGGTGTGCAGGCGGTCGCGCAGCGTGGCGGGTGGCGCGGAGGAGGCCAGCGCGCGCAACGCCAGACGGGCCAGCGGATCACCCAGCCGCGTCAGCGCATCGCGCGCGGCGGCGGTCTGGCCCTGCGACAACGGATGCAAGGCCGCCTGCAACCGGGCCGCGCGCCCCAGCCCCAGCATCCGCAGATGCGCGAGTTTCCACAGGATCACCGCACCGGCCAGCACCGAGAGGCCCAGAAGAACGGCGACAACCCAGCCGCCCAGTTCGATGAAGGCATTCAGCCTGATGGCAAGATCGTGCATGTGATCACCCCGAAATCTGGATTGTGTCGATGCGGCTGGAGACCGCGATGGCGGCGGCGCAGCTTTCGGGCTGCACCCCCTCGCCCGTGCAGGTGCCCACTGCGTTGATCAGAACCTGCCCGATCCGGACACAGGCCAGACCGGGCAGATCGAACTGCCGCACCCGGGGGCGCGTCTGCGGCAGGGTCTGGAAATCCAGCAGTGCGAGGCGATCCACCAGCCCGTCAGGCGTGAAGATCACCGCCTCGACCACCAGCGCCGACAGATCGGCGGACAGCCTGTTGGTGGCCACGAAGGTGATGCGGCATCCGCTGTCCTGCTCTGCCACCGCGTTCAGTTCCAGCGCGAGCGAGGTTTCCTCGGCCATGAGGGGTGTCGCGGTCAGGCTGGCGGCGATCAGAAGCGGGATTGCGGATGCGCGCATCGGTTTCTCCTTAGAAGGTTTTGGCGATTGAGAGGCTGATTGTTCGACCAGGCGCGATGTCTTTCGCAAGATTGTTGCGATAAGTCGCGTCAAAGACGTTATCTATTGCAAGATTGACATCGAGCCCCTGAAGCACGCCGCGATCCGGCGTCCAGGTGGCAAAGATGTCGTGGCTGTCATAGGCGCGTCCCGAGGTATCAACAGATGAGGTGGTGATGCTGTCGAAGAAGGAGGCGCGCCAGCCGATCGTCATGTTCTGGTCAGGCAGTTTCGCACCCAGGGTCAGGACGGTGCTTTCTGCGGGCGTGTCAGGCAGGGTCAGGCCGGTGCTGCGATCCTCGCTGTCGATGATGGAATAGGCGAGTTGCGCGAACCAGCGCGCGGCATCGTAGCTGGCCTCGATCTCGGCCCCGCGGATGCGCGCTTCGGCCACATTGGTGAAGTAGGGCACTGTCACGGTGCTGCCGGTGGGCAGGATGGGCCGTGGCGAGAAGGTAATGAGATCCGAGATGTCGTTCTGGAAGGCTGTCGCCTTGAACCGCAGGCTGTCACCATCGCTGAGGATGTTGTCGCGCTGGAAGGTGAAGCCCAGCTCGTAGGTGTCGGCCTGTTCCGGTTCGAGGTCGAGGCTTGCGGTGCGGGCCACGGCGGCAACACCCGGCCCGCGCGCGGCGGGGCCTTCGGTCGAGAAGAGCTCGTCCAGATTGGGCATCCGTTCCGTCCGCGCGACCGAGCCGAAAACGCCCCATTGATCGTTGATCTTGTAGAGTGCCGCCAGCTTGGGCGAGATGGCAGTGTGCGACTGTTCGGCGGCCCCTGCGGCGATGGCGGCATTGCTGGGGGTCAGTTCCCCGAAATCGACGCGCAGACCGGGGATCAGCGTCAGGCGGTCATTCCAGATGAATTCACCCTGCGCATAGAGGCCGATCTTGGTGTCGGTCCCTTCGGGATGGAAGGCCAGCGGACCACGGATCGAGGTGGCGGTGCGCTCCTGCTCGGAGAGTTGCACGCCGAGGGTCACATAGTTTTCCCATGCGCCGGTCGAGAATTCCGACGTGTTCTCGATCTTGAGGGTGGTGGTCTGATAGCTGAAATCGCTGTCGCAGAGGACAAGCGCCTGCCCCGCGCCGCAGCGGCCCATGCCGCCGCGGAAGTTGCGTTTTTCCAGTTGGGTGTCGGTGTAGGAGAGGTTGACCGAGAGATCCAGAAGCGGGTTTGCCACAGCGCGGTTGCGATAGGCCAGCGTGACGGTGTCATCGGTGGATTCGAGATCGGCGCGACCGAAGATGTTGAACTGATTGGCCGGTCCGGCGACATCGGCGGCCCCTGTCTGCACCACCTCGGTATCGTCGAGGGTGGATTGGGTGCGCGACATGGACAGCGTCACCGACTGATCCATGTCATTGCCGAAGGTGTAGGTGCCTTTGACGAGGGCAGAGCGACGCTCGAACGCGGTGCCGCGAATGTCGCGCCCAGCCCCGTCCTGTTGCACGCCGCCTTCGGCGTAGTTGAGCGCCCCCAGCATCTGAAACTGCGCGTCGGGGCGGCTGGCAAAGATCACGCCGCTGCGCAGGCCTTCGCCGTTGCTGTCATAGCCCAGTTTGAAGCGCAGGGCCTGCGTGTCTCCGGGTTCCAGAAAATCGCTGGCGTCCTTGGTGGTGAAATTGACCACGCCGCCGATGGCGCCTGTGCCGTAGAGGGTCGAGGATGCCGGTCCACGCAGCACTTCGACACGCTTGAACAGCTCCAGATCCCCGAAGAAAGAGCCCATGCGGTATTGCTCGAAGAATTTGGGCGCGCCATCGACGGTGACGATGATCCGCGCCTCGGCCGCGTTCTGTTCGGTGGCACCGATGCCGCGGATATTGAACGCCTGTCCGAGCGGACGCGAGGATGCACCCACGCCCTGTGCGCCGGGCACGGCTTTCAGCAACTCGCCAATGGTGGCGGGCTGGTCGCGGTCCAGCTCCTCCTGCTCGACTGCGGTGACGGCCTGCGGGGTGTCGATGGCGACTTTTTCAGCGCCGGCGCCCAGGATCAGGCGGCCCAGCGGGGCGAAGCCGCCGCTTGCGGCGTCCTGACCCAGAGCGGGTGTCGTGGCCAATGCGACGAGGGTGACGGTGAGAAGAAGATGCCCCTTACGGGCGAGGATATGAGCAGGCATGAGCGTCCCTTGATTTTATGATCTGCGGGGAGGCTGGCCTGCGGTCGTGCTGTGGCTGGCGGCAGAATTATCTGACTTGAACTGTCAGGAAAAGGGTTCTAGATATCCTTACTGTAACTGTCAAGTATATCCCGGAGATATGTTTGACACCCTTCTTGCGCTCCAGCTACGCCCCTCGGCCCGCCAGACCCGCGCTTTTCCCGCAGTTTGAAAGGATCGCCGCCATGGCTGACCGCACGCCCCTTGCCGCTGACCAGATTCGCGCCCTGCGCGCCGAGAACCCCAAAGCCCGCGCCCGCGATTTCGCGCAGATGCATGGGATCACCGAGGCCGAGCTGGTGGCCGCCCATGTGGGGGATTGGGCGACGGTGATCGACGCCACGCCCGATGGGCTGATGCCGTGGATCGCGCAGATGGGCGATGTGATGGCGCTGACGCGCAATGCGTCCTGCGTGCACGAGCGTATCGGCACCTATGAGGATTATCATGCCGGGCCGCACGCGCAGATGGTGCTGGGGTCCGAGATCGACCTGCGCATCTTCCCCTCGCAATGGGTGCATGGCTTTGCGGTGCAGGAGCCGGGTGAGGATGGCGTGAAACGGTCGATCCAGGTGTTCGATGCGGCGGGGGATGCGGTGCACAAGGTGCATCTGAAGCCTGCGTCGGATGTGGCTGTGTTCGACCGGCTGGTGGCCGATCTGCGGCTGGATGCGCAGGCGGACAGTCTGACGCTTGGCCCGCGTGCGGCCGTGGAGGGTGCGCGCGCCGATGCAAGCCGCGCCGATGTGCTGCGCGCGGAATGGGAGAAGATGACCGATACGCATCAGTTTCTGAAGCTGGTGCGGAAGTTGAAGATGAACCGTCTGGGCGCCTATCGCGTGGCGGGTGCGCCGCATGTGCGCGCGCTGACGGCCGAGGCGGTGACGCTGGCCCTGCGCGGGGCGGCGGATGCGGGCATTCCGGTGATGATCTTCGTGGGCAATGCGGGCTGTATCCAGATCCATGGCGGCCCGATCGAGAAGATCGTGCCGATGGGGCCATGGATCAACGTGATGGATGCGCGTTTCAACCTGCATCTGCGGGCCGATCACATCGCCGAGGTCTGGTGTGTGACCAAGCCCACCAAGACGGGCGATGCTGTCAGTATCGAAGCCTTTGATGCGGACGGCGCGCTGATCCTGCAAATCTTCGGCTATCGCAAGGATGTGGACCCGGCCGCCTGGGATGCGCTTTGCGCCAGCCTGCCCGCACGGGAAGAGGTGATGGCATGAGGCTGACGGTGACGACGCTGCATCTGGGTCTGGGCGCGGGGTTGCTGGCGGTGGGGCTGATGGCCCTGCCGATGGCCCCGCAGGCGCAGGCGGTGGATGCGCCGCGCGTGGTGACGCTGGGCGGTGCCGTGACGGAGATTGCGGTGGCCCTGGGAGCCGAGGATCAGTTGATCGCGCGCGATTCAACATCGACCTATCCGGCGTCGGTGCTGGATTTGCCGGATGTGGGCTATGTCCGTGCGCTCTCGCCCGAGGGGGTTTTGTCGGTGGCGCCCGATCTGATCCTGTCGGAACGGGGTGCCGGTCCGGCCGAGACGATTGCCGTGCTGGAAGCCGCCGGGGTGGAGTTCGTGACCATGCCCGACGATCCCACGCCGCAGGGGGTGCTGGACAAGATCGACGCGGTCGCCATGTCGTTGCGCCTGCCTGCGGAAGGGGAGGCGCTGAAGGCGCAGGTCGCAGCAGGCCTGGAGGCCGTGCAGGTGCGGGCCGATGCGGTGACGGAGCGGCAAAGGGTGCTTTTCGTGCTGTCCTTGCAGGGCGGGCGTGTGATGGCGGGGGGCGAAGGTTCGTCCGCCGAGGGGATCATCACGCTGGCGGGCGGCGTGAATGCCGCGACCGGGTTTGACGGATACAAGCAGATGACGGATGAGGCGGTGATTGCCGCCGCGCCCGATCTGATCCTGATGATGGACCGCGAGGGCGAGCAGGCGATCACGGCAGAGGATGTGCAGGCGCATCCCGCGCTGGGGCTGACGCCGGCGGCCGAGAGTGGCCGTATCCTGCGGATGGACGGGATGCTTCTGCTGGGGTTCGGGCCGCGCACGCCCGAGGCGGCGACGGCGTTGCATGACGCGCTTTATGCGGCGGAGGGGTGAGGCGTGGTTGCCCTGCCCTGGCAGAAGGATGATGCCGTGCCCGGCGACCGCGCAAGCCGGGCGGCGCTGACTTTTCGCGGGCTTGCGGTGCTGCTGGTGGCGGTGTCGGTCCTGTCACTGGGCACCGGGGCGGCGGGGCTGTCGCTGGTCGGCATGGCGCGCGACCTGATCGGTGGTGAGGGGCTGTCGCCGCGCGACCGGGTGATCCTGATGGATATTCGCCTGCCCCGACTGGCGATGGGTCTGCTGATCGGGGCGGCGCTGGCCATGTCGGGCGCGCTGATGCAGGGGTTGTTCCGCAACCCGCTGGCTGATCCGGGGATCGTCGGTGTCGGTGCGGGGGCCGGTCTGGGCGCGGTGCTGGCCATCGTTCTGGGCGGGCTGCTGCCTGTTTCGGTCGCGGCTGTCGTGGGCGTTCATCTGGTGCCGGTGGCGGCGTTTCTGGGGGGCTGGGCCTCGACCTTGTTGCTCTACCGGGTGGCGACCAAGGGCGGGCAGACATCGGTGGCGACGATGCTGCTGGCGGGGATTGCGCTGGGGGCGCTGGCCGGGGCCTTGACCGGCATTCTGGTCTATCTGGCCGATGACACGCAGTTGCGCGACCTGACCTTCTGGAACATGGGGTCGCTGGC
>JAMWZG010000167.1 GCA_024304855.1 Paracoccaceae bacterium
GGCGTCTGGATCATCTGATACTCAAGGATATGCACGCGGCCCGTCCCGTCCACGATCTGCACCTTCTGCCAGATCGCACCCGCAATCTCGCGCTGCTCCAGAAAGGTCACGTCACCGGGGCGCCAGACCATCGGATAGCCCTGCTTGACCATCGCCCCGAAATTCTCGGGTGTGCGGAACAGGTTCTTGATCGTCGGACTGGCAAAATCGAAGGCCGCGCCGAAATCATCCTTCTTGAAGGCTTCAAGCTGCTGGCCGATCGTCTCCTCGATCCCGCGCTCCTGCGCCACAGCCGGCAAGCTGCCCAAGACCAGCACCAGACCCAGCGCCGCCATCAACCTTCCGAAACCCTGCATGGCCGATCCTCCGCGTTCTCACGAAGGATCAGCTAGACCGACCTGACGCTGCGTCAATCCCTCAGGACAGATCACCCGCCAGCGCGCGGTCGATCAGGGCAACGGTTTCCTCCACCCCGTAAAGCGCGATGAAGCCGCCAAAGCGCGGGCCTTGGCTCGCGCCCAGCAACACCTCGTAAAGCGCGGTGAACCAATCGCGCAGCGGATCGAAACGATCACGCCCCACGGCAAAGACAAGGCCCTGCAACGCCTCGGCATCCAGCCCGCCATCCCATGTCTTGAGCTGGTCACGCAGGTCCACCAGCGCCTCCCGCTCCAGATCGCTGGGGGCGCGATACACCTTATGCGGCTTCACGAAGTCATTGTAATACCGCACGGCAAAGCCCGCCGCCTGATCCAGATCGGGATGCGTTTCGGGCGCCGCCTCGGGCGCATAACGCTGGATGAACCCCCAGAGCTTCGCCTTCTCCTCGGCCGCCGATACCGACGCCAGATTGAGCAGCATCGAGAAGGGCACCACCATCCGGCTTTCGGGCGGGGTGCCGCCATGGATATGCCAGACCGGGTTGTTCACCTTGCCGGCGGCATCCTGATCGGGATAGGCGCGCAACTGCTGGTGATATTCATCCACCGCGCGCGGGATCACGTCGAAATGCATCCGCTTGGCGGTTTTCGGCTTCTGATACATGAAATAGGACAGCGATTCCGTGCTGGCATAGGTCAGCCACTCGTCAATGGTCAGGCCATTGCCCTTGGATTTGCTGATCTTCTCACCATTCTCGTCAAGAAACAGCTCATAGGTGAAATGCTCGGGCTTGCGCCCGCCCAGAACCTCACAGATGCGGTCATAGATCGGCGTATTGGTGCTGTGATCCTTGCCATACATCTCGAAATCCACATCCAGCGCTGCCCAGCGCGCGCCGAAATCAGGCTTCCATTGCAGCTTCACATGACCGCCCGTCACAGGCAGCGTCCACTCGCGCCCGTCCTCGTCATCGAAGGTGATGGTGCCGTCCTTGGCGTTCACGTCCTTCATGGGCACATAGAGCACGCGCCCCGTCTCGGGATGGATCGGCAGAAAGATGGAATAGGTCTGCTGACGCTCCTCGCGCAGGCTCTTGAGCATCACCTCCATCAGCGCGTCATAGCGTTCCGCCGCGCGCAGAAGGATCGCGTCGAACTGCCCGGTCTTGTAGAACTCGGTCGCGCTGATGAAGTCATACTGGAACCCGAAGGTATCCAGAAACCGCCGCAGCATGGCGTTGTTGTGATGGCCGAAACTCTCATACTGACCAAAGGGATCAGGCACCGATGTCAGCGGCCGTTGCAGATGTTCGCGCAGCATTTCGGGGTTGGGGACGTTGTCGGGCACCTTGCGCATCCCGTCCACATCATCCGAAAAACAGATCAGCCGCGTCGGGATGTCCGAGATCAACTCGAACGCGCGCCGGATCATCGTCGTCCGCGCCACCTCGCCGAATGTGCCGATATGCGGCAGGCCGGAGGGGCCATAGCCTGTCTCGAACAGCACATAGCCCTTGGCCGGCGGCGCCTTCTCATACCGTTTGACCAGTTTGCGCGCTTCCTCAAACGGCCAGGCTTTCGAGGCAAGGGCGGCATCGCGCAGATCGGTCATGTCAGTCTCCATCCGTGGCGGGACATGTGGCGGGGAACCGCGCAGATGGCGCGGCGGCAATCGTGGCTTCCTATTGCTCCGGCCCCTGACAGTCAATATTCTGCACCGCAACATGACCTTGCAGGATTGACCCATGACGGACCCGTTGCCCCACCCACTCAGCCCGCAGGATTGCCTTGTGGCCGTCATGATCGCCGTCTCCCTCTCGGACGAGGATATCCGCACCTCGGAACTGGTCCGCATTCAGGCGACGGTGAACCACCTGCCGATCTTCGCCGCCTATGACACCGACAGGATGCGGCGGATGGCCCAGACCGTGTTTGACCTGTTTTCCGAGGAGGACGGGCTGGATGCCCTGTTCGGGCTGGTCCGCGACAACCTGCCCGAACATCTGTTCGAGACCGCCTATGCGCTGGCCTGCGATGTCGCAGCGGCGGATGGCCGTATCCTCGAGACGGAACTGCGCCTGCTGGAAGAAATCCGCTACGAGCTGAATATCGACCGCCTGCACGCAGCCGCCATCGAACGTGGTGCACGCGCGCGACACATGCGCGCCTGATCTGCCGACACCGCCCTGCGCGCTTGAACAGCCTTTGGAAACCGGCAGACTGGTCTCATTGATCTGATGCCATTTTCCAAAGGAGGCCGCCATGTCGCGCCCCGTGCTTCTTGTGACAGGACTTTTGATTCTCTGCGCTGTCTCGATTATCGGTGCCGCGGGCTGACCGGGTGACAGACCGCAGGCGGTGACGGGCCAGAGCCAGCAGCCTCTGCCCCTGTTGCTCCTGCCCCCGCTGCCCCAGCCGATGTTGCCCCGGCGTCACATATCACCACCAAGATATATGCGGTCCAATCTCAGGTTGTGGGCGCCCTTCCTCTCCGCCTATCCTGCGGGCAGTCCGGGACAATCCGCCCGGATTTTAGCATCGTTTTACCAGTGTTGGAGTTACCAGTCGTGAAAAACCCCTTTCCCATTGCCGCGCTGATCCTGTCGGGCCTTGCAACAACCGCTACCGCCCAAAGCCTCGAGGATGTCTCCGTCGAAGCGGGCCTGTCCACGCTCGGCCTCTATATCGCCCCCAAGATCGAGATTGCGCCCAGCATCACCGCCCGCGCCCCGCTCTATCTCGGCTCGGTCTCGGACACGTTCGATGTCGATGGCAATAACGTCGCAGGCAAGCTGACCTCGAATTCGGTCGCCCTGATGGCGGATTACGCCTTGGGCGGCGCGGGGTTCCGCCTGTCTGCCGGTGTCTCCTTCGGTGGCTATGAACTCGAAGGGCGCAGCACCAACCTCACGATCGAGGGCAACCGCTACACCGGCAACTTCACCGCCGAAGTGAAACAAAAGCGCGAGGTCGCCCCCGTGCTCTCCATCGGCTACACCCGCCCGCTGGGCGACAAATGGGGCATCGTGGCCGAGCTGGGCGCGCGCATCACCAGCTTCGAGATCAGCACCACAGGACAAGAGCTGATCACCAGCCCCACGGAACGCGCCCAATTCGACGCGGACCTCGCACAGGCCAACCGCGACCTGAGCGATGTGAAACTGCTGCCCTTCGTGACACTGGGCGTCTCCTACAACTTCTGACAGAACGATCCGGCACGGGGGCAAGGCATCCGACGCCGCCCCCGTGCCGGGCCAAAGCCTGCGCGGGTCACACGCTGTAAAGCGTGCCCCAGCGTTCCAGCAGATCCTGTTGCAGATCCTTGGCGCGGCGGTTCCAGCCCTGCGCGCCATTGGGCCTTTCCCGCTCGGCCCGTGGAATCGCGTCACGACGCTGCGCATCGGCCGCGAAAATCGCAAAAGCCAGTGGCTTGCCATTGTCCCGCGCCATATATCCCGCCAGCCCGCTGACGAAATTCAATGTGCCCGTCTTGGCATTGACCTTGACCGGATGGCCCGCCGCCGTGCGGCCTTTCTCGTCACGCATCGGAAAGCTGCGCAGCAGTCCGGGCAGCATTCCCTGCCGCCGCGCCCTGACCAGCGCCGCAACCATATCCGCCGCCGCCAGACGCGAACGGTCGCCAAGCCCCGAATGATCCACCAGAGCCGGGGCCGACAGTCCCAGCGCGGAACTCGCCCAGCCATTCATCGCATTGGCCGACGCCGCCAGCGACCCCGGCCGCCCGCCGCGCGCCTGTGTGGCGGCAAGCCCCACCATCTCGGCCGTCAGATTGGTGGAATAGCGCAGCATGTCGCGCAGGATCTCGGGCAGGGGCGCGCTCTGGCGCCGCACGATCACGCTGCCACCGGGCAGGCTGCGCGCCATTTCCTCGGCAGGCAGGCGGATACCCTGCGATCCGGCAAAGGTGCGGAACACCTCGCCCGCATAGATGTCGGGGCGGCGCACCGGCAACCAGCGCGACCCGCCCTTGCCAAGCGCGGTTTGCGCCACGGTCCATTGGTCCACCCCCTGCGCATCGGCATAGGTATAGACCGGCAGATCCCGCGCCACGACCTGCATCCGCGCCACGCGCACATCCGGGCGATAACGGTCCGACCGCGCATCCATCGTCACGCCGTAGCCTTGCCCGTTGCGGGCCCATTCGAAATGCACCCGGTTATGGTTCAGCGCCAGCCCCGACACCGCCGGGTTATAGCCGACATGGTCAGGCTGACCCTCGTCGATCACGCGGGCATAGGGCAGCGCACCGCCCCAGACCAGGAAACGTCCCCGCACCTCGCGCACACCTGCGGCCTTCAACTGCGCCGCCATATCGGCAAGCGCATTCGTGTCCAGCAAGGGATCACCGCCCCCCGCCAGCACCAGATCACCGCCCAGGATACCGTTCTGCACCGGCCCTGTCGCGATCAGCCGCGTCTCGAACCGATGCGACGGCCCCAGCGTGTCCAGCGCATAGATGGCCGTCAACGCCTTGACCACACTGGCAGGCGGCAATCCCCGCTGCGGCTGGCGCACCTCCAGAAGCTCGCCCGTCTGGGCATCCGCGCAGGCAAAGACAACCTCGCCCCCCAGATTGGCCTGCGACACCAGCGCCTCCACGGCGGGCACACTGGCCGCGCGCCCCCCGGCGGGGCGCAACGCCGGACGCAGGGATTGCGTCGGCGCATTGGCACAGGCCGGAACCGCCAGAAGACTTGTTGCTGCGGCCGATCCGGCCAGAAATCCACGTCTCGAAATCATATCGCTCATACCTGAAACCTAGCCTTCTTGCCCCTTGCCGGGCAAGCCTGCATCCGCACCCTGCGCAAGGGTCGCACCCCAACCACCGCGTGCCCGGATGGCGCTGGACGAAATATCCATCAAGGGCGCATTGACGAAACACCAGGCCGGCGCTGCGGCCATGGCCAGGGTGCGGCTGGCATTGCCCTTGATCCGCGCCGCGTGAAAGATCCGCGCCGCCCGACTGGCCCGCGCCGGCAGGTTCTGCCCCGGTCGCGCCAGCACGCCCACAGGCACCCGCGCCATGATCTGCTGCCAATCCTGCCAGCGGTCGAACTGCACCAGATTATCCGCCCCCATCAGCCAGACGAACCGCACCCCCGGATAGGCCGCCTGCAAGGCCGCGATGGTCTGCGCCGTATAACGCGTGCCCGCCTGCGCCTCGAAATCCGTCACGGTCACACGCGGATCGCGGATCATGGCCCGCGCCCGCGCGATCCGGTCCGCCATCGGTGCCGGTCCGCGCGCCTTCAACGGGTTGCCGGGGCTGACCAGCCACCAGATCCGGTCCAACCCGAACCGCCTCAGCGCAACCTTGGTGATATGCACATGCCCCGCATGGGCCGGATCGAAAGACCCGCCCAGAAGCCCGATCACCTGACCGGGTCGCGCATGGGGTATCTCGTGGCGCATCACCCCTCCGTCATGGCGCATCCATCGGGGGGGCAGTTGTCAATGCCGCGCCCGCTTTGTCAATCACGCCCCGCGTCGCGCAACCGCCTGACCCGCGCCGCATGACAGCAAGGCGCATTGCTCCCGCGCGCCATGATCGTTATCTACGGGGCAAATCCACGCATTCCCCTCAAGGAGCGATCCGAATGGCAGCCTATCAATACGTCTATCACATGCAGGGCGTCTCCAAGACCTATCCCGGCGGCAAGAAATGCTTTGAAAATATCCACCTGAACTTCCTGCCCGGCGTCAAGATCGGTGTCGTCGGCGTCAACGGCTCGGGTAAATCGACCCTGCTCAAGATCATGGCCGGCATGGACAAGGATTTTCAGGGCGAAGCCTGGCACGCCGAAGGCGCCACCGTCGGCTACCTCCCGCAGGAGCCGGAACTGGACCCCTCGCTGGACGTGCGCGGCAACGTGATGCTGGGCGTGGCCAAGAAAAAGGCCATCCTCGACCGCTACAACGAACTGGCGATGAACTATTCGGATGAAACCGCCGATGAAATGGCCGCCCTTCAGGACCAGATCGACGCCGAAAACCTCTGGGATCTGGACAGCCAGATCGACATCTCGCTGGAGGCGCTGCGCTGCCCGCCCGACGATGCCGACGTGACCAAGCTTTCGGGCGGTGAAAAGCGCCGCGTGGCCCTGTGCAAGCTGCTGCTCGAAGCGCCCGACATGCTGCTTCTGGACGAACCGACCAACCACCTTGACGCCGAAACCATCGCCTGGTTGCAGAACCATCTGATCGCCTATCCCGGCACCATCCTGATCGTCACCCATGACCGCTATTTCCTGGATGACATCACCGGCTGGATTCTCGAACTCGACCGCGGGCGCGGCATCCCCTACGAGGGGAACTATTCCAGCTGGCTGGAACAGAAGGCCAAGCGCCTGGCGCAGGAAGCGCGCGAAGACAAATCCAAGCAGAAGACGCTGGAACGCGAACTGGAATGGAT
>JAMWZG010000168.1:0-4681 GCA_024304855.1 Paracoccaceae bacterium
TAGCGGCTCAGCACCTCAATGCGATCAAAGAGCAGCGGACCACCCGCCAGAGGCAGGGCGGCGTCGGGGCGTTCCGGCCCGGTCAACGGGATGGGGCGGTAATAGAGGCTCATGATGCTGGTGAATGGGCGATTGCCGCGCGCTTGGCAAGCGCCGTCAGAGGCTGGCTTGCGTCACCGGCAGGGCGCGGATCGGCAGATCGGCGGCGGCGGGCGGGGTTTCGCCAATCAGGACGATGTCGGCGGCCTGCATGTGGCGGGCGAACCACAGGACCAGCGCCAGCGCATCGCGCGGCTGCGCCGAGGGGCCATCGGTCGCGTCGAGCACGATTTTCGACGGCGCCCAGACGCTGATCTGGCCCTGGCGCATCGACCAGTCGAGTTCCGTGCGCGAGTGGACGACGACGCAGCGCGGATCGCGGGCGGCCAGCGTCCAGGCGTTCTGCTCGATCGCCAGCAGGTCGATGCGGCGTTGGGCCAAGGGGTGTGCGGCCTGCGGGGCGGGCAGATCGGGGGCACCAACGCAGAGGATCGTGGGGCGGTGGCCCGCCTCAAGCTGGTCGATCCATGCCTTGAGATGCGGTGAGGCGATGGCGGCGTTCGAGAGGTAGATCACCTCGGGGTGCGGGCGGTCATCGGCGGCCTGCGCGGGGCTGTGGGTGGTGCGGGCGCGCATGATCTCGACCCCCAAGGCGCCGGGGCCACGGTCGAGTTTCTCGATCCGCACGAAGACGCGGCGGGCCTGCGGTTCGATCAGGATGCGGTCGGCGACGCGTTGGGCCAGGGTTTCCAGAAGGTTGAGGCGTTCGGCGGCCAGTTCATGGGCAATCGCCTCGGTCACTTTGTCGTAGGAGAGGATGCGGTCCACGTCATCGTCAAGGGCGCCTTGCGGCGCGACCTCGACCACGACGTTGAAGCAGATGCGCTGGGTGGTGCCACGCTCGGCCTGAAAGGCGCCAATTTCGACGGTGACGATATGGTCGCGCAGCGAGATGCGGTCCAGCATGTCGGGGCCGGCGGTGGCTTCGGCCCGTTCGAGGGGGTGGCCGAAGGCCCGGCTGATTTCGCTGCTCATGACGTTCCCCTTTCGCAGATCCGCGCACCCTATCGCCGCGGGCGGCGGGTGCAAGACCGGGTGCGGCGCTCCCTGGTGGGAAAGCGTCCCTCAGTTCTGGGCGAGGATCGTGGGGTGGCGGTAGAAATGGTGCACGCCGATGGTGGCGGTGCGGGGGAATTTGCGCGACCAGTTGGGGCGCACGGCCGATGTGTGGTAATGGGTGGCGCCGTCGGTCAGGGCGCGGGGGGCGCCGTTGACCATGACGCTGGCGACGCGGGCCGAGATGTCGAAGGCGGCCTTCTCGTGGATGACATCGGGGATGCCGTCGCAGGTATAGGTGAACTGGCACTGGTATTTGCGGCCCGTCCCCTGATGGATGACGCCGCAGACGGTGTCGGGGTAGAGGGAGCTGTCCACGCGGTTCAGGATCACCTCGGCCACGGCGAACTGGCCGCGGACGGATTCGCCGCGCGCTTCGAAGTAGAGGGCCTCCGAGAGGCAGCGCATGTCGGCGTCGGTGAGTTTGGGGCGCGGCAGGCTGTCGAGCCAGTCCTGGCTGTAGCTGACCTGACCGGCGGCGGGGGTGGCCTTTTGCAGGAAGCTGTCGAGCTGCGAGGCGTGCAGGCGGTTCAGGCCACGGGTTTCCTGCTGGAGCACGTCATGGATCGGCGTCTCGCTCATCGCGGGAAAGGCCACGGAGGTGGCCAGGACAATGGCAGCAAAAAGGCGCATTTTCGTCATCTCCTTGTCAAAATGTTCAAGGAGCAGACCCTTGGCCATTTCGCAAAATCAGACGCGTCTCTAGCCAAAAACGGGCCCGGCGTCCACCCGACGACGATTCGAGGGGCAAACAAGCGGAACCTCGCTCAAAAGCGCAAGAGGGATTTTTGCATAAAACCTATGCCTGAGTGGAAAATATTGGGGGCGGGGCAAGGGGTTCTACCCGATCTTGTCCCGCACCGCCAATTGCGCTGCGGCCAGTCTGGCGACCGGCACGCGGAAGGGTGAACAGGAGACATAGTCGAATCCGGCGTCCCGGCAGAAGGCGATTGATTCGGGGCTGCCGCCATGTTCGCCGCAGATCGAGAGGGTCAGATTCGGGCGCGCCGCGCGCCCCCGTGTTGCCGCAATCTGCAACAACTCTCCCACGCCGTCCTGATCGAGGGTGTGGAAGGGATCTTCGGGAAAGACACCCTGCTGCACATAGGCGGACATGAAGCGGCCCGCGTCATCGCGCGAGAGGCCATAGGTCATCTGCGTGAGGTCATTGGTGCCGAAGCTGAGAAAGGCCGTGTGCGGCGCAATCTCGCCCGCGCGCAGGGCGGCGCGGGGCGTTTCGACCATCACGCCCAGACGATAGGTGAAATTCACCCCGGATTCGTTGCGCACGGCCGCGGCCACGGCATCGACGCGGGTTTTGACCAGTTCCACCTCGCGCTTGGCCGAGACCAGCGGGATCATGATTTCCGGCACGACAGGATCGCCATCCTTGCTGGCCAATATCGTCGCCTCGAATATCGCGCGGGCCTGCATGTCGTAAATCTCGGGCACGGTGATGCCCAGACGCACACCGCGCATCCCCAGCATGGGGTTATATTCGGCCAGCGCCTCGCAGCGCCGGGTCACGTCCGAGAGCGGCAGGTCCAGCGCCTCGGCCAGTTCGCGGTGGCCGGCGCGGTCATGGGGCAGGAATTCATGCAGGGGCGGATCGAACAGGCGGATACAGACGGGCTGCCCCTGCATGATGCGGAAGAGTTCCGCAAAATCAGCGCGCTGCATCGGCAAAAGACGGTCGAGGGCGGCACGGCGGTCCTTGCTGCCATCGGCAAAGATCATCTCGCGCATCACGGTCAGGCGGTCCGCCTCGAAGAACATATGTTCCGTCCGGCACAGGCCAATCCCCTGCGCCTTGAAATTGCGGGCGGTCTGCGCGTCGGCGGGCGTGTCGGCATTGGCGCGCACCCCGATGTCACGCACCGCATCGGCCCATTCCATCAGGGTCTGGAAGGCATCGTCCTGCGTGGCTTCCAGCATCGCAGGCTCGCCCGCCAGCACCTCTCCGTTGGTGCCGTCGATGGTGATCACGTCACCGGCGCGGAATTCGCGCCCGTCCGGGGCGGTCAGGGCGTTCTTGCGCAGGTTGAAGCGGATGTCGCTGGCCCCCACGACGCAAGGCAGGCCAAGCCCGCGCCCGATCACGGCGGCGTGGATCCCGCGAATATCCTCGGGCGAGGTTTCGCGGCGCACGAGGATGCAAGGCTCGCCGCGCGCGGCGCTGGCCTGCGCCTCGGCGGCGGTAAAGACGATGCGGCCCGTGGCGGCACCCGGACTGGCGGCGATGCCCTTTGCCAGACGGTCGCGCGGGGCGCTGGGGTCGATCTGGCGGTGCAGAAGTTCGTTGAGCGAGCGCGGCTCGATCCTGAGCAGCGCCTCCTCGCGCGGGATGATGCCCTCCTCGGCGAGGGCCACGGCGATGCGCACGGCGGCGCGGGCGTTGCGGGCGACGCGGACCCCGTCCAGGATATGCACGCGGCCATTCTCGATGGTGAATTCGGCCTGCATCTCCTCGCGCAGGCGCTGGCGCATGAGCGCCGTATGCGCCTTCAACTCCTCGAATGCCTGCGGGGCGAGGTCTTCGAGGGATGGCCCCCGGCTGTCGCGTTCCAGGTAAAGCGCATTGGTGCCGCGTTGCAGCGCGTCGCGCCCCTGACTTTGCGACAGATACCGCCCGGTGATCTGCTTGTAGCCGGTCTGCGAATTCACAAGCTGGATCACGCCGGAGCCGCATTCCCCCTGCCCCAGCCCCAGTGCCATGGCCTGCACGACAAGGCCCAGACCCGCATCGGCGGGCGCGCCCTTGGCCTGCCGCAGCAGGCGCGCGGTGGTGCCGGACCAGGCGCGGGCCATGGAGCGCAGCACCTCGGCCAGTTGGACGGCGGGGTCTTGGGGGAAGGTTTCCTCGGTCTCGGCCTCATAGGCGCGCAGGACTTCGGCCAGCCCCTCGGGGCCGTCCAGTGTCACATCGTCGAACATGTCCGGGTCAAGGCGCGCGACATGCATGGCATAGCCCTGCACGAAGCGCAGATAGATGGCGGCCGCCGCATCCTGCCCCAGTTGCGCGCTGAGGTCGGCATAGACGCGGTCATTCATCCCGATGTTGAGCACCGCGCCGGGACCGCCCCAATCGGGGTCTTCCGAGGAGGGGCGCACGCAGAGAAGTGGCGTATTTCCAAAGGGTTCCAGCAAGGCGCGCATGTCCGGCATCTCGCCCGCCGCGATCCGCTGCACCGCGCCGAAGCTGAGGGCGACGGTCAGCGGCACCGGCAGGTCCAACCGCGCGAGGCGTTGCAGGCATTTCGCCCGCCCGCCATGGGTGGTGGCCTTGATCGGCGCGGTCGGCGTGATGAGGGTCAGGTCGGGGTCGTTATGCTGCACTGCGGCACCTTTCGTATTCACATGCAGAATACGCCCGATCCGCCCCAACGCAAGCGCAGCCTTGGGGCGGTGTCAGATTTTGGTGACAGCTGTTGTCAGCCGTCCAGACGGGTCAGATCCGCGACCGAAAGGCAGGTGCTGCGGATGCGGCTGAGCAGGTTGAGGCGGTTGCGCCGGATCACCGCATTGT
>JAMWZG010000168.1:4691-6792 GCA_024304855.1 Paracoccaceae bacterium
CCGCCGTGAAGAAGGCGTCGATCGGCGCGCGCAGGGCGGCCATGGCGGACATGGCGGTGGCGAAATCCTCGGCCTTCATGGCGGGGGTGATGGCGGCTTCGGCGCGGTCGAGAGCGTGGAAGAGCGCGCGTTCAGCATCCGTTTCGGCGAATTTGATGTCGGCGCCATAGGAATATTCGACGCCGTCCTTTTCCTCGGCTTGGGACAGGATGTTGGCGGCGCGTTTGAAGCCTTGCAGCAGGTTTTCCCCGTCATCGGTTTTCAGGAAGGCGGCAAGCGCCTCGGCGCGGTTGACCAGCAGGGTCAGGTCGTCGTTGCCGGGAGTCGCGCCGGAAGGCGCGCCACTTGGATCAGCGAGGCAGGCGTCGATCACGTCGTGACGGATGCCCTGATCCTTGAGATAGACCTTGAGGCGGTCGTGGAAGAAGGCGAGGAGGTCGGAGGATAGTTCCACGAGGGCAGGAATTCGGCGCTTTGCCTGAACCACCTCCCTTAAGTGACCATGAGTTGCAAGCTCCCTAACGTCATCTTTACTCAATGGCACAAAGGTTTCATCGCCAAACCAAACTCGATCACCTTGAATCCAGTATTCCTCGCCATCCTTGTCGCCAGCGAGATGTTCAACTTGATCTGAACTGAGGCGATCGGCCAAATTCAAGATCAGGCCTTCTTCGATACAACTGAGAATTCCAATCCGCACCTCATTCACCAGCACCAACCTGATCACACCCAGCGCGGCGCGGCGCAGGGCGTAGGGGTCTTTGGAGCCGGTGGGTTTCTCGTCAATCGCCCAGAACCCGGTCAGCGTGTCGATCTTATCGGCCAGCGCGACGGCGATGGAAGTGGGGTGCGTGGGCACGGCGTCAGAGGGGCCGAGCGGTTTGTAATGCATCTCGCAGGCCTCGGCCACGCTGGTGTCATGGCCTGCGGCGGTGGCGTAGTAGCGGCCCATAAGCCCTTGAAGTTCGGGGAATTCACCCACCATCTCGGATTGCAGGTCGGCTTTGGCGACGCGCGCGGCCTCAGCCGCCAGATCGGGTTTGGCGCCGACCAGCGGGGCGATCTCGCGCGCCAGCGCCTCGATCCGGGCGACGCGGTCGGACTGGCTGCCCAGCTTGTTGTGGAAGGTGACGGAGGCGAGGCCGGCGGCCATGCCCTCGAGCCCGATGGAATTGACCGTGCGCAGGTCGTTGTCCCAGAAGAAGCGCGCGTCCGAGAGGCGGGCGGACAGCACCTTCTGGTTGCCGGCCAGGATGGTGGCGCCGTGGTCGCGGGTTTCGACATTGGCGACGGTGATGAAGCGTTCGATGCGGCCGGTCTTGGGGTTGCGCACTGAGAAGAATTTCTGATGTTCGCGCATCGAGGTTTGCAGCACTTCGGGCGGCAGGCCCAGGAAGGCCTCGTCGATGGTGCCCATCAGGACGACGGGCCATTCGACAAGGCCCGCCACTTCGGCCAGCAGACCCGCGTCTTCGACCACGTCAAGGCCGTTGGCGAAGGACTGATTGGTGGCCTCGGCCCAGATGGCGTCGGCGCGTTCTTGGGGGTCGAGGATGACGTGGTTCTGCTTGAGCTTTGCGGCGTAATCCTCGAAGGAATTTACGGAAAAGCGGCCCTTGCCCATGAAGCGGTGGCCTTCGGTCGTGTTGCCGGCGGTGAGGGTGTCCAGGGTGAGGGGCACGGTTTCGGCCCCCGCCTCGTCGCTGAGGATGCACAGGATGGATTGCAAGGGGCGCACCCAGCGCAGGGCGCCTGTGCCCCAGCGCATCGACTTGGGCCAGGGGAAGTTGCGGATCGCGGCCTCCAGCACCTCGGCCACGATGGTGGCGGCGGGGCGGCCGGGTTTTTCGATGACGGCGAAGAAGACGCGGGCCTTGCCGACCTCACGCTCCTCGAGCTGGTCGCGGGTGAGGCCTGCGCCGCGCAGAAAGCCGTCGATCGCCTGTTCGGGGGCGTCCACGCGGGGGCCTTTGCGCTCCTCGCGCAGGGTGGGCGAATGGGGCAACAGCCCCTCAACCGCGAGGGTCAGGCGGCGGGGGGTGGAGAAGGCGGCGGCCCCGGCATAGGTCAGGCCAGCCTCGACCAGACCGTTTGTCACCAG
>JAMWZG010000169.1:0-1731 GCA_024304855.1 Paracoccaceae bacterium
CCGAGGCCGGTGTCGGGGATCGGGGCCACGGCGATGGTGGCGGCGCTTTGCGCGTCGAGGGCGTGCAGGTGGGGAAAGAGGTTGGCCGCCGCCTCGGTCAGCGATCCGGTGGGCGAGAGGTTGAGGGTGCAGCCCATCGGGCCGAAGCCGAGCAGCACCTCGTCCGGGGCGGCGGTGGTGGCGTTGAGGCGGATGGGAGCGTTCGGGGCGTAATGCGAGGCCATCTGGCCCGGCGCGGTGAGTTTGCCGGGGGTGGTGTCCTGTTGCAGCGGGTGGCCGAGAAGGGCTTCGATCCTTTCCTGGGCGAGGCCGCCGTGCCGCAGCAGGGTGGGCGTGCCGGTCAGGCCGAGGATGGTGGATTCGACGCCGACGGGGCAGGGGCCGCCATCGAGCACCGCCTCGATCCGGCCCGAGAGGCCGGCCATGACATGCGCTGCTGTCGTCGGGCTGATCCGGCCCGAGGGGTTGGCCGACGGTGCGGCGACCGGGCCGCCGAAGGCGGTGAGCAGCGCGCGGGCCAGAGGGTGCGCGGGCACGCGGATGGCGAGGCTGGGCAACTCGGCGGTGACGAGATCGGAGAGGCCGGCATCAGGGCGGATCGGCAGCACCAGCGTCAGCGGACCCGGCCAGAAGGCGGTGGCGAGCGCCTGCGCCTGATCGGACCATTCCACATAGTCCTGCGCCTGTTCGGCGCTGGCGACATGGACGATGAGGGGGTTGAAGCGGGGCCTTCCCTTTGCCTCGAATATGCGGGCCACGGCGAGGCTGTTGCGGGCATCGGCGCCCAGCCCGTAGACGGTTTCCGTCGGAAAGGCGACCAGCGCGCCCTGGCCCAGATACTGTGCCGCGCGGGCGATCCCGGCGGCGTCGGGCGAGAGCAGGTCTGTCTGTGTCATGCGGTCCGGTCCAATGACGCCGCGTTTCGGTTGAAGGCTGTGGCGCTTCGGTTCACGTTACGGCAATACCATTGCATACAAGCGCCCTGCGACTTTGCCAAGGTGGCGGCGGGCGCGCGTGCAGGAGGAGAAGATCATGACCTATCGTGCCCCCGTCGCGGATTTCCGTTTCATCTTTGACCATGTCGCCGATCTGGCCCGCGTCACCGCCACGGCGCGGTTCGCGGATGCCACGCCGGATCTGACCGATGCGATCCTGACCGAGGCGGGCAAACTGTGCGAGGAGAAGCTGGCCCCGTTGCAGCGGGCGGGCGATCTGCATCCCGCAAAGCTGGAGAATGGCAAGGTCCGCACCACGCCCGGTTTCGCCGAAGCCTATGCTGCGATCGCGGACGGCGGCTGGGTGTCGATTGCGGCCAGCCCCGATTTCGGCGGCATGGGTCTGCCGATGGCCGTGACGACGGCGGTGAACGAGATGATGAGCGGGGCCTGTCTGTCGTTGCAGCTGAACCCGTTGATGACGCAGGGCCAGATCGAGGCGCTGGAGCATCACGCGAGCGATGAGATCAAGGCGGTCTATCTGCCCAGGCTGGTGACGGGGGAATGGTGCGGCACGATGAACCTGACCGAGCCGCAGGCGGGCAGCGATGTGGGTGCGCTGTCCACAAAGGCGGTGCCGAACGGGGATGGCAGCTATGCGATCACCGGGCAGAAGATCTATATCAGTTGGGGCGACAATGATTTCAGCGCCAATGTCTGTCATCTGGTGCTGGCGCGTCTGCCGGATGGCAAGGCGGGGACCAAGGGGATCAGCCTGTTTCTGGTGCCGAAGTTG
>JAMWZG010000169.1:1741-6755 GCA_024304855.1 Paracoccaceae bacterium
GCCAAGGGCAATCCCGGTGTGGCCAATAGTCTGAAGGTGGTGAGCCTTGAGCACAAGATGGGTCTGCATGGCAGCCCGACCTGCGTGATGCAATATGAGGGTGCGACCGGCTGGCTGATCGGGGAGGAGCATGACGGCATGGCCGCGATGTTCACCATGATGAACAATGCCCGTCTGGGTGTGGGCGCGCAGGGGATCGGCATTGCCGAGGCCGCGACGCAGCACGCGCTGGCCTATGCCGCAGACCGGCGGCAGGGGCGCACCCCGGTGGGCGAGGGGCGCGGGCCGATCCTGGACCATGCCGATGTGCGCCGGATGCTTCTGACGATGAAGGCCGAGACATTCGCGGCGCGGTCCATCGCGCTGGCCTGTGCGGTGGCGATCGACATGGCAGGCGCGACAGGCGAGGCCGAGTGCAAGGCGCGCGCGGCGCTGCTGACGCCGATTGCCAAGGCTTTCGGCACGGATACCGGCATCAGCGTGGCCGAGATGGGCGTGCAGGTGCATGGCGGCATGGGCTTTGTCGAGGAGACGGGCGCGGCGCAGTTCAGCCGCGATGTGCGCGTGACCGCGATCTATGAGGGCACGAACGGCATTCAGTCGATGGACCTTGTCGGGCGCAAGATGATGGATGGCGGCGAGGCGGCCTTCCGTCTGCTGGACGAGATCGAGGCCCATGCCGAGACGGCGCGCGGGCGGCATCCCCTGATGGCGGAGAAGGTCTGGCAGGCCAGCGAATCGCTGCGCGAGGCGGTGGAATGGCTGGTGGCCCAGTCGGACATGACCGCGCGCTTTGCCGGATCGGTGCCGTTCCTGCGCGCCTTTGCGCGGGTGCTGGGGGCGCATTACCACCTGAAAGCCGCGATGGCGGAAGGGGGCGAGGGGCCACGGGTCAAGCTGGCGCGGTTCTATGTCAACCGGCTGTTGCCGGAACATGCGGGCTTGCTGGTGCAGGCGATGGCGGGGGCGGATGATCTTTATGCCATGAGCGACGCCGAGTTGTGCGCGTGATGGACGGGGCGGGCGGCGGCATCCGTTACCCCTGGGAGACAGCGCCCGAACCCGGTCAGGCGTTGCAGGTGGCCGAGGGGGTGCTGTGGATCAGGCTGCCCCTGCCGATGGCGCTGGATCACGTCAATATCTACGCGCTGGACGAGGGCGATCACTGGACCATCGTCGATACCGGCGTGCATTCGCGAAAGGCGGTGGCGATCTGGGAGGATCTGCTGGCGGGCGTGTTGCAGGGCAGGCCAGTGGGGCGGGTGATCCTGACGCATCATCATCCCGATCATGTGGGCATGGCGGGCTGGCTGATGCAGCATCAGGGGGCGGAGCTGTGGACCACGCGGACGGCGTGGCTGATGGCGCGGATGCTGATCCTGGATACCGAGGAGCGGCCGAGTGCGCAGGCGCTGGAGTTCTGGCGGCGCGCGGGGATGGATGGTGCGATCTATGACAAGCGGCGTCAGGAGCGGCCTTTCAACTTTGCCGATATCGCGCATCCTTTGCCGGTGGGGTATCGGCGCATCCAGCAGGGCGATGTGATCCGCGCGGGCGGGCGCGATTGGGATGTGCATATGGGCGCGGGCCATGCGCCCGAGCATCTGACGCTGTGGAGCCGGGACTGCCATCTGGTGATTTCGGGCGATCAGATCCTGCCCTCGATCAGTCCGAATATCGGGGTCTATGCGACCGAGCCCGAGGCCGATCCTCTGGCCGACTGGCTGGAGGCTTGCGAGCGGCTGGGCGGGCTGGCGCGGGAGGAGCATCTGGTTCTGGGGGGCCACAAGCTGCCGTTCACGGGGTTGCCGTTCCGGATGCGGCAGTTGATCGAGAACCATCACGGCGGATTGCGGCGGTTGCTGGCGCATCTGGAGGCGCCGCGCGTGGCGGCGGATTGTTTCGCGCCCCTGTTCAAGCGGCGGATCGACGAGGGGACCTATGGTCTGGCGCTGGTGGAAACCGTTGCGCATCTGAACCATCTGCATCACCTTGGGCAGGTGACGCGGGAGAAGGGCGCGGACGGGGCGTGGTTGTGGCAGATTGCGCGCTGACGCGCGCGGAGGGCAGATTACGCGCTGACGCGCGCGGTTGTGGCAGATTGCGCGCTGATGCGGTCAGAGAGGCAGGCGATGGAGAGCAAGAGCGGCACCGACCTGACGCGCGCGATCAGCACCGTGGCCGAGGCGCATGAGCGCGATCCGGTCTTGCCGCGCCGCTGTGACGTTCATGCCGACAGCGATGCGGCGGCGGTGCAGCAGGTGGCCTCGGATCTGGGGGCGGTGGATATTGCGGACAAGAGCCCGGCGGAATGGGCCTATGAGCGGTTGGTGATCTATATCCAGGAGTTCGAGGCCGGGCTGGACGAGGCGCATGAGGTGGCCATGGGATTCGCGGGCAGCGAGGCCGGGGTCTTGCAGATCGAGGGGATGGGGTTTTTCGATCCCGACATCCTGACATTCCATGGCCGGGACGCGGACGGGGTGCCGACGCAACTGATCCAGCATGTCAGCCAGTTGAGCGTGATCTTGCAGGCGATGCCCAAGGCCGCGCCGGAGGAGGCGCCCAAGCGGATCGGGTTTCTGCTGGCGCGGCGGCTGGAGCAGGGATGAGGTGGGGCGCAGGTGGAAACGCTGCGATATTTCCGGGCGCTGCGCCGTTTTGACAGGATGACAGCGGCGGGGAATTGCGGTATTGCCACGCCAAACGCCATCTTGCGGTGGCAGGCTGGAACAAGAGAAGGACGATCCCCATGGCAGAGCACAAGCACGGCGAGATGAACACCGAGGTTCAGGAAAAGACCTTTGAGGGATTCGTCCGTTTCACGGTCTGGTCCGTTGTCGTGATCATCGGCATCCTGCTGTTCATGGCGCTGGTCAATAGCTGATCCTGCTGCTGCCCTGCGGATTTCTTGCGATAGGTTTGCCATGACGATGCCACGTCTTGCACTGGCCCTTGCGGTCATGGTCGGCCTGTCGGCCTGTGCTCCGGTGCCGGAGCCCACGCAAACGGTGACAGATGCCGAGCTGCGCGAGAAGATCTATCGCCATGACGGGCCGCCCGCGCTGACGCTGTTCACGATGGTGAACAATTCCAACGGGTCGGGGGCGCATACATCCTTGATGGTGAATGGCAGCCAGCGGGTGATCTTTGATCCGGCGGGGTCGTTCCGGCATCCGCGGATCGCCACGAAGAATGACGTGATTTACGGCGTGACCCCGGTGATGGAGGATACCTATACCCGGTTTCACGCGCGCGAGACGTTCCATGTGATCGTGCAGCATGTCGAAGTGCCGCCGCAGGTGGCCGAGGATGTGCTGGCTCGCGTTCTGGCGCAGGGGCCGATCCCGCGGGCACAATGCGCGCGCAGCACCTCGGACCTGCTCAGCGATGTGCCGGGGCTGAACGGGGCGATCCGCAGCACATGGTTCCCCAACCAGTTGGCGGAGCAGTTCGGCCAGTTGCCGGGGGCCACGACCCAGCGGCTTTATGAATATGACGATGCGGACCGTTTCAAGGCGCTGGAAGCCTTTGACGCCGAGCGGGTGAAGGCCTCGCAGGCGGCGGCAGCGGCGGAATAGGCGGGCGCGGAACCGGCGGGCGGCGTGGCTTTGGCGGTGTCGGACGCTCCGCGGGGGATATTTGCGGCAAGAAGAAACGGGGCGCGCGGGGCGGGGATCTGCGCCGATTTGCGCCTGTCTCAGCCCAGCAGGTAGAGCAGCAGGTAGAGCACGCCCGCGCCGCCGAAGATCGCGATGAGCACGTTCTTGGTGTAATAGCCGAGCGCCAGCGTTGTGAGCGCTGCGGCGAGGCGCGGCAGGTCGAGCACGCCGCCGGTGGCATTGGGCCAGACCACCAGCGGGGCGACCAGACCGGGCAGCACCGCCACGGCGGTATAGCGCAGGTGGCGCATCAGCCAGTCGGGCATCGGGCGATTGCCGATCAGGCCCAGAAAGACGAAGCGCAGGGCGAAACTGCCCAGACCGAGCAGGATGATGACGGTCCAGAGCGTGCCCTTGGCGATGATGGGGTCGGTCATGCCTGCGCCCTCCGGTTCATCCAGAGTTCGACCTGTGCGCCGACCATCATGCCGCCGATGCCTGCGATGATGAGGCCGAGGTTGAAGGGCACGAAAGCGAAGCTGAGGGCCAGCACAACCGAGGCCACCGCCGCCGCCTGATGCGCGAGCGTGCGCAGGGCGGGGGCGATCATCGCGATGAAGGTGATGGGCACCGCGAAATCCAGCGCGAGGCCCGCCGGCATGGAGGAGCCGATCAGCGCACCGGCCACGGTCATGGCATACCAGACCGGGATCACCGGCGTGACGGCGCCGAAGTAGAAGGCCATTTTCTGCGCCGGCGTCCAGCGCTGGTTCTGCTCATAGGCGAGGATCGAGCAGGCATAGGATTGGTCCACCATCATATAGGCGGCCAGCGCCCGCTGCCAGAGCGGGGTGGCCCCCAGATGCGGGGTGAGCGAGGCGGAATACATCGCCATGCGCAGGTTCACCGCGAGCGCCGAGGCCAGCACGATGATCGTGGGGGCGTTTTCCTGCATGAGCTGGATCGCGGTGAATTGCGCGGCCCCGGCGATGACCACCACCGAAAAGGCGAGTGCTTCCCAGACGTTCAGCCCGGCCTCGGTCGCGACCACGCCGAACAGCAGCGCGAAGGGGGCGACCACGAAGATGAAGGGCGCGCCGTCGCGGACGCCCTTCCAATAGACGGATTTGGTGGTGGTGAGGGTCATCTTCTGCCTTTAGAACGGGGCGTGGCCTACCCCTAAGCGGTGGTGGGGGGAGATTCAATTGCCGATCACGCAGGTTGCAGGGGTCATTCTGGCCGGAGGGCAGGCGCGTCGCATGGGGGGCGGCGACAAATGCCTGTTGCCGCTGGCGGGCGCGCGGGTCGTGCTGGAGGAGATCATCGCGCGGCTGGCGGGGCAGGTGGGCTGTCTGGCGCTGAATGCCAATGGCGATGCGGCGCGGTTTGACAGGTTCGGTTTGCCGGTCGTG